>CANIBL010000004.1 GCA_947466225.1 Deltaproteobacteria bacterium
ACGAAATCAGGCGGGGATTCTCTTCGCATCTTCGAGGAAAATTTGCAGGCCTTTTTCTGTTAATGGATGATGAATAAGAGCCGGTAGTAGTTTGAATGGAATGGTGATGACATCAACGCCCAATAATGCGGCTTGTTTTACATGCAAGGGATGACGTAGAGAAGCAGCTAAAATTTGGGTCGAAAATTCGTAGTTGTGGTAGATGCTGCGGATTTCTTGCGCCACTTCCATACCTTCAATGCCGATGTCGTCGAGACGACCCAGAAATGGAGAGATATACGTCGCACCGGCTTTGGCTGCCAATAGAGCTTGGGTGGCATTAAAACACAGGGTCACATTGGTGGGGATGCCTTCTTCTGTGCAGGTTTTGACAGCTCGAAGCCCATCGCCTGTTAGGGGGATTTTAACCACAACATTCTTGGCAACCTTGCGCCAGCGACGCGCTTCTTCCATCATGCCAGCATAGTCTGTGGCGAGTACTTCAGCTGAAACAGGGCCTTTACATACCTTGCAAATTTCTTGGATCACTTCCAGGTAGCTTTTGCCGGTTTGTGCCACCAAGGAGGGATTGGTGGTGACCCCATCTAGGAACCCCATGGCCGCTGCCTGGGTAATTTCTTCTATTTTTGCGGTATCCAAAAAAAACTTCAAACTGGAGCCTCTCTTTCGATTCTATATGGCAAAACATTGCACGTACCCATACCTCACGGCGGAATATTTAGACAGGGTTTTTTATGGGGAAATGTCAGGGGATGATAGGGGAAAGAGCGGGTATTCTGAGGGCAAGTCAGAAAAAATAGGGGGTTGTAATGGGGCGTTTTCTATGGGCGCTAATCGGCTTTTTGGGTATCAGCACCTGGAGTTGGGGGGCTGAGTGGACGCCTTTTTCGCGGGGGCCCGAGGTTGTAGAGGCGGCGCTGGGCTGCGTACAGGCGCAATGGGCAACTACGGAATTGGCAGATATATCTACGTTTTTGCGCAGAATTGCGAGAGCTGAGTCTGCCTGTGGGATGCGAACAGAGACCTATCGCCCTGGCTATTACGGAGGTATTTGGCAGGTCGATCGCGTGGCCTTTGAAGAGACCCAGCGCATATCCGCTCACCCTCGTTTGGCTCGGTGGCAACAGGCCCTTCGAAGGCAGAGCCAAGAAAAGGGCCTACCCGTGTTGGACTGGAACATGGTTCAGTGGGAACAACTTACAGCACCGGCATATTCTTGTTTAGCAGCCCGATTTTATCTAGCTTGTATTCCAGAGGCTGTACCGGAGGGGCTGGTGGAGCAAGCTGTTTATTGGAAGAAATACTACAATACGGAGGCGGGAGCTGGCACGATTCGAGGATTTTTGCGGGCGAATCAAGGATATCCAGATTCTCGTAGGGAGGCCAGGAGTTGAGCACAGACCCGCGGCCACTCGCTCGTGGGTGTGGCATGTAAAAGATGGGCATTTTCGAGGGAGGGGAGAAAGAGGCCCTTCTCGGTTTGAAGTTGAATTTCCGGGGTCTCGGTAAATTGTCCCAGTATGTGAATGGTGGCATGGGCCTGTACGTGAGCCAAATCTGCTTCTCGTACGCAGGCCATCTGAAGAAAATCTCCATGTTCTGCAATCATGAGGGAAAAGAGGGGGATGGTATGGGCACAAGCAAAGGCATGGGCAACAGGAGAAATAGTGGTTTCATCCCATTTCCAGTGAAAGCCTACGCGATTAAGAGCGCATAGCGTATGAAGTGTGGACAACACCCCGTCGCTGGTGTCCATCATGGCTCGCAGATAGGGGCGCGCCGCGTGTAGTTGTTGCCAGGGAACTTGGGGGCGATAGAGGGATTCTGGGAAACTGTTGACGGGGAGCCCAAGGAGACATCGGTACGCAAGGCAAGGGCCGATGCCGGTTAAGCCAAAGACTACGGCATAATCGCCCGCTTGAATGCCCATGCGTTGAAGGGGTGGTGTTGCGCAGAGTCCAAGACCAACACTGGTAAGGATGGTATGCTGTGCGTTTCCAGTATCCCCCCCCAAGAGATGGGTGCCATTGGCGTATAGGGCATCATGGAACCCTTCGTATATGCCGTGTTTCATGGACTCTGTACAATCTTGCCCCCACTGGCTGGAAAATAAGAGACCCAGGGGTGTGGCAGCGCATGCAGCAAGATCAGAGAATGAGGCTGCGGCGCAGACCCATCCCATGGTGTAGGGATCTTGATATAAGCTATGGATGATTTCTTCGCTAATGGCATCCACGGTTACGGCAAGGGTGCCCCCGGTTGGCAAGGCGAGGAGTTCACAGTCGCTTTCATAAAAGGCATTTTGTTGCAGGGGAGAGCGAGAAAATTTTTTTACATACTGCTGCAGTGTGGAAAACTCGGGTCCCATGGTTAGGTGCATAACTGAACTCGACCTCGATCAATACCGAAAGTGATATGGGTTTGCCGGGAAACTTCTCCGTCGGCTTCCACCCAAAATGGGGTTTCGCTGTGAACGTAAAATGTGGTCCCCCGGCATTGATGGAGCTTGGAACCAAAGAAGCGCCCGCGGAGAAATTCCCGCAAGGTGCGAAGACTTTCCCACTTGGAAAGGTTGTCACATAAATAAATGTGAAAATGTCCTGAATCGGGTGTTTCCCCTGTCGGGTAGGCAAAATCTCCTGAGAAATGTTGATTTCGCACAATTGCGAGATTGGTAATATTTCGGTTGCCGTAGAGACAGAGACGAAGGGAGAGATTGCGGTAAAGAAATAAGGTGCGCAAGGCAGCCCAAAAAATGGCGAGTGGGGTTGAAATGCGTTTAACCGTATGCAGATGATGATTGAAATACCCATTGGCCTCTGCGGTGAGGCCCAGACTGGCATTGAGGAGAAAGTAGGTACGAGGGCCATCCGTTGGAGCCCACCAACAAAGATCTGTGAGTAAAGTGGATTCAAAATTCATACGACAAGGAAAACCTGCGACACGGGTAGAAATCGGTTTGTGAAAATCGTTGGAAGACCCTGTGCCGATTGCACCGAAAATGAGTTCCGAGGAGGGAATGTTGCAAGCTGCGCTGGCACGCAAGAGGCCATTCACCATTGCATTACATGTGCCATCTCCTCCCACTGCAACAAAGTGCCGTTTACCTTTCTGGAGCTGCACCTGCAACGCGCGATCGAGGGCCATGGAATCGAAGGGGGCAGATATATCCAGTACTGTTGCTGGGAAAGGCAGGGCTGATTGGAGTTTTCGCCATCTAGCCGCGCCTTTTCCTCCACAGGCTGTGGGATTCACCAAAAGAACAGGGGGAGATTTCATCGATTGTGTCGCCTCTTGGTTTGGATCCAGCTCGAGAGGAATTGGAAGAGTTCTTGATGCAAGGTTAGGATATCGGCATCTGCATGGATGGGGATCCATTGTGGGTTGGCATCGCACATGCGCATCAGCTCTCCGTTCAGCTTTTGCTGAAAGCGTTGAAATTGCAGTTGCGGGGATTTTCCTTGAGACTCTGGTCCCAGTTCATAAGGGGTAAAAGTGGTTTTGCGTTTAAGCAGACAAGCCGGGTCGGCTTGTAGATAAAAGACCAAATCAGCTTGGGGTAAAAGAGAAAAAGGCAGATCAGCTTCTTCCGGAGGCACGCCTCGAGCTCGTTCATTGGCAGCATATTTAAACCAGTATCCATCGATCAACAGAATCTCCAAGTGAGGATGCGCTGCATGGAGCAACTCCAATCCACGCGAAAAACAAAAAAGCAAGAGGCTCATGCGGGATCGAGAAGAGAGAGAGGTCGCAAAAGAGAGCGCATCTTTAGATACCGTACATATCTCCCCTTTCTGTACATACTCCCATAGAGAGAAGAGGGCTACCTTTTCTACTCCGAACTTTGCCTGCAGTTCTTGTAGCAAGAGAGAACATAAAGTGGACTTGCCTACCCCATCGCTACCGGTGAGTACAAGGTATTGGACAGAGGGAGCGTGTTGCATGGGGTTCCTTTCTGAGATAACCGTTGGATCGTGCCGTGGGTACCGTTGATTTCGATCCACTCACCCGGGGTAAATGTAGAAAGAGCGGTAGCACCACAGATCACCGCAGGTAGGTGATATTCACGCGCCAATACCAATCCATGAGACAAAAGTCCGCCAGAGCCCACGATCATGCCTTTCAATCGGGGAAAGAGCAGTGCTAGTTCTGGCTGTGGTGCAGGGGTTTGTAAGATCCAGGCTTCCCCTGGGTGAGGGCGATGTTGCTGCAGTTCTTCGAGGGTGCAGAGTTGGCCTTGGGCCACACCTGGACTAGCGCCGATCCAAGATGTGGAGTGGGGAATTGATGTTTCACGGATGGGGAGGTCGCAGTGGGTCGGTTCTGTGGGCCATCTAGAAAATGTGCCTTTACGCTGATCACTGATCCAGGCAAGGGAGTAGGGCGTCTTATGCAAGAGCTCTGACTTGGTAAGAAAATAGATATGCTGGGACGACGGAAGTTCTCCGCTTTGGTGGAGAACTTCCCCAAAGCGGCGTAGTATTTTTTTTGAAGCCAAGAGGTAGTACCCTGCATATTCATGCATGGCGTCATCCAGCTCACACAACCGGAGTAGCATGGCATAGAGAGCGCGCACGGTATCTGGAAAGCGGGATAGATCGTGGGTTGTCGTTCGGATTTTTGGTGAAAGAACAGGCCACGTTTGGTTCGGAAAGGCTTCTTCGAGAGTCGAATCTGCTACATCCCAGGAGAGATGAAGATGGGCATGACTGGTTCGGGGTAGTGACAGAGCGCTTTCTGTGTCGTTCTCCATCCACTGCAGTAAGGTCATGGGGGAAACCCCTTGGGCTTCAAAGTAGGCTTCCAGTACCTTGTGGGCCAACTTTTTGAGAAAAAAAATCGAAAAATCGTGGGTGAAGAAATCCTTCGCTGCTGTATCAATGCGAAGTATAGGTGCCAAAAAATCGGCTCGCTGTTTCCATGGTGTGGCATCGATACTTGCAATTTCCTGCTGAAGAGGCACGAGAGACTGGGCCAAGGTATGGGCCCAGTGGGTTTCGATTTGGACCAAGGCCGGTTGTATCCAATCGTGTACCAATGTGATTTTTGCCAAAACACGAGAAGAGGGTCTTGCGAATGAGAAAAGGGTGCGCCAGTGAGTGCGTATAAACTGTAGGCTTTTCCACAGGGAGAGACGAAGAGCTTGTTTGCTGGGGGTTCTCCCGTAGATAAAACCATGGTGGTAGATAAAATGCTGATGAGGGTCTCGGGTGCTGATACCGAGGAGAGCATACATGGATGTGAAGTTGTGAGGGATATGATCTGCCAGCAACGACCATCCCAATAAGGTCATCTTGGTAGGGAACCGCTCTCGAGTTTCCCGCAAATCCCAGTGGTAGCCTTGTTGCAAAGGCCGAAATAGCAGCGCTTCTGGTGTTGCAATGGCTCGTACCTGCAATACCCAAAAGTGCTCTCCATCCCAGGTCCACTCCATGTCGATGGGGCATTTCCATAGGCGCTCTGCTAGATCAGTATATCGACGCAAGGCAGAAAAAAATGGCTGCAGTTCACAGGGAATGGCACCCCCAAAGATACAAGATTGAGGTGTTATGTTTCCTTCTACCAGAGCACGGCATGGTCCTTCGACCCATTCGATGCGCCCTCGCTTTGGGGCTTTTTTATGAATCTCAGAGGCTTGTAGCAATTTTTGGGGGTGGCGAGAAAAGGCCACACCGGAGTAGAGTCCTGTGATTTTCCGTTGGATCAAAACCGGTTCTTCTCGTGGGGCGGTACCGGCACGATAGGGCGCATAAGAGTGAAGTACCGTTTGTATACAGTCCCATAGGGCAGAGGCGGTGGATGTTTCAAGCTCGACGGAAGCAAATACACCAGCCAAGGAACTTGTGCCCGTATCTTCTCCTAAAAACGTGGAACGCACGATGAGGGCATGGCCCAGTTGAGAAAAAATTTCTTCCGCGCGTATCGACCACTCTCGTGGCATGTGTCGTTGTTCTTTTACTTGCAACACGCCAAAAGAGGGAATGGGTACTTTTTTTTGTTGCAGTACAAAAAGACCGTCGGCTTTTTGCCCATACGGTTCTGATTCTCGGGTGCGATGAAAGTGTAGCTTCATTCCAGTTGGCTCACCAATTGACGAAATCGATCTTGTTGCGGATTTCTGGAAGTGGATTCTGTCTGGAGCAGACAAGCGCCACCTTCTTTTAGGTTGTCCCAGGTGAGCTGCAGAAGAGATAAGTGTCCATGGTCACGGGCCATGGCACGCCATAGAAGAACGGGTACAGCCGCTCGTTTGAGTGGATCGGGCAGCCAAGAAAACGGTACAAGGCGCTCTCGTTCTGCTAAATTGGCATGAAGGGTGTGCTGCCATTGCAAGGCAAGAAAGTGAAGTTTGTCCCATTTGTTTGAGGTTAGCTTAAACTGGGCAAAGGCACGTTCTACTTTGGCAATGTGTACAGATCGGGTTGTGAGCAAGGAATGGGACAGTCGGGTTCTTGTATCGAGACGTGTCAAGGGAGAGGCGTGTCGCGCTAGCTCTTGCAACACGAAGGGGGGAGAGAAAGACCCATAAAGACCCTCGGTGAATGCCAGTACACGATAGCAGGGATCTTGCACACGCCAGAGGGCGGCGCGGGTGAGAAAAGCCTGCCAATCAAAGGCCTCGCGATTTTTAGCCCACAGATTGTAGACATCAGCTAGCTCTCGAAGACCGGTTTTGTAGAAGGGAAGATGTAAGCACAAATGGAGCAAGTTGTCTTCTGCGGATAACTGAAAACAGGTAGCCCCATTGGATAGGGTCAGAGATTTTTTTCGCTGCCACAGTTCTTTTCTCTCTGGTTTCCATGGGGATGTGGAGGCGCATAACCCCCAGTGGGGGCTTACGAGACAAGTTCCATCAGGACTGAGAAAAGGGGGCAAATGATGAGAAGCGGATGTTTCCGCTGGAGGACAAAGAGAGGCAAAGCCCAGGTCTTGCAGAATGGTGCAAAATCGTTTGCCCCCTCGAGGGCGCACCAGTACATCCACATCGTTCATTTTTTTGTAGATCGCTGTCGGGTAGAGTGTTTCTCCAAATAGTGCCCCTTTGAGAAGGATCAATTCGATGTTATTCGCTTCGCAAGCTGCTGCAATCTGTAGCATCCACTTTCTGCGTAAGATGCCTTTTTCGATTTGTTGGTCGAGGCTTTGTAGCTTGTCTTTAGAAGCAAAGTTAGCTATCTGTGCAGGTGCATGACGTCGCAGTTGATCCAACACCAGGAGATCCACCTGATTGAATCTGGATAAGTAGGAAAATCGGTCCCAATCTAATTTGATCGTACTTGAGAGTAGATGCTGTCTCTTTCGGTGGGGATCCCCGACGGCCGAGGCGGCCTGGGGATGACGGAGTTTCTCTTCTTGGTGGGGATCCCCGACGGCCGAGGCGGCCTGGGGATGACGGTGTTGCTCATCGTAAATATCTGCATCACAGCGTGTCAATTGGATGAGAAGTGCTTCTTCCATAGTGTCCTACCCTTTTCTGCCTTCAAATAAGAGGACATCTCCCATACGAAGTTTCGATGTAAGGGTAAATCCTGCTTGATGCAACCAAGAGACAAAAGCCTCGAGGTGAATCACTTCACTTTGATACCCTTTTTCAATCCAAGCGTGAATTTTTCGTTGTTTCCATGGTGCTTTGGGTAGAAGCAAGACAGAGCCTCGTACGTATCCACCGGGTTGCAAGACACGATACATTTCTTGGAGCGCTCCTTCAGCACTTGGGAAAGAGTTGCACCCTCCAAAGCAGGTAACCAAGGGTTGTGAGTTTGCCTCAAAGGGGAGATTCATCACATCCCCTTGAATTACCGTCGTGTCAGATGGGAGCTTGGAAATGGCTTTTCGCAGCATATCAGGGGAAATATCCAGTACGGTCAGGTGCGGTTTTGGATAGGTTTTCTGTTTCAATAGCGCAGCACGGGTTAAGGTGCCATCCCCGGTGGCCAAATCGAGTACGTGGAGATTGCATTGTAAACTATCGCGAAAGAACCGAATTTGTTTGAAGATATTGCCACGCCAAATCCACGTATAGGCCAGCAGCGCAATGGGTGCGTAGAAGATGGAGTAAAAGCGATAGGCTTCGAGGGTTTTTTTCATCGTAGGCTCCACAAAAATGGTTACTGACACAAGCCAAACGAACGAAATACGTCAGAAAAAATCTCCACCGCCTTCTCCAGCATTTCGTAGGTATGGTGTACCATCAAACTTACCCGAAGTTTTTGTGCTTCTTGGGCTACAGCTGGGTATTCGATGCTGTTTACAAATAGACCTCGATCATGAAGGGCGCAGTTGAGTTTTCGAATATTTATGGTAGCTGGGATGGGAATGGGCACGATCGGAGAGTGAGAGTGAATCTTGATTCCGACTTCCTGCATGCGATGGCAGAAATAGGCGATTTTTTGGCGAAGTTGAAGGCGCATCTCTGGTTGCAGGGTAATTTTCTTCACTCCAGCCAAAATGGCAGCAGTGGAGGTTAAAGGCAAATGTGCAGAAAAGAGGTAGGGACGAGAAAAATACCGCAAATACTGGCATATATTATGGCTGCTAGCCACAAATCCACCTGTAAGAGCGAATGTTTTGCTGAAGGATCCCATCAGCAAGGGAATTTGTCCGGTGAGATGAAAGAAGTCACAAACGCCGCCTCCATGGTCCCCTAATATACCGGTGCTGTGGGCATCATCTACAATCAAGAAGGCACCATATTCTTTGCACAGAGAGCTGATCTCTGGCAACGGAGCCATATCCCCTTCCATAGAATAAAGCCCCTCTACACAAACAAAAATTTGCCGACGGATTTCACCTCTTCGTAGTTCTTGCAACAGGAGGTGCAGGTGATTACAATCGTTATGAGAAAATTTTCTGGTAGTGATTTTGGCTCGAGAGCGCTTAAGCGATAAGCCATCGATGACGCTAGCGTGGCAATAGGCATCGTAGAGTACGGCATCCCCGCTGTGTACCAATCCATCGATCCATCCCAAATTGGCTTGGTATCCACTGGGAAAGAGAATGCAATCTTCGCAGCCTTTTAGTTTTGCAATTTCTCTCTCGAGTTTTCGATGTAAGGCATGGGTTCCATTGAGAAGGGAGGGGCCTGCTACACCAGCGCCATAGGCCTCCATGGCGTTGGTGACTGCAGATAGGATGTCGGGGTCATTGGCAAAGCCCAAGTAGTTGTTGGACCCCAACATGAGCATCTCTTTTCCCTGGGGATATTCTGCGGTTTTGATTTGCACCACAGGTCCCATGGCAGAGAGAATTTCTCGTTGATAGGAGACAGATCCAGATTGTTTTTCGGTTTCATAGTAGGCCAAAAAAGGCCGGATGCGATCTTCTACGCTGTCACAAGCGCGAGAAGGGAAAAAATCAGAAAGAGAGAAGTTTTCGCCACCAGAAACCGTTGGGTGGATCATGTGATATCGCCTTCTTTACTGCATCGGCCTTCGGAGGAGGTCCCTACATTGGGTAAGGGCACGCCATGAACTTTTGTTGATAACGGTATCTGGGTCAATGCCAAGTCGTCGAAACTGCTTGCGTAAGCTTCGATTATATAATGCATATTTCCCCATATGAATATCCAGTCGAAAGAGCCATAGGAATGCACTCAACCAAACTCGATGGATTCTGTCTGTGGAGTATTGCTGAATGAAAGTCTTCATAGATTCGATGTGACGAAATTCATCTTTTTCGATTTGTCTAAACAAGGACTCCAATTCGACCAACTTTTGTTTCTCGGCTTTTTTTCGCAATTGTGCATAAAGCTGTACGGAAAAGAGCTCGTAAAAATACAGCAAAGAAAATCCCAAAAGAGGTCTTTTTTTAACCAAAAATCGAATCGAAGGCAGCAGCACGTGGTAAAAAATTTGATCACTTTTCGTGGGTTTCATTTTCGTAAACGACAGGCTTTCTCGTAGATATCCGGTCAGTAAGCCTGCGTGTCGTTGTTCATCTGCAGAATGTTGTGTCAAGACGCGAACAGCCTCGTGATGGGAGGAATATGAAAGCAAGAGCGGTTGCAACACATGGTGCTCCATGCTTTCGGATGTGGCGATCGCGCTCAATACACGTCGCCAAGCTGCTGCATCTGGGTGGGGCATTCTGGTTCCTGCTTATTCTTCGCTACCAAGTACTTCAATATATTTCATCACATGATAAGTGGAGGAAATAACGGATTGCAAACAAACCAAATACTTCCGTTTTTCTTCTTGCCCGCCTGTTGCCTCGATCTTGGCGATTTGTGCCGTGTAAACCTCAGGTAATGGCAAAGGTTTTTCTTCAAACATGGCATCTTTAATTTGAATCAGCATGTCAGAGAGAGCCTCTTTTTCCCTTGGCATTGCGGTGTAGGTGTCTTTGAAGCTGGCAACAATGATCTGTTGGGTTTCCGGTTTCATCTTGGACCAAGTTTCAAGTCCGTTGAAAAAATCGGTGGAGAAGGCCTTGTTATCCGCTTGGGTTCTGATGTGAAACAAGGTTTTTGCCATGTGTTCTGGCGTAAAGTGTGCATCAAATTTTTCTTTGAAAATAGGGGCTACGTATTGCCATAGAGAGTCATGGTAAATCTGCCACATTCTTTTATGTGCTTCGTGAGATTTTACTTCGCGGGCCTCTTGCTCAATCTTCTGCAAAACCCTCGGTGGCATTCGATCTAAGGCGAGAAGAGTGGTACTCGATCCAATGATCACAGCGGCTGCCAGTAGAAATTTTTTCATTTGTATCTCCATTGAAAAATATTGTGAGAAGCTGTACACCTGGGGTCGATGGGAACGGTACAAGAAGGAATTTTGAGATGCAACCTCTTCATGCAGCAAAATCGGTGTGGCTAGAAAATTCCCAACGAGAAAAATATGTGATGATATATTCCGGTGTATTTTGTCTGGTGATGATCCTGCCGTATTTTTCTCACGGGGAAGCAAGTGTGATACCTGTCTACAATTTTTATTTGCTGCTATTTGGGATGCCACACAATTATCTTACATGGGCGAGCATTTTTTCTGGTGGCGGCACCCCTCTTTTGACTTCTCGGGCATTTTGGATTCCCATTGGCGTGGCATTTTTAGCTGTAGTGGGCTTGATGGGCTTTCCCAATGGAACAGTTGAGGTCGCCATTCTCAATCTCATCACCTACGTGTCTCTGTGGCATGCATATCGACAGCATCATGGCATCTGCAAGGTATATGATGCTGTGCAAGCTCAGAGAATGGGGGATTCTTCGATTTTTTCCGATCGGAAAATTCTCAATGTATTTTTGTTGTTTTCTCTATTCTCCGTATTGATATGGGCCTTTACTCAAGAGGAGGTTCGATTTTTACTATCAGCTGATGCCCAATACAACCTTTGGTATCCTCGGTTGCCCCATAGATTCTTTGTTTTGTGGGTTGTGGTAACCGCAGTTTTGGGAATTTGGGGCGTAAAGCGAGCCTATTGGGATCGATGGCGGCAGGGAAAATATTTGCCGATCCCCCAAGGGGCAACTATGTTGGTGGCAACGTTGACGTATGTGGTGCCATATTTCTATTTGCCTTTATCGGCATTGCCGATTTCCATCGCCATTGGGACCATGTATCACAATATTCAATATTTTGGATTTGTATGGCTGTACGAAAAAAATTACGCCCATGTACGACAAGCAGAAGGCGGGGATTTATCCCACTTGCAAACGATCTCCTACCAGGGTGATTGGAAGCGCTATTTTTCCTACGCATTTTTGTATTCTCTGTCTATTTTTCTATTGTACGGTCTCTTGCCTCACCACTGGATGTTGCCGGTGATTTATTTCTTGGCTTTCTCTCATTACTTGGTGGATGGGGTGATGTGGCAGAAGAAACACAACGGAAATTTGTCTCCGGTCCTGCGTCGGTTGGCCGATGCCTGAGGTTTTGGTACTGGGTGCCAACGGGCATCTGGGGCGAAATCTCGTAGAGACCCTATTGAAAAAGGGGTATAGCGTACGAGCCGGGGTTCGCTCTTTGTTGCATCCATTGCCCATATGGGAAGGGCGATCTGCGGAGGTAGTGCAGGTAGACATTCTGGATGGAGCCTCCCTGGATCAAGCCATGTATGGGGTAGAAGGCGTGTTTCACTGTGCAGCGCCTACCGCTCTTTGGGCAAAGGATGCAAGGAAAGAAATTGCTGCGCCCATACTACGAGGTACGTTGGAGGTAATCGAGGCGGCCCATCGTCAGGGGGTGAAAAAAATACTTTATACCTCTACCTGTGCTGCCATCGGATTTCATGCGCCAAAAGGAAGCGTTCTAACAGAAATAGATTGGAATCGAGAGACACAGCATCCCCAATTTAAAAGTAAAGTAGAAGCTGAGCTGCAAGGGGGAAAACTAGCAAAGAAATATGGCATTTCCTTTGTTCGGGTTTGTCCCCCTAGCATTTTGGGTCCTGGGTTTTATCGATCCACACCGAGTACAGCACCTTATGTAGGGTGGATCAACGGAAAGAAAATTGCAGTCCCGGATCTCGCCTATCATGTGGTGGATGTACGAGATCTTGCAAAGTCACAGCTACATCTCTATGAGATGGCCGATGTACAAGATCGCTACATTGTATGTGGCCCATATACGGGAACCCAAGAGGTAATCGATATCCTTCGACGTGGTATGCCTCTACTCAAAAACCCCATTCTGCTGTCATCTCGCATGTTGCCTATCGCATGGGGACTGGAGTGGATTCAGCGCCAAGTAACAGGCACGCCTCGTACCCTGACTCGTACCTTGATTCGAGAGTGTGGAAGCGCAACCCAGCAATTAGATGGAAGCCGATTCCTAGCAACCTGTGAACCAGGGTGGGCGTTCACCCCGTTGGAGACGACACTATGGGATATGGTGCATTGGATACAACGTTCGAAGATACATTGAAAATTGTTACATGCAGGCGGGAATTTCCTCCGAATGTACCCCAGCGAGGCAAAGCCCAAACGTTATTCGCGTTAGCTGATCAAGGTTTTTGTGTGCCTCGTGGTATTTCTATTTGGTGCCCAGAGACGTGGAAGGGGGCCTTGACATTTCATGATAGGCAGAGGATTTCTACGGTGTGCAAAAAGCTCTGTGTACAGGGGAATTGGATTGTACGATCTGCCTTTTTTACCGAAGATGGCGTTATACATGCTCATGCAGGTGAGTTTGCCTCCTATCCCCATTTGAGTACAATGGAAGCCATATGCGATGCGATTGAGGCCAGTGCTATCGAGTGGAAATTGCGTGATCATGGGGGCTTCTGTATACTGGTACAAGAGATGGTACTGGGCTCTCATTCTGGGGTTTGCTTTCTGAGAGAGAGTGGAGATATTTCCCTTGGATTGGTACAAGGGGGATGTGAGTCGGTTACAGCTGGAACTGGGGTTGTGGAAGAGATCTTGCTGGATCGTACTACGTTACGAGTGATCTCTCCTTCGACCCTTCCTTCTGCGGAGAGGGAAATTTCGCGATTTGTAGGGGAAGTTGCGCTTCAGGTCTATGCATTCGATCCAATGCCGTTGGATATTGAGTGGACGTTTTATCAAGGCAAGGTAGTTGTTTTACAAGCACGTCCATTAACATCCGAAGCTGCTTTGGATCTTCAGCAAGAAATCGTTCAAGTTGAAATCCAACGCTTGCAACAATATCCAGATGACGTATGGACTGATCTCTCGATTTCGGAAGTTTTTGGTACACCATCTCCCCTGTTTACCTCCCTTTTGCAACAGGATACAGGGTATCTTGCCTGTATACGAAAGACACTCTCCTTATTTGGCTTGCCTACGTATCCGGATCTTACGGGGGCTCCAATTTTTTCCCCCATTTGTCACAAGGCATATCTTAATCTGTCTGCTTATTTGCGTGCAGTATGTCCTGCTTTTCAGATTCAGCGCAATCCGAAGTCAGAGGTAGGATCTCCATTTTTACTGAAATTTCGAAGTGAATCTACATGGTGGCAGCGTGTAATGGTTGGATGGCAGGTACTTTCGTTCATACGTCGTATCAGTGCGGTACGACGGTTGGTGGAGGCCCCGCCTCGGGAGTTCGTAGAATCCCCGTTTCAAGAAACATTCCGAGAGTTAACAGAACAAATTTGCCCTCGGCACCTCAGTACGGATCTCTTGGCTGCCTGGGGACAGGGGTGGTTGCGGTGGGTTTTGCAAAAATGGAAACCATTGGAAGCAAAAGAAATCGAGCATCAGCTGATTTCTGGTCTAGATAATAATTTCAATGTGATGTGCACCCAGGGATTGTGGGACTTGTCGCAGGGAAAACTTTCTCTTGAAGCGTTTCTGATTCGATTCGGTCATCGAGGCAATCCAGATTGGGAAATTGCAGCCCCTAGGTGGCGGGAAACACCGGATAAAGTCAAGAAAATGGCCTTGCAGATGCAACATATGGAAGATCCCCACGCCCGTTTTGTACAGCAACAAAAAAAACGTCTGGAGGTAGAGGCAGCATTCTTTCGGTGGATTCGTGTACATCCGATTTTCCGATGGATGCATAAAAAAATTCATCGAGAACTTAAGATGTTACAGAGGATCATCCCTTTGCGAGAAGAAACTCAAAGCCAGGTATATCGATATATGGAACAGTTGCGAGGCTTGGCCCAAGAAATGGGCCGACAATCGGGGTTGCCAGAAGGGGATGTGTTTTTTTTGACCCTAACGGAATTTGAACGCTTGCCGATTGTGCCACTGGATGTACTATCTCAGATTCAGCAACGAAAACGAGAGCGAGAATTGGCCCCTCGCTTATATACACCTTCTGTGGTGGATGCCAAAAATTGTAAGGAAATTGGACAAATCCCTTCTTCTACTCTAGATGGAGTGTCATATGAAGGAATTGGAATTTCACCTGGATATGCCGAAGGGGTGGTGCGGAAGGTACAAGTGATCGATGAAAATACTCAGGTTCATGCAGAGGATGTGTTCGTGATGCCATGGGTAGACCCATCTTGGGCATCCGTATTGATTCAGGCCAAGGCCCTGATATTGGAGCGAGGCAGCAGTTTCAGTCATAGTGCCATCTTAGCGCGAGAATATGGACTTCCAGCTGTGGTCTGTTCTGCGAAGTGGGAAAATGGACAACGCGTTGCGGTCAATGGTATAACAGGAAAGGTTTGTATTTTGTAATTTGGCGGTGTCTACGGGGCTTCGATGTATAAAATTTTAACCTTCAATCATCATGAAACGTACTTGGCCTGGCTTGCACAGACCGGGCATCATTTCGATGTGGTGACCCAATATGGATCCCTCTCGTTGCCTTGGTTGCATGATCGGGTGCCTTGTCCTCCTAACGTGAATTTGGTCCCATGGGGAAAAGAAGTACAAAAAAAATTGCGAGAAGGCTATTATGACATGGTGCTTTGCCATACGGTGAAAAATCTGATTTGGATGTTTCCGTATACAAGGTCCCAATTCATTTTTCTCCAGCATATTCCCTTGTTTCGATATATTCCCACCCTGTACATAAAATCTTGGGTGAAACGATGGGTTGTCTCGATTTTTTGTAAAACTCATGCATGTAAATTAGTAGCTGTTTCTGAATTCAAATCTCGTTCGTGGCAGTTTCCCGATACTTCGGTAATTGAATTTGCCGTGTTACCTTTTCCTCCCGTTTATTCGGATAGCGAAGCCAAAATTGTTATGGTGGGAAATCAAGTAAAAGAGCGGGGTCCTGAGTTGGGGTGGCCGATTGTGGAGCCTTTGTTGTCGGAGTTCCCTATTACCATAGTGGGAATGAATCCTCAGATTCCAAACTCTGTTCGATTAAAAGATTATGCTACATTTCAAGAGTATTTGCGGCAGTTTTCAATTTATTTATATACAGTACAAATGCCATACGGAGATGGCTTGAATTGTAGTTTGGTGGAAGCTATGAGCATGGGGATGGCAGTCGTTACCTTATATAACCCGACTTCTCCGATTCAACACGGAGAAACAGGTTTGGTCGCCCATGACCTAGCAGAACTTCGATTGCATCTTCAAACTTTGCTTCAGGATAAAGAGTTACAAAAAAAATTGGGAGAAAATGCAAAAAAAATGGTGAAAGAGAGATTCTCAATCGTGCGTTTTGTAGAACAGTGGAATGCCGTATTTTCTTCTGCTGCAAAGATCTTAAATTGACCGTCATAGAAAATGTTTATACAGTCACCCTTCGTCTTGTTGAATTGGATTTGAGAAGAAGGTGGTGGCAGTATGAGAAGAATCGCTTGTGGGATTTTCAGTGCACTCTTTTTTTTCCAAGTGGGATTGGGCACAGAAATATCTGTCAATCAGTATGCCCCTTGTTGGTTCATCGGACAGCCAACCATAAAACCATCGCAACCCAACCAGATGATTTTTGAAACATGGACTGCTGCAGTAGATCCTTACTTGCAAACCTTCTATCGAAATATTCCCCCTAAGTCAGGTCGATTTCGTTCCGTCTCTCCCGATAAAATGTTTTCCATTGTGCCTCTCATGAGTTTTTATGCCAGTACCACCCCCACGCAATGGACACCTTCTCTTGATACCCCGCATTTGTTTTGGGATTGGAATCTCCTTGGGGATTCCTTTGTGTATTTTGGAGGCGCTGATAGCCAAGGTCAGTTGGTATTTCCCCCAGCAGGGCTCATTCGCGCTGCCCATCAACGGGGGGTCCCGATTTATGGGACCATCTTTTTTTCGGAAACCAGTCCAGGGGCATGGGTAGAGTCCTTTGTAGCCAAAACGGAGAGCGACACGTACCCAGCTGTAGATCAATTGTTGGCTATGGCCCAAGCTTACCAGTTGGATGGATTTTTTCTTAACCAAGAGTCGGAAGATTTTACTGACAATGCGGCCTTTATCCCGTTCTTTGCCTATTTCAACCAACAAGCGCAGCTTCTAGCCCAGGGTGAAGAGCCCCTCAAGTTGGTGTGGTATGACTTGAGTTACCAACCTGATACGGCATTTATGAAAACGGAAAGCCCCCTTTTCTTGAATTATACCTGGTCACAATCAAGCAATGAAAAAAGTTGGGTAGAAACAGCAGAGGTAGAGAAATTTGCTTTGTCCAATCTCCAGTTTGGCATCGATATGGAAAATGAGGGTGCATATACTTTTCCCGGAATAAGTAGTTTGGTTAGTAGTGTGGTCGCTGCCAGCACTCAGTGTCAATGTGGTCTGTTCGATGTAGGGCAGATGGTGATGCAGGGGCAAAGTGTGGCCCCTGATTTGACTACGGCAGTTACCCTTGTGCGAAATTTTTATGAAGGGGCACCAGCGCCTTCTATTTCAATTTTTGTGCCTCGTGCATCTTCTGTAGGGGCATTGGGTTCCTTCTCCTCATCTGCCATACGACCTGTACTTGCAGAGAAAGACACCCCTCGATTATCCCAAACTTCCTCGTGTGTAGCCAGTACGGTGGCAGCCTATAGTAGCTTGATGGGAGATCGGTTTTCTAGCTTCTTCAACGTGGGGCAAGGGAACCAATTTTTTGTTCAAGGGAAAGTGATGAGCGCGCAACCATGGTGGGAACCAGGATTACAAGATATGAGTGTGGTGCCGCAATGGGCGGTACCGGAGAAAATCGTCACTGCCCAGATCACAGCAGGTTATAATACGCAACTGGCATTTATGGGCGGATCCAGTTTGAACTGGATGGGTACCTTGCAGTCGGATAATGCCGTTACCTATCCTCTCTTTCATACGAAGCTTTCTCTCAAAGCGGGTTCTCAATTGCAAGTCTCTTATCTAGGGGGGCATAAACGAGAAGAAATTCTGTTGGAAACAACAAAAGGTGTGGAGGTGCCAATCAAGCTGACGGAAGAAGGGAAAAATTGGGTGACCCAGTCTGTTATTTTGCCTGAGGCTCTGGAGATAAAAGCCATCAAGATTCGGTTTCTCAAAGGGGAAAAAAGTATTGCTTTGAATTTCAACCTGGGTGGCATCTTGGTTGGATCTGCCGTTGAGCCAACACCTGAAGTACCGATAAATTTGGTGGCCCAGGGCCCTGGTGTTGGAAATACGGGTGCTGCATTGCTCACATGGGCGCCCATGGAGCATGCCGTATCCTATGAGATTCGATCTTTTCCCGCAGATGGGCCCTCTGTCTTTGTAGCTCGTGTTTCCACCCCAGCCTATTACTTTTCTTCTTTGGTGATGGGCGTTACCCTTGGTGTAGCTAGCGTGGGACGGGATGGGCTGGCCTCAGAATATGCAAAAGTGGTGGTACAGAGTGAATTGCAGGCTGCGATAGGGGATTGGGAGGTGCTGTAAAGGTCTGCGAATACTCCGGCCGTATAGGGACCTCCTCCGATTGAGTACTATCTCCAAAGCTTGCCAAACTCTTTTGCGATGTTCCGATACAGCCCTCTATGCGCTTCATTGGGTACAAACTCTCGCTCGATGGGGGATGCCATTTGCGCAGGTGTGATCCACCCTAGCCCAAGTGCAGCAATCCATGCAGCCCCTCGTGCGTTGGCATGCAGCGGCATGTCTACGCGTAACAAAGTTCGCTCCATCACATCGGCGTGGATTTGACACCATAAATCGGATCGGACACCGCCTCCAATCGCATGGATCTGATCGAGGCGTCGTCCAACAAAAGATTCGACAGCATGCAGCAACCAGCGACTGTTGAAGGCAACCCCTTCATATACAGCCCGGAGCATATCTTCAGGGCCATGCCGTAAAGAAAGATGATGAAATCCTCCGCGAATGTGATGGTTCTCTAGGGGGCCTCGTTCTCCGTTGATCCAAGGCGTGTAGAGCAAGCCTCGACTTCCAGCGGGGGCTTGATGTGCGAGTTGTTCCATTTGTGCATAGCTCTCTGCAGTCAATGACTGTTGTGCAAAGAGCAAGCGATGGGCATGTTGCAAACAGATCCCAGCAGATTCTTGTGCATTAGCAACAAAATATTTTCCCGGCAAACCTGCTGGTAGTGCGGCCATATTAAATCGAAAAGAGGTTTTTTTACGAGGTACGTGGCAGGTAATCCACGAAGATGTCCCCAAGTAGAGATGGGCTCGATAATCGGCTACAGCCCCGGAGCCGATGGTCGCAGCATGCACATCTGGGCTCCCTACGAATACGGGCGTGTGAGGGGAAAGGCCCCATCGTTGTGCCAAACTGGTTTGAATCGGTCCCAGTATATGTGTAGCGGGATACAGAGACGGAAGTTTCTCTATCTCAATGCCGCATTGGGTGAGCAAGGCTTTGTCGTAGCGCACTCGATGAATGTCTCGGTTATCGGTGACCCAGTGAAGGGCGATGGTGTCGTAGGAGCTACCATATCGGCCGGTAAGCTTATAGTTGAGGTAATCCTTGGGTTCGAGAAAGATGGCAGCTTGTCGATACAGTTCTGGGTGATGCTTGCGCAGATACAAAATATGAGCTAGGGAGTCTTTTCCAGATTTCCCAGGGGCTCCACCGGTTTTACGGATCCAGGGAACCAAGGTGCGTAGAGAATAGCCTTGGATACTGGGTTTTCCTTGTATCAAATCTTGGATGACGCCAGCTCCGCGACTGTCCATCCAAAGCAGCCCCTTGCTGAGCGGTTGCCCTTCGTGATCCAAGGCGATGCTTCCAGACCATTGTCCCGTGCAACAAATGCCTGCGAGGGTATGGTGGGCAAGGTGAGGGAGAAGCTCTCCAACCGCCTTCTCTACTGCCGTCCACCACATGTCTGGGCACTGCTCCACGCCGCCATCTGGTAGAAAAAGGAGAGCAGTAGGAGAAAAAGCGCTGCGAAATAATGCCCCAGATTGGCTGTGTAAAGAAGCTTTAACGCCAGAGGTGCCGAGATCGATGGCAAGAAGAAGTGACGTAGTGGAAATGATAAACCCCCTTCTATCGTGAACCCAAGATGGAATTTTACGATAGGGGAGGAAAAATGGGTAGAAGGAGTTATTCTGCGCCTTGCAGAAGTCGACATTCTTCTCGTTGCATTGGATATTCTTGCCAAAGCAACAAGAAGGCACCCACAAGGTAGTCCTGTAGCCATGTAGGATCTTGGCTTATCTCAGAAAATACTACCGCTTCACTCTGGCGAGTAATCTCTATATCAAGTTTACTTTCGAGCTTTTTTCTCCACGCTTGTGCCGAGATCCCAGCATCTTGCTCCTTTTTAAAGCGTTGTAGTGTCCCTTCAATAAAAGAATACGTTGTTTGCGGTGTTGAAAATAGCGCTATCGCTGTAGATATATTTGGGATGTTCAGTATATAAGACTGGAATAGTTTGGTGTGATGCGCTGCTATAAAGACCTGCAGGGCGTGAGAATCCCATGTGAGGTTTTCTGATATCAGTGGGAGTATATTCCATGCGATTTGCAATGCCATCATTTCTATATTCGGTATTGTGTCATCCGATTCTACCTCTGATAGAACAGGAGAAGGAGTACCTTTAACCAAGGTCATGATTTTAAATGTTCCAGCGGTTTGTGTATAAAATGCACCAAAGGAGTTTATGCCTTTCGTTCCTGTAAATGCCGCAAATGGCATGATGGCCCATTGAGGGCGACAAGTGGCTGTAAGTCCAAGAGATTTTGCTAATTCTCTCATCAAGGGTTTACAAGCGGGCACAGAAATATCTACCGCAGGAGCCGGGATGTTAAAGTTGGCGTCGCTCAGATTCAAAGCGCCATTATGTCCCGTTTTCCAATTTAAAAAGCGAGCATCAAACGGGAGATATGAACGCCAATAATCACTGAATAATACGGTGGCGTCATCCTGTAAGACAGAGTGAACGTTGTGAAGTAGTACCTCTTGATCCGGGGACACCAGGACTTGACACTGTTGTTTGATATGCTTGGCTAAAAAAGTTTGATGCCGTTTTGTCCATTCTTTCAAGTTTGGATAAAAATCCAGTGGCATTTGGTACGACTGATGGGTGGAAATGCCTGGCGTTCTTACTGGAACGGGGATGAGATTTTTTTCTGTTAGTGCCTGTACTGTTATTTCCAACCGGCTGCGAGAAAAAGCATAGCTGGGATCTGTAGAGTCGAGCGCCTGTTGCATTTCTTGAATCCATTTCCTGGATTCTTGTTGGATGCTGTGTGATACCTTGCTCAATGGTGCACATTCAAGTTCTACACAGACGTAGTAATGGCCTTCATTGCAAACCATTACAATATGATTTAACTGATCCAAAATTTCATGCCCCGCTACGAAGTGATATTTGCGCTCTAGGCAAGAAAAAGCCGCAGCGTCCGTTACATTTCCTTGTAACGCCCTGAAATGACTGCGTTCGTAGCTATGGCAGGTTGCCGCAATATCCAGTTTTTTGTTTTGAGAGGTTACAAAGCTCTCGGATAAATCCATAGTATCTGCATGCCAACTGGCTTTAAATGCCGCCCAGTCTGCATTTTTTTCTGCTTTTGCTGTGATGGTTCTCATCATATTGGAGAGCAAGTCCAACTTTCCTGGTGCTAACTCCAAATAGAAATAGGGCGATGGCCGATCTCTCTTTTGCCAATCTAGAAAGAGAACTAGTGCCATTTGTGAGGCAAATTCTGGATATTGAGAAAAGGTGGCGTATGTGCTAAGAGAAAAAATTTCGTGGGGATTCCCAGCATATACAGCAGCTGTGCTCTTCTCCATAAATTCTGAAAAATCGATAAAATAGTTTCGCACAGTAGAAAAGCGATCTTTTGGTTCTTCCATTTTATGGGCTGAAATTGCAGGTAGGGTTTGCAACAGACATAGCCATAGGGCTGTCAATATTGGTAGAGATCGCATTTTTTTCCTTCGATTGCTGTTTACTCCGTCATGCCCAGGCCGAAGGCCGTATGGGCATCTCCCATAATCGAGGGGGATCCCCGACGCGACCATCGGTCGCCGGGGATGACGGAAAATTTCCTTCGTTCCGAGTGGAACCTACGCGGCTGGTTCCGAAAAAGAAACCAGACATATACAAATAAAAAAGAGAGAAAGACAATCAATATGTCTCAGCACCCCATAAATACTTTCCTTTCCGGTGAAAAGGCAGCACAGAATCCAGGGATTTTTCCCCGAGTAACAAGGTCAACCAGCGGTCAACCCCCAGGGCATTGCCACAGCAGGAAGGGATACCAGATTCTAAAGCGGTAAAAAACTCAGGGTCGTCTCCTAAGATTTCTTTGCCCAGGATCTTGCGTTGTCGGTTGATCTCGGAAAACCGGGTGCGATTTTCTTGTGCATCGGTGAGCTCAAAAAATCCATTACACAATTCCACACCGGAAACATAGAGCTCAAACCGTTTGGCAGCGGTACCTTCAACTTGGGCCAATGCGGCTTGAGAGGGTGGGTAATCGTAGAGTACCACGCGCTCCATGGCTGCAAATTTGGGTTCAATTCTCTCCAAGAGAACTTTGAAAAAAGCGGTTTCGAAATCATCTCCCGGTTGAATGGATATGATCCCTTGAGCCTTGGCTTTGGCGCCCAAATCTGGATCTTGGTCGATCAACTCAAGGCCTGCGAGTTGGGAAAACGCTTCTTCGAGTGTAAGCCAGGTGAACGCTTTCTTTGATTCTGCCCAAGGAGATACCATCTGCTCTGCGGTGTAGGTGAGCAGATCGATGGTTTCTTCGATCAACCCCCGAAAGGGCAAACCCTTTTGGTACCACTCCAACATCATGAATTCGGGGTGATGCCACGGACTGCATTCTCCTCCGTTGCGAAAGCATTTTGCCAGTTCAAACACCCGATCGATATCAGGCACAGCCAGTAGCTTCTTGATATGAAGCTCTGGGCTGGACCGTAACCAAGCTGGGTGTTGACGGTTGTGGTAGTCTTTCCACTGGGTGGAAAAGTACTCGAGATGGACTTCGGCCCCAGGGCAGGGGACTACCACCGGGGTTTCGACCTCGAGGTATCCACGATTGTGAAAAAAGGTGCGAATGCACCGGTAGAGATCACGCCTTTTTTCGAGGCTTTTTCTTGTCTGCGACAACATGCTGGACTTCCGTATGTTCTTTTACTTCTTCTTCGTGGATGGCTGCCAATTTCTTGCGAATTTTTTCCAGGGCAGAGTCGGGGGTAAATTTCCGATCTTGGACCGAGGTAGCACCAAATTCCACACCGGTGGCCAAATAGAAGGCTTGCCAGAAATACTGTACAGGATGCACCACAAGGGATTTTTCTCGCACAGCGCGCCGGGTTTCTTCGTTTAGCATCAAGTTGGTGACATTCTGATGGGGCATAATCACATGGTACGTTTTTTTGCGACCGATGCGCTTGCAGGTCTGAAAAAACCCTTCGATTTTTTCATTGATCCCACCTACGGGTTGTACATCCCCAAATTGGTTTAAGCTACCAGTCACCGCAATATTTTGTAGAATGGGGATCTCTGCGATAGCGCTGACGACTGCAATCAACTCTGCGATGGTGGCACTGTCTCCATCGACGGGTCCGTAAGATTGTTCAAAGCAAATGCTGGCTGAATAGGACAGGGCATATTTTTGCGCCAAGAGAGCTGTGAGAAATCCGGTGAGGATCAAAACCCCTTTATCATGGATATTTCCGGATAACTTAGTGGCACGGTCGATATGAAACACACCTCCCTCTTGGATTCCGGACGTACAAGTAATACGACATACCTTCCCAAAGGAATGATCTCCCATATCATAGACGGTAAGACCATTGATTTGGCCGATGCGAGATCCTTCGACAGAAAGCAGCAAGTCTTTCGCTTGTACCATCTCCAGCAGGTGATCTTGGTAGAGACTGACACGGTCGAATTTGTGTTGCAGCGCAGATTCTACGTGGTGCCGCTTGATGGTCTTGCTGCGCTCTTGTTGGGCAATGAGGTTGGCTTCGATGGTGAGGTCTTTGAGCTCCCCAAATTGCGTAGATAACGCTTTTTGGTCTTCAACCAAGCGAGAACCGTATTCGATGATGGCGGCAACACCGCTTCGTTCAAAGTGGAGCAAGCCTTCTTTGTGACTGCGTGTGGCAATAAAGGCAATATAGGAGGCGATGTTGTCCCGGTTGCGGGGCATTTTATAGTCGAAATCAGCTTTTACCTTAAAGATTTTGGCAAATTCTTCGTCCATATCATGGAGGAGGTGGTAGATTTCGTCGGTACCGATCAAGATTACTTTTACATCCAGAGGAATGGGCTCTGGGCGCAATCCGGATGTCGGCAGCATGGAGTATTGTTCTCCCATGTCTTCAATAAAGCCTTTTCGGTTGCGCAATACGCGCTTCAGGGTATCCCATACCGATGGCATCTTGAGTACATCAGAGGCTTCCAGTACCAGATAGCCTCCATTGGCATGGTGGATGGCGCCGGCTTTGATCATAGTGAAATCTGTGAGGAACATGCCGTTCTCCACGTTTTTCTCTACCTTACCAAACATATTGTAATACGTAGGGTTGGATTCAATTACCACCGGTGCTTTGGTTTGGTTGCGATTGTCGATGAAGAGGTTGACTCGATATTTCTTACACTTATCCCGATCTTCATCGGAGATATTAAAGAGGGCGAAGGGACTGTCTTCCTCGCGAGAAGGTGACTCTTCCTCGATGAAATCAAGCAAGTTGTCGAGGATATGAGTGCCCACTTCTTGCAGATATTCTGAAATCGCTGCATGATGTTTATGCTTGTCTCGCAAGGGCCCCATGATGTCATCGATGACTTTTTTGCCGATCTCTCGTTGCAAATTGTTGACGAATTCTTTGGCGTCGGATTCCAATGAACGTACCGTACGGGCAAACTTGAGTACGCGAGGCTCGACTTGAGCGCGCACTTTTTCCACCTTGGTGCGCTCTCGGTCTGCGAGCTTGTTGTACTCTTTTTCTGTGATGGGACGCCCATCGATGATGGGGATGGTTTCGATGCCAAATTTTGTGGACTTAATTTGGAAGCTAAGCTCACGGGCAAACTTTTCCAATTGGGCAAAATGTTTGGCTTGGGCGTCATTGGTTTGAGACAAATGCAAGTTTACCGCATTCTCATAGGCCTCGCTTTGTAAGGCTTTGGGAATGTCTTTGCGCAGTTCATGGATGCTTTTTTCCATGAGCTTTTTAAAGAAGAATCCTTCTCCCGGTGGCAGGGAAATGGCGCGGGGCATTTCCTTTTGCGTAAAATTATATACGTAGATCCAGTCATTGGGGGCACTGGACTGGAAGGACCAGCGCTCGAGAAAACTGCGGATCACGCTGTTTTTTCCCGTACCCTGATACCCTGCTACATAGATGTTGTAGCCCGGTTGTCGAATGCTGAGTCCCATGTCGATGGCACGCACTGCCCGCTTTTGCGAGATGATTTCGTGGGAAGGCGTGATTTCATGGGTTGAACGAAATGACAATTTTAGATCGGAGCAAGCGTGGAACACTTGATCCACAGAGAGTGCTGGCAAGAGAGCCGGCCCTTTTCCTTTACCCGTGGCGGTTTTTTTCGCACGGGTAACAGGTGATTTTATCGGTTTTTTTGTCGTCACAGACGGATACCTCGTGGGGGATGACAGGATAGCAGATGAAGTCGGCCGGGAACCGAACTGCATCTCACATACAAACCAACTAGCAGGCTATATCTGTGGCGTTTTACAGAGGATACAGCCGATCCACAAGCTTTTTGTAGGTCTCCCATAGCTCAAAGCGAGCTGCGGGCTCCTCTATAACGGCAAGGATGTTACCGAGAAGGAGAGGGCCTCGACCGGTATTTTCTTGAAAGAAAAACTCTCCATATGCATCCACCAAATCCAACGCGTCTTCTACTCCTTGCCGACTGTGGGTGCCCATGGCATATCCCACGGCTTTTTGCAGCAATTGGCCAAGCTCTTGAATATTGGTTTGGGCTTTGATACCGCAACGAATGGCTTCGCTCAGGGTGGTAACGAGCAGCTCCACCGGCAAATCTTTTTCATATTGACCGGCTAAATAATGGAGAGAGCGATACGCGCCATGCCAATTTTTCGCGGATTGCATGTGCAGGGATTTCTCCATGCTGCGCTCAAAGCAGGCGGTGGCGTAGGCTCGACGCTGGGCCATCAGCCGTTCGCGTTCTTCCATGAGGGGGCGATTGGACAGGGATAACGCCTCTAGCACCCGTTGTGCCTCTTCACTGGTGATGCTCTGATTGAGCTCTACATCTTTTCCCAGTCCTTCGCTGAGATACTGGATGACATGGGGAATGGCCGTTGAGGTGGCCCGTGCAATCTCTTCCACGGTGAACGCGCTCTTTTCCGTTAATACGGGGAGTTGTTCATGGAGATTGTAGATGAAATCAATCATTGGGCGCACCCCCTGCGGTTGTGAATGGTCAAATCTGCAACTATTTAATGGAAATATGAAACTTCAACCGATTTTACATGGCCACGCCGCGGAATTCTAGAACTCTGAATGGCTATGTGGGGGCGCGAGTCAACAGACCGATGGCATGAAAATTGAGAATTTAGAATAATGGGATGATTTTTTGTAGAAATTTGGGCGGGTACAAGGGGCCCCCCATAAAGGGGAGCCCCAGAACCAGAGATTAGTTTCCAGTCCGCAACGTTCTGCGCTTGCGCATCATACGTCGTTTCTTTTGACCAATCTTCCGTCTGCCCTTGGGATGCTTTCTGCGGTGTCGAGAGCCGTGCACGTGAATTCTCCAAAATCTAAAGGCGGTTACATAAAAAATTCCAAAATAGGAGGGTATTCTACGCGGGGTGACAGGAAAAAGCAAACGAAAGCAGCGTTGTGCTTTAGAAAAACCCAAATCTGCCGATCCCTCCTGGAGAAACAAAAGGAGATCCGCAATGGGTGCCATGCATACGAAACATAAGAAAAAACGCAGTTTACGTAGCCTCTTGATTGAGCCTTTTCAGCAAATGAAGTTTGGACTGTACATGCTGGCGGTGTTTGTCCTATTTGTTTGTATCACCGGTTTTTTAATTTTTAAGACGTTCTTGGAGCAATATCGCAATGTGATGGAGGTCTTTCACGTTGTGGATCCTCAGCAGCAGTGGGAGCTGGTAACCAACAATGTGTTTTATACCAATGCCTTGATGTTAGGGGGCTTTTTTCTGATCTCTCTCGTGGCCATTTTGGTGATTGTCATCCGGTTGACCCATCGCTATTATGGCCCCATCGTTGCCATTGAACGCTTTGTGGACGCTCTGATTCGGGGCAACTATGAGGCCAAAGTGGTGCTACGAAATAAAGATGAACTGCAAGAGTTGGCAGCCAAATTGAATGAGTTGGCGGTGGCCTTGCGTCAGAGACACCCTCATAGCGTAGAGGGAGACCCAAGAAAGTAGACTGTGAATTTCTTCTCCTGTACCCGTGCTGAGTTAGCCCTTCTTCTCCAGCAGGCTGACATCCCCTCGATACATTGCGAAGCCCTTTATAAGAATGCCTATCGGCATGGCGTACTTTCTACGCCGTGGAGCGGACCGCATTCGACGTCGAAAGATCTCGACGCGTTTTTTTCTGCGCCTTCTCCCTCTGGCGACGCTTGGAGCTTTGCGTTGCCAGTATTTGAGTCTCCCTTGGAATCTACCGAGGATTATGCCCTGAAGTTTGGCGTACGGTTGGCAGACGGACTTTTGGTGGAGTCGGTACTGATGCCGGAGAAAACCCGTCTTACGTTATGCGTATCGACCCAGGCGGGTTGTCGGCAGGCCTGTTCTTTTTGCCATACGGGGCGAATGGGCTTTACGCGAAATCTATCTGCAGCGGAAATTGTAGGGCAGGTGCTACAAGCCGAGCGTTGGGCTGCGGAGCATCCAGAGTGGCTCCTGCGAGCTGGGTTGCCGGTAACGCAACGGGTGACCAACCTGGTCTTTATGGGGATGGGAGAGCCTCTGGATAACTTGGAGGCTTTGCGGTCGGTGCTCGAGATTGTGCTAGACCCCTTTGGGCTCCAGCTAGCGCCTCGAAAAGTGACGGTTTCTACTGCAGGGCACTTGGAGGGGTTACGGGAATTTGTAGACTGGAAGACTGGCGTGCAGATTGCACTAAGCTTGCATGCGGTGGATCCAGCGTTACGCCGCAAGATTATGCCCATTGAAGGGCGTTTTCCCGTGGCACAGGTGCTGGCATTTTTTAAAGAGGGACTTGCATCTGGGATGCTTAAACCTCCGCTGGTACAGTATACAATGATTGCAGGGGTTAATGATGGACTTGAGATTGCCCATCAATTGGTCGCGTTGGTACGAGAGGTAAAGCCCAAGGTGAACCTCATCCCCTTCAATGCGTTTCCCGGTAGTGCTTTTCGAGCGCCTACACGGGAACAGCTCTTTGCGTTTCAAGCGATTTTAAAAGAAGCGGGGATTCCCACTTCGACCCGATTTAGCAAGGGCAAAGATATTCAAGGGGCTTGTGGGCAATTGCATATTTAGGTTTTTGCGGGAACCAGCTGCGCAGTTTCCGCACCTCCTTGCAGGGGAGGGGGAAGCTACTGCATCCACTGATCCAAGAAAGCCTCTGGGGAAAGCCCTTTTATTGTGGTGTGGTTCCAGAAGGCCTCATCATTGTGATAGATGCCAGCATCCACGTCATCCGTACTTTTTGTAAGCGCAGGTGTTACTGCAATCCCAGGCAAAGCAGCAAAGAATGCGAATTCAGGTGGTAAGATCGCTCCAGCTTTTTGTTTGGCTTGTAAGTCTTCTCTGATTTTGTCTGTTTCAGCGAAGGTATATAAGGCGCCATCTACTTGTGTGCTGGGAATGATTTTGTCTTGCTTGCTGTGTAGAAGTAGCAGTTTCCCTTGTCCCATTTTGGTTGGGTCAAATCCGGCTACCAATAAATCGTTCCAGTTCAGCAGTCCTACATAGAGGTAGCGGTACAAAAAGTGCATATCCCGTCGGAAGATCAACAACGCAACATCATCCAGTTCTTTTTGATCATTATCACTCTTTGCTTCTGTGTACAGCGCAAAGTCAGGTAGCATGTGTCGAACCCCAGGTAAATCGGCTTTGAGCGGGTTGTGAATTTTTTTCACAATTTGTTCCACCAAAACCCGAAAGCTACTCGCCATCAAGCTAAAGGGACCTGCGTTATCTACAAGTGAGCTGAACATCGGGGGATATTGCAAAATAGTCTTACTGTAGGTAGGGCAATTTTCGCTAGTAAATAGTTTTTTAGCGCCCACATTCACTGCTTTAAGCAACTCACTTTCTGGCTGTGTCAGCTTAGCCTCCAAGAACATGGGATAGTATGCTTCCCATTCAATACCGGCCCATGCGGCAACTAAAAAACCGACCAAGGCGCCACGAGAGGTCCCGAAAATATGGGAAAGAGGGGCTTGGAGCATGGCATTGACCGAGCGAAGATTTTTTGCTGTAGAAGGTGCAATCATTGCAACCTGAAGCCCTCGACTTTGGAGTTCCGTACGAAGCAGTGTTTCTTGCGTGTCAAAAGAAGCAGGAGCCCCTGTTTCTGGATTCATGCGGCTTTCTGGTGTTGAAACCGCTTCCACTACGCAGTTATGCGCTGCCATGGAGCTATAGACATCTTCTTCCCATGGCTTATCTTGCTGAGGTTGCGTCGGCTTTACGAGATGGTTCTCGATTCCACATCGAGTGACTCCGGCTACGGCTTCACAAATCCCCATGTTGTAGTCTGGGGCAATTACGATGTGTTTCGCAAGCATAGGCGCTGTGAAATCAGTAATTGTCTTTTCCTGCGGCATCAATCCTGTATCCCCGCCTACCAAGTGGAGAAGGAGGGGTAGAGGTTGTGTGCTGCTTTGAGGCAAAAGTACAAGGGCATTGCGATCTACCGTGGTGTTTTGATCCCGGTAGACCATGTGGAATACGTCAGACTCATGGAGTTTCATCTCCACTTTGGCCGCATCTTGAAGCCGAGTAAAGGATTGGATACCTCCACAGCGCATTCTTCCGCGATTCTTGGTCAGATCATCCTTCAAACCCTTTAAAAGCTTATCATACTGTGCATTACCCGGTTCTAGGAGCTTAGAGGGCTGGGAAATGATGGAGATTAGCTCTTTTTGGCTCTTCACGCCTTTGGCTTCAAATCCGAGGGCACCCAGTAAACGCACCCATTTGTCTTCCAATCGGAGCTCTTCTGTTTCATCATAATGCGGTGTTTTGGTTGCATCCGATGCTTTGCTTTGATGCCCAATAACTTTGCTCTTGAGAGAGCGATAGTTCCCGCAAGCGCCGCTGAACAAACTTAGAGCCAATACAGTATATAAAGAACGGTTCATGGTAATTCTCATGGTAAATCCCTTTCTTGCCTAAAATTTGGCATATAGGTAGAGGGTCATGGTCAACTCATTGTTTGCCACAGCATTGGTTCCGGCAAACGGAGAGAAGTAATCCACATCGAAAGCCAGGGGCAGGCCATAGCCCAATCCGCTGGCAGAGGCGCCGCCACCGACCCCTTGCAAAGAGCTCGCAGATTGGGACTCAGAGCCGTCGATGTAGGTCGAGCGTCGTGCGTGATATTGGTAGTAGGTATTGACGGCAAGGGCTTTCAATACAGGGGTCAAGGCACCCAATCCATAGTTGGCCTTGAGCATTTCTTTGCTATCCATGCCGCGTTTTTCATACTTCTGGGTATTGTCCCCATCGAGTGGGGTTGCTTCATTGAGAAGGTATGGATTTACGCGACTGGCACGTTGTTGTGTGGCAGAGGTAAGGGCATATTCATGCTGACTTTGGGCAGAGAGCCATAGGCCGAATACCGGGCTGTAGTCAAAGTTGAATCGAAGGCCCCCATCGTAAATTCCACCGCCTACAGAACGTCGAATGGAGCTGTCGTCAAAGTCTCCGGTTGGGGTACGCAGGCCAAGACCGGAGGAGACCAACATAGAGTCGGTGCGATAGAAGTTATAGAGTAAGCCTACTTCCACATCCCCAAGGCCCAAATGGCCGTTGGTAGGGGTGGCGCCGCGTAGCACGGTATGATGCAAGTGACTTTGGATGGAACGGTTGGAAGGCAAGACTTCTCCTGTATCCAAGGGGAATCCGGTGGGGGCATTGCCGTGAGACCGGATATAGTTGATATAGTCTGCTTTTGTAGCCTTCGGCGCCATTTGTTTAAACTGGCTATAGCCTTTTTCCACCACTTTGTCGAAGGCGCTGTTGTAGGCATCTTGGTACTTTTTAGAATCCGCAAATTGGGCCAAATCCATAGTGGCTTCGTTGTGCACCACGGTGGGCACCAACATACGAAAGCTCAATCGATCGGTAATCCCATATTCTGCTACAAAGGCGTTGATTTGTACGTTGGTGCGCAAGCCGATGTCTTCTCGTTTCCCATCAGCACCGTAGTAGTCGCCACCGAATAGGAATTTATCGACAACCCGTACTCGCAATACTTTTTGGGGCAAGGTGTTGCCTTCGGGTACCGCTGCATGGGCAAACCGACTTGGTGCTGCTGCTTGAGGCGCTGTGGTGGAGACAACATCGCTGGGCCATGCCATAGCGGGCATATACGTGGTGAAGAATCCCCATAAGAGGAGTCGCGTGGTTTTCATAAAAAACCCCCTTTTTCAAATCAAAATTGGTTGATACTGCTTCTCGAACCGAAAACGCCAATCTGGGTCCTGTTGCTTTCCGTTGTTTGACACCGCATACAGAAGATGCGGCTAAGCGACATAAGGTGGGAGGTCGCTTGCAGACGGGGTGGCGTCTGAAATTCACAACGGAAACGGTCATCGTATCCCGGAGACGGACGATGCAGATGCATAAGCCCCTGTAGGGCGAATATCAGCTGCTGAGGAGGAGTATAGCTGGGTAGTCCCAAAAATCCAGGGGAAAGTCATATCCACCTGTAGGTACGAGGCTTTTTGCCAGGAAAAGCGGAGAAATATCAACTGGTTTCTTTTTTCCATTTCATTCAAGGCAATGTTTCTTTATGGTGGGGGGACTTTCTGCCTTATAAAGGACCTGTGTATGTTGCTTTCTCATCTTTCTGATTACAAAAATATTATCTGGGATTGGAATGGAACGTTATTGGATGATGTCCTGGTTACCCTCGACTGTCTCAATACCCAGCTAGGGGTCTCCGGGTTACCTATCTTAGATCTCGATACGATGCGACGCAAATTTCATTTTCCCGTGGAGTCCTTTTACCGGTCGTTGGATTTTCCGAAGCAAGAGGGGTCTTATGATTATCTGCATCAGGTCTACCATGCCATGTATAAGGATAAACTCCATGGTGTGTCGCTCTTTGAAGGGCGGCATACGTTGTTGGCTTCTCTGCAAGGGAAAGGCATTACGCAGTATGTCCTCTCTGCTGCCCCACAGGCTCCGTTAGAGGCATTGTTAGAGCAGTTTGAGATTGCCCCTTTCTTTAGCGCAATTTACGGACTGTCTCATAGTCGGGCGGATAGCAAAGTAGAAAACGGACGTCGCTTATTGGCTGCGCATCAATTGGTGCCGCAGGATACCATTATGGTGGGAGATACAGACCACGATTTAGAAGTGGGAAAAGCATTGGGGGTGGATGTGCTGTTACTTGGAGATGGTCACCAGCATCCTGAGCATTTGCAGCGGATTCATCCTCATGTGATGGTTGGGGTTTGAGTTTATTTTTCTATATATAGGAGGGCTTCCCCCCTCCTATATATAGAGTAAAAATTACTCTTCTACATACGGTACATACGGCGCCGATAAGTCGATTCCTTGGGTAGAAATACCCAACAGCTGTAGCCCGCGCAAAATAGAATCGGGGTCATCTTGCTCGAGACCTCGAAGGAGATCGGGAGAAAAATTTTGGTAAATAAATTCCCGTGTCTTTTTCTCTTCCACGCCTTTTTTCTGCTTGACGATTTCAGTAAATCGCATATCGATCCTCTCCATTGGCCCTGAACATCCAGTCCCTCTTCTTTATGATACGTCAACTCGTATGAAGGGAGGGCTGGGAAAATTTTTCCGCTTCTTAGTACACCCAAAAGTCTGTGAGCAACCCCCCTGCTACCAGTGCGAGTAAGATCCCCCATGTAGAAAGGGGCTCTCGTCGTAGCACCTGGAAACCAGAGCGACGCAATTGCCCGGCTACCAGCCCCAACGCAAAAAGTACACCGGCTAAAAGTCCCACACCGTGGATACTATTGGCAACATGGAGAATTTTTGCTGCACTGAGTAGCCAGCAAGCCATATACCAGAGAAGGAAAAACTGCAAGGTCCCAGGATCAAATTCTTGCGATTCACGGGGAGAAAATTTTTGATAGGCCCACAAGAATCCCACCATTCCGTAAATAACCCCAGACATTCCAACAAAGTGAGGGCCGATCCATAAGTAGAAGCCCACATTGGACAGCACGCTGATCCACAGGAGAGAGAGGAGATATGGTTTGCCTCCAATTTTGTGTTCCACCACATGGCCCAATTGATGCAGCCAGTACATGTTAAACAGCAAATGTAGGGGGCCTGCATGGAGAAAGATAGGCGACACTACACGCCAAATTTGTCCGGTGCGAATCTCGGAAAATGCCCCGGCAACAGCCAAAAATTGTCGTGGCACATTGGAAAAAGTAAGCCAAGCATATACTGTACCGGTGCTGTCAAAAAGGGGCACCAAGAAGCACAGAACGCAAAGAGCGATCACTTTGTGCGTCCAGCTTTGTAACCAAGATGCCTCTCCATTGAATGAGGGTAATCGACTGATTCTTTTCAAGAAAAATTCTCTCCCTGTGGCGACTTGCTCATTTTCTTCCAGTGCGAACTTCGGTATACTGAGAACATGGATTGCGCGAGTCTTTCCTCTCTATACTTTCTATCTGGTTATACGCAATGAAAAAACAAGATAGCGCCCACGCTTATTTGAACCTCTCCTATCCTCTCACAGGTCGATTTGTGGGGCAAACTGTATTGGGATTTTTACTGATTCATATGGCAATATGGGGCTTTTTTGCCTATGTGCATCCCATGGAGTGGAAGATCCTTTTGAATCATTGGGATTCTCGTTGGTACAGTAAGATCATAGAGGGTGGATATACAATTAAAAGTGTTGCCTTTTATCCCTTATATCCAATGCTGATCAAAGGTCTGTATTGGATGACGAGTGGAGTAGTGCCGCTTTCAATTCTGGGAACCTTGGTTTCGACTTTGCTCTTTTTGGTTTTTTGCTACAGCATGATCGCATCTCCTGCAGCGGTACCCCTTCGACCTGAGACGCGCTTGGGGTGGTTGTTTTTCTTGTGTTGGCCTGGTTCTATGATTTTTCATTCTCATCACACGGAATCTCTTTTTTTATGCCTCGCATTTTGGACGTTTCTTTTTGTGCAGCGGAAGAGATGGGTGTGGGCATCTGTCCTAGCAGGGATCTGTGCACTGACGCGTCCTCATGGGGTTTTGGTTGGCATTGTGGTGGGGTGTTCGGTTGCCATGGATATCCCTGCAGCCTATTATGGACAGCGCTTGCGTCGGCTCGTGATATCAGGTTGCATCAGCGGCAGTCTGTTTGCCCTATTCCCCTTGTATCAATACATTCAGCTTGGAAATCCATGGCTATTTCTCAAGGCCCAATCGTATTGGGCTCATAGCCAGAGCTGGATGGAGTATGTGGCAACCTTTTTCTTTTTAAGCCGCAGGTGTTTTTTTACCTATATGCAGGTGACACATTACCTTTTTTTCCTTGGCCTTTGGGCTTGGGTTGTGTACTTTTGGAGGAAATATCCTTTTTTGGCACTTTATGTATTTTTGGTTCTCATTCTCATACCGGCTCAGTGTGAGGTGATCAACACCTTCCGATTTGGAGCTGTATTGTTTCCGATCTTATTTGTGGCAGGAGATTGGGTTGCGCGACTGCCTCAACGGGGGATTGGTTTTCTTTTATTGGGGTACTTTGCTGTTCATAACCTGATCATTACGATCAACTATGCGATGGGCAGATGGAGCTACTAAGGCATGGATTTTTCCCATACTGAATTTGCCTTTTCTCGTCTCTCTCCTTTTCAAATGCGCAGGTATGCGCTTCTCTTTCAGCTCTTACAGTATCGAGCCTGGGTACAAATTGGCGTTGCTTTTTTGTTGCAGGCGCATAAGTGGAAGCTGCCGATTCATAGGCTGGTAAAACGAAATTTGTTTCAGTATTTTTGTGGGGGCGAAACCTTACAAGAGTGTATTTCGGTGCTGGAGACCCTTCGCAGTAAAGGTGTGGGTGCTATTTTGGATTATGCTGCAGAGGCCCAGTCTGGAGAGGTGGCACATGCACGTACCTTTTCTCTGTTGCAGCAAACGCTTGCCTTTTGCTCCACCTCTATGGGTCCGGGTTTTTTTGGGGTTTTGAAGTTGAGTGCCCTTTCTGAGATGCAAGAGCTGGAGAATTTTGATAGCTGGAAATCGACGCCTGCTTGTGAAACCCTACGGGGGCGACTGCGGCAGCTGGCAACTCAAGCCGAGGCGGGACAAGGGTCTTTGCTGGTAGATGCAGAGGAGAGTTGGGTTCAAGGGGGGATCGATGCACTGACCCTTGAATTGATGGAAGCATACAATGAGACCCGTGCGGTGGTGTACATTACTTTACAGATGTATCGGCACGATCGCATGGCGCTGTTGCAGCAGCTGGTGCGACAAGCAACAGAAAAAAACCGATATATCGGCATCAAATTGGTGCGTGGCGCGTATATGGAAAAAGAACGCGCACGGGCTGACGCCCAAGGATCCCCTTCACCGATACATGCTACAAAAGCCGATACAGATGCTGCGTATGAGGCAGCGTTGGATTTTTGCCTGGCCCATCGAGATCGGGTTTCGGTATTGGTGGCAACACACAATGAGATTTCCACGCAACGGTTTGTCCACCAACTTTTGGCAGAGGGGATTTCGCCTCAGGACTCTCGATATACCTTTAGCCAGCTATATGGGATGAGCGACCCGATCAGCTTTACCTTGGCGCAGGCTGGATTTCGGGTGTTCAAGTACATGCCGTATGGGCCTGTGGCGGATGCCTTGCCTTACTTAACGCGGCGGGCGTTAGAAAATTCCGCCATGCGTGGTTCCGCCAATCGGGAATACCAATGGATCCGGGCCGAAATGGCCCGTAGAAGGAGAGCGAGATGAGAAGGGGTTGGCTCTGGATCCTAGCGGCAGCGCTATTTTCTTGTGGATCTGGCTACGCTAAAGGAAAGGTTTACTTGATCAGTGCGGTCTTTTGGGAGGGGGAACCGCTTGAGGCGGAGAACTGGAGGGCCCTGGCTACATTTCGGTCCCAGTTTCCGGAAGTGCCCTTGGTGCACTTCTTTACTCCTGTCTATTTCACGCGTCCCGGGGGTACCAGTCTGGAGCTGGCAGAGAAATGGCAAAAGATGCTGCAGCAATTTCAGATGGATACCCCAGGTATTCAGCTGAGTGGGTGGAAATCGTTGGTAGAAGGGGCTGGGGTTTCTTTTCTTTCAGAGCCGACCTTTTGGGGTGCTCCCCTGCGTTGTAATCCGGATTGTGGGCATGAGGTTCCCGTTAGCGCCTATAAAGAAGCGGATGGAAAAAAACTCCTGCAATATAGCGTGGGTGTATTGAAAAACCACGGTATTACCCCCAAAGCCTTTTTGACAGGCGGGCACATGAGTACCGAGGCGCTGACCCAATCTTTACCTGAATTTGGGATTTATTCGGATTTTTCTGCCATTGATCCAGAGGTATTGGCCTCTGCTTTTCATCCTTACCCCTGGTATCAAATGGTGCACAATCGATGGGGGGGCGTCTCGCTTTTTTCTCAACCAAAAAAAATTTCCACTTCAAATGGAGATGTTACGCAGTTTTATCAGACACTTGGACCTATTGATGCTCTGTCCCTTGCCAGCTTTCAGCAGAGATATAAGGACTTGGCTCTCTCTGACAAGGAGGGGCCTAAGATTCTTTTCTGGGGGTTCCACTTCGAAACCATTGGAAAAAATTTGAATAAGGTGCTAGAAGCGATGGCTTTCGTTCGGAAGTTTCACCAGGAGACTGGTCTTTCGTGGAAGTCCTTTCAGGCATTGTTGGAGGATGCGGCAGCATTTCCATACTGATTGTAGGTGAGGCAGTCATGCACAGTGCGTACGTAGATGTTCATTGTCATTTAACAGAATCTGCGTACGAGTTGGACCTGGCAGCGGTGATCGAGCGTGCGGCAAGTCGCGGGGTGACCCAGCTGGTGGTCAACGGAGTGGACCCTGCATCCAACCGGAAAATCTTGGAGATGCAACAGCAGTACCCAACGGTACGAGCTGCTGTGGGGATTTATCCCATTCAAGCGGTGAGTCGGCATCTATCGGAGTTGCCCATGCCCATCGAGGTGTTACAAGACCCTGATGCGGAGATTCGGTTTATTGCCGAACAAGCACAAGCGGGTACAATTGTAGCCGTGGGTGAGTGTGGGTTGGATGCCCATTGGTTGGGGCCTGAGACCTTTGCCGAGCAGGAGCGGGTCTTTCTTGCATTGGTCGATATTGCCAAGCAACAGGATCTGCCGGTGATTGTACACTCTCGGAAGTTAGAGATGCGTACGTATGAGTTGCTGCGACAAGCAAATCCTGCGCGTGTGGTGTTTCACTGTTGGGGTGGTCGAGTAAAACAAGCGATAGAAATCGCGCAACTACATCCAGGATGGGCCTTTTCCATTCCTGCGAATGCCCGACGAAATGGGGCATTTGAGAAAATGTTGCGTGAGTTGCCGGAGACGTCACTCTTGACGGAAACGGACTCGCCTTATTTGTCTCCGCAGCCTGCGACTAGAAATGAACCACAGAATGTGGTAGATACGATTGAATTCCTCGCAGCATTACGTAACTGGAAGGTCGAGACCGCAAAAGACCTGGTGTGGCGTAATTTTTGCCGTATTTTTGCAACATGAGATCCATAGCCCCGGCAATTTCGTCTGGCGGGTCCCTTTAACGGAGGTGATGAGAGAGTGAAACAGAACATTGGGATGCCTGAGCACGCGTTTCAAGGGGTGCATATTTTTGGTGAGTGCTATGGCATTCGTGCTGACTTGCTGAACGATATGGAGAAGCTAAGTTTATGGCTTTCCAAGGGTATCGAGCGTAGCGGTGCTACGCTGTGCAGTCTGCAACAGAAGCAGTTTTCCCCCTCTGGAGTTACTTTATTGGCGTTGCTGTCAGAATCCCATGCTTCGATTCACACGTATCCGGAAGAAGGGGCTTTCTTTTTTGATGCCTTTACTTGTGGCCCCATTTGTCGGCCTCAGGAAATTGCCCATTTTTTGATTGAGCAGTTACAGCCTACCTCCCACCATCTGCAAACAGTGCATCGGGGGCAATTCTCTTCCAGTACTTGGATGGGATCTTCTCCCTTAGTACCAGCAGATCCAGCTCATTACCCAGCTACAACACTTTCATAAAAACCTGAATCCAAAGGTGACCCATGGTGCAGGCAGCAGCTTCTGATGTATTTGCTGTGATTTTGGCAGGAGGGAGTGGAACTCGGTTTTGGCCTCGCTCTCGTCATCATACCCCAAAGCAACTATGCCGCATCGGGTCAGCCGATCGTACTTTGGTTGAAGGGACATTGCAGCGGTTAGAGGGATGGATTCCTCCGGAACGCCGCATTTTGGTTACCCATCAGGATCAGCTTGCACAGACGCAAGAAATCTGTGGGGATCGAGTGGGGACCTACCTACCTGAACCTAAAGCCTGCAATACGGCCTGCGCTCTTACGTTGGCTGCATTAGAAATTCAAAAAAAGAACCCAACTGGGGTGATGGTTTCGCTGCATGCCGATCATGTTATCCAGAATCAGGCTGCTTTTCACGCTACATTGGATCGTGCGGTAGAAACTGCGCGTCAATCCTTTCTTACCCTTGTGGGAATCGTGCCCCAATATCCTGAAACAGGGTATGGCTATATCGAACAAGGCAATCCGCTGTCTGAACATTCCCATGGATTTCATGTGGCCAGTTTTCGGGAGAAACCGGATGTGGTCACCGCGACTACCTATGTAGAGAGCGGGCGATTCGTATGGAATTCGGGTATTTTTGTTTGGACCATTTCCACATTTTTAGAAGAGGCACGTGCCTATATTGGAGAGGTGGTAGCACCGTTAGAAGCAGTGGGAGCACTATTTAATACGGTACCTTTTTCTGCTTGGGAAACTGCGTACAGTCGAACACCTGCAATTTCTATCGATCACGGGGTCTTAGAAAAGAGCCACCGAATTGCTGTGATACCTGCAACTTTTGATTGGTTGGATGTGGGCAGCTGGGGAGCTATGAATCGGGTTACCCCTGGGGATGCAGAGGGGAATCTTCTTTTTGGGGATGGCGTCTTGCTCGATTGTCGCAATACCACCCTCGATACCGATGGGCCGTTTATTGCAGGGGTTGGGGTAGAGGATTTGGTTATCGTTGCCTCAAAAGGAGCTATATTGGTGTGCCGCAAGGAGAGGGATCAAGATGTGAAGAAGGTGGTGGAGTATTTGAAGACCCAGCATCGAAACGAGCTTTTGTAGTGTTTTTTTATAAAGGAGGGCGTTCCCCCCTCCTTTAGATCCTCCCCCCATTTGTTTGCTGAGTAAAAGAGAGGGAGAGTTTTTCTCGAGTCAAAGACAAGGCCGGCGCGACGCTTGGCACTCCCCCCCTCTCTCGCAGATAGACCAAAATTACTTTGATTGTACATCGGTTTCGCTCGACCCGGGTGGGTCCTCCAAGCTGCTGCCCTTGTCTTTGACTCGAGAAAAACTCTCCCTCTCTTTCAATCTCTGCCTTACGCTAGAGCCTAGTGCTTTCGAAGCGAGAGACAGGAGAATGCGAGCTCCAGTGAAGGGCAGCAGCTTGGAGGGACCCGACGGGTCGCAAATCGCAGGCCTCGAGATTGCGGTCCATGACGAGAGCAATATCTGCGATTTCGAGAGTGGGGAGGATCCGACCGTCGCGCCGGCCTTCGCTGGAGCTCGCATTCTCCTGTCTCTTACTTTGAGGCAGTGGCAAGCAAATGGGGGGAGGATCTAAAGGAGGGGGGGAACGCCCTCCTTTGGAAAAAGAAAAAACCATCAGGTCCCATATTTACAACAAGTAAACGTATATTTTCGTATCTCATTGTTCGGATTATAGGTACTCCCCATCTTGGCTATCACTGTGTCTACAGGGCAGGTAAAGGTAAAATCTCCGCTCTCTGCTTGCGGAAAATCCTGACAGGTATCTTGTTTCACCGACAATGAGCTTCCAGCTAGATCCTTCATGCCTCGACAAATGTATTTCCACTTTCGATCATTGTGATTCTCAGGTGGAGGACCTGATTCTGTTTGGTCGATATATCGGCTGAGTGCCCCTCCCATTGCTTCTGTGCCTTTACAGTTGGAGGTTCGAAGGGTGGCATCGGCAAACCCATTGGCATAGTCAGCATAGGCAGCGTAGACATTAAAACTGCCCCCTCGGAGGTTTTCCCATTGGCTGGTATCTGTATCTGCTCCAGCTTGAATCTGCTTTTTATTTGCATCTTGGAGAAAGCGGCAAATGAAGTAAAATTGTCGATCGTTGTGGGAAAATATTGTTTTTACCCCAGATAAAAACGAATCTCCTGGGCAGCGGAAAATAAAAGACGCTTCCGCATCCCGCTTCGTACTGTTCGCTGTGCCTTGGACCATTTGGTTCCACGAAAGTTCCTCAACAAAATCGTTGGAAGGTCCGGAGGCATATGCAGGAAACGCATTATACGTTGCAGTGTACCCATCAGCTTGTAAAACCGAGCTATATCCAAGAAATACGCTTACGCAGATGTATAAAAACCGGTGGTTCACAGTAGTTCTCCTGATAACGAGGATCGTACCGTCTTTTCGGTGGGTTGACGCATTTCTTTAGGGGGATTTTTCTTGGTAAAAGAACAAATATCCGTTCTTTTTGCTGAGTTCTAGGGCTTTCTGTTCCGTTATTTCCGAGATCACGCTGTCATTGGCTTGTAGCCATTTCCCTTCTTTTTGTAGCAATGCTACATAATGTCCGCCTCCATAGGTGCCATGATGCAGGATCACCGCATAGAGGGAAAACATCCGGGGGGCAGTATCTTGCGCGGCTTGAAGGGGTAATATGGAGGGAATTTCTACTTCTGTACTGATTTTTTTATAACCGGAATAGTCAGGTAATTGTTCAAATCGTTTCAATTGAATGAATAGATAAGCGGGTTTTTTTGCAAGAGAGAAAATTTTCAAGGATTCTGTATCTCCCTCTTTGGCCTGTGCCGTATCTTGACATTTTATGTTTTCATTGAGGTTCACCGGGATTTCTTGTTGGGATACCTCGATCAAGTTCGATAAAGAGTGACCTTTTCCTGGAATGGTAAGCGACAAAAGGTTTATAGGATCAAATTTATAGGAGACTAGATCGTGACTACGGCCGATATGGCATCGGATGATCTTTTGAGAAAATCCTTGAAAAGCATCTGTTATAAATGATTGTTCGCTGCTGCTTTGAGAATTGGCTTTTGCAATAGAAAAATCATTTTTTTCCTTATCTGTCAGTTCGCGATTTATTTTTTCTGGGTTGGTGTTGGTTGCGGAGCTAACCATATCTAAAAACTTTGAAACATACTCTTGGGCATCTTCCTGGCTGCGAACCTCATTTCGATAACCAGAAATAACGCTGGGTAAAAGATCCACAAGGGTGCCTGGGTGAACATAGGACTCTGTTGTGGTGGTATAGGCATGATAGAGACTATGAAAGGCTTCGACAACTTTTCGAACCTTGTCTTTCTCTTCGGGGAAAAACCAATGTTCGGTGAAAGTCAGTTTTTCTTGAGAAAAATACTCTGCAATGACGGGTGTATGAATCAATACTTGCAATGCGGAGTTCATAAAGCAGGTGTTGCCACAGTTTTGAATTCCCACCACGGTCTTGGGAGCTTGTGGCTGTGGTTTTGACGGTAGTGGTTGTGGGATCGGCCCTGAGGTTGTCTCTAGTTCTTCTCGATTTGGCTCTTTCTTTATAGGCGCACACTGGAGATACAAGCCCAAAAAGCCCAAGCAGCACGCGTACCGAAGGCAAGTAAGAGATATTTTCATGAAAGAGAGCCTTTACAGGAATACGAACCAGTTGTGATACACCCTAAGTATATCACAATTGAGGCACCTCCTCTTTAGCACTCTTCTCTCTTGATTTGATCGATAATCTCTGCTTGCAAACTCAAACTAGAAAAAAAGTAGTTTCGATCTTCTTCGTCCCATGTATAGAGGGCATTTCCGATGTCAAAAAAAGAATCAGGCTCTCTCATATGAAACAAAAACTCGAGTACACAATCTTGTGACATGGTCAAGCGATCCTCATAATACTGCTCAAAAATTTCATGTAAATCAGGATCTTCCTCGATGGAAAGAAAACAGGGCCATTCGCGAATTAGGTGTAAAAAGGCGGCGTCTTCCGACTCGGAAAGAACCCAGGGCGTTTCGATGGGAGACGGTTTATGAGACTGCATTTCACACATGACGGTGCGAAGAGAGTCGGAAACATTTCGTCTCGGGAATTGGAGCACTTTACCCATACGTTTTCCCATCTATGAAAATTTTCCTGTGGTTGTTGCACACACACAGATTCGAAGACAGGGGTAGATCTAGCAATAATTAGAAATGAATGAAACTGGTTTTGTGGAGGGAGGAAAAAAAGAGAAGAGGCCAGAAATTTTATGTCTTCAGTGCACCATCAGGTACCAGCTTGCAGCTTTTCCAGTTGCGCTTCCAGATGGGCGATTTTTTTGATGAGGTCCGGTACTTTCTTCAGGGAAAATTGGAGTTTCATCCATTCTTTGGCTGGAACTGGTGGCATCCCCATATATTCGCCTGGTTTTGTTATAGACTGCACCACCCCGGCTCTCGGTCCCAGAATCGTACCATCTCCAATGGAAATGCCGTGGCCTATACCGGCCTGTCCCGCGGCGATACAACGAGATCCGATTTTTGCGCTACCGGCAATGCCGACTTGTGCGCATAGCATGGTGTATGCGCCGACGGTGGCGTTATGTCCAACCTGCACTTGAGAGTCTACCTTTACGCCATGGCAAAGGGTGGTTGCACCGTAGGTGGCGCGATCGATGGTGGAAGAGGCGCCGATTTCGACTTCATCTTCGAGGATGACGGTACCCATTTGGGGAATTTTGAGTAAATCGTCTTTTGTTGGGGCGAATCCAAACCCATCTCCGCCAATCACTGCGCCTGCATGCAAGATGCACCGAGCTCCAATTTTACATCGCTCCATCACCGTACTGGAAGGATATAGGACAGAGCCTTCTCCTACGTGTGCATCGGATCCTACATAGGCGAACGGATATAGAACGGCATGTTCTCCGATACTGGCACGAGGCCCAACATACGCTTGTGGATACAATATGGCGCTGGCTGCAACAGAAGCTGTGGGATCAACAAATGCCAAGGGACTTTGTCCGGTAAAACTATGAGTCACAGGATGTAGTTGTTGGCCCAACTGCGCCAACACTGCATAGGGATTAGGATGTATCAATTGCGGCAGATGACAACCAGGGATGGCTTTGGCTGTGAGAATGGCGCTGGCTTTCGTTGTGGCCACTTCATCTCGATACTGAAAATTGGTGATAAAAGTTAAATCTCCTGATTGGGCCAAGGCCAAGGTCGTAAGGCCTCGAATGGTAACTTCTATAGGAGCTGAGGGGAAGATCAGTTGACTCTTTGTTTGGACTGCGATGTCAGAAAGTTTCATTTTTTGCTCGGTAGGACAAAAATAATTTGATGGTCGCCACTAAAATATACAAAGAAACAGCAATGGAAAGCACGCTATCTAACCAGTAACACTCCCAGAGATACATACTGATTCCACCTAAACAGACCACGATAGAAGTCACCACATCGGTAAACATATGTAGGTAGGAAATATGCAGGTTCAAGTCTGATTTGGAGTCTCGATGTAATACCCAGGCGCTAAGGCCATTGACCACAGCTCCGAGGGCAGCCAGGGCAATGACTTCCATGGAGTAAATGGGCACAGGTACGAACAACCGATGCACAGATTCTTGAATGAGATAGAGAGAAACTCCGATCAACAAGCCTCCGTTTATCAATGCAGCTCTTCCTTCAAAGCGAGCCTTACGAGAAGCAAGACGCAACACCCATAGACTGATCCCAATGGACAAAATGTCGCTGGTATTATGCAGTGCATCCGAAAATAACGACAAACTCGAAGACAGATAGGCGAACAGCCACTGTGCGCCTGTGATTAATACATTGAAACCCAATACCCATCGCAATCGCGATGCAATGTCTGCCTGTGTGGGGTGAACGTGCGGCATATATACATTCCTATTGCAGTCAAATCCCCATCTTTAAACCCAACCCCGTTACGTAGTATAAGGGAAGCAATCTATCCTAATACAAAAAAATGAGAAAAACATGCGAAATCACTTTCTGCTGTTTTTGTGCCTGGTTGGTTGTGTCACAGGTAGGAAGCCCTATGAGATTGGACTTTTGCCAGCGGGTGTGATTTATCCCACTCATTTTGTTCCCTTATCTCATGCTCTGTCTCCAACAGTGGAGCAAAAATCGCGGGCTCAGCAAATTCAACATGTACTGCGGGCCCAAATCATCCCCGATTCCCCTCTCACGGTGGTGCAACTGGCTAAAATGGTGGCATTTATGGATTTTGTCCGCAGCCACTATGTGTTTACCGAGTCGATATATGTGACGCCTGATGATCAACGCGTATTCTTTCCCCTGCAGTTTTATCCGAATGGGCACATTTACTTGCATACGGAGGGGGATGACCCCAGTCAACGATCGGGTACATATAAGGTTTTTTCTCGTTCCATCGCATATCCCGAGATGCAAGTGTATGCAAATCTGGAGCTGAAAAGAGAAAAGCACAAGGCACTGGGGGAGGTAAAACGAGAAATCGCCATTTTACAGGCGATCGAGGGAGTGGTTGGCGTGCCGCATCTGCGAGACTATGGGATGCATCAAGGGAAGACAGCCGGGATAAAGCGGTTTTCCATACAGATGGAACTTTTTACGGAAGATATATCAGAGCGTAAAATGGTCCTGGAAGATGGGCCCCAAATCGTAAAGCTGGCAGCGGAAGTGGTACATACCATACGCGCTCTGCATGAAAAAGCGCAGTACATCCATCGAGATCTTAAGCCTAGGAATTTTTTTTGGAAGAAGGAAAAAGGCCAAGAGCGGGTGGTGGTTGCCGACTTTGGCTTGGCAGAGCGAGAGGGGGAGCCTCGCATGGGGCAGCAGTTGGTGGGGACCCGGGCTTATTTGGCGCCAGAGCTGTCTTTTCGCCGTTTACGAGGAGAGCCTGTGTGTCAAACATTTGCCTGGTGCAAAAAGGCGGATATATTTGCATTGGGGATGACCCTGCTGGATCTACTTGGGGAAGAAAAGGAGGTGCACTTGAAGAAGATGGTGTATGCCCTCCACGGTCCCTTTCTCCCAGCAGAAGTTCCGATAACCAAGATGCTGCATCGGATTCGCGCATATAGACAGCTGCATAAAGCCTACTATGTTCATGGGCGGCCGGAATATGCAGCGCATCCACAGGGGGGTGTATTGCACGCTTTTCGGCAACTGGTCTGGCACATGATTCATCCAGATCCAGTGAGGCGACCCAATCTGGATAAAGTGGAAGATACGTTGAGAGAAATCCAAGAAAAATATAAAAGTAGCATGGGTCGTATATAAAATTTATGTGATGGTGGGGTTTTTACTGGAGAACCAGCTGCGCAGTTTCGCCAGTAAAAAAGACGCCCTAGTAAAAATTTTTAGATGGTATAAATTTCTTCCCTTTCCCCTTGTCGTTTATGGAGTTCCATTTTGTTGCGTATTTTTACTTTGGCGCTTTCGGTTGCGCTATCCGGGTTCACTTTGGCTTCAGAACCTCAGAAGAGGAAAGCAAATCGAGTCTCTTCGCCGCTTACATGGTATGATTGGATTGCCAATGTACCGAGAGACTACTCGCTATTTTATCATCGGGTTTTTCGGGAGGAGGCTCTGCCCTCCATTACTCTGGTAGCGGCTTCCTCCGCTGTTTTGTGGTTCTACGATGAAGAATTGCTAGCGGCCGGGGAGCGATGGGGGCGGATGTGGGGGATCTCGCCCAATGATAATATGGATACGGTGGCGCATGTGGGTGGGTTTCCCATTCAAATGCCAACAGATACGGGGACAGCTTTGTATTTTATTGGAGATGGATGGACCCATGCTTCTATCGCTACCATGTATTTGAGTTATGGGGGTGCGTTTCATGAAGTACGCGCCCTTCATACAGCCTCTCAAATGGCAGAGGCAATTTTGAATACCGGAATTTCGGTTCAAGTGCTCAAGCACGTGACGGGGCGTGAGAGTCCGCTGGTGCGCACAGGAGAACGGGGGGTATGGCGCATGCTGCCGGATCAGAAGAAGTATCACCAACATGTATCCAACTACGATGCCTATCCATCCGGGCATGTTGCCACTGCCATGGCAACCATGACTGTGATGGCTGGCAATTATCCAGAGTATGCAACGGGTATCCAAATCGTCGGGTATCCTCTAATTACATTGCTATCCTTACAAATGCTGAACAACGGGGTGCACTGGGCCAGTGATTATCCCTTGGGCCTCGCCTTGGGTTATACATTTGGACGCATTGCGGTGGAGAATGGCAAGCAGCCGATTCCCGGCGTGCGCGCCACTTGGTGGGAACGTACCAAGTTGATGCCGCTATCGCCCGGGTCAGCTGGCTATTATGGGATGCAAATGATCACGGTGCTTTGAGGCAAAGAAAGGCGCTGAATGAATAGGTGGGGATGGATATTGGTCGGACTTAGCTGGATGCAGACCCTGTGCGGTGCCTCGGGTGAAGGGGAGCAAGTGGTGGGGCATACCCGAGACGGCATCCCCATCGTGCTACGCCCCCAGACAGTGGATGCACAGAGTAGTGAAGCGTATCGCCAGAATCAGCGGCATCAGGTTTCCATGGGCGTAGGGCTCCTGGTAAGCTCCTTGACCTATGGATACTTGATCCGACCGGAGTGGGTCTTCGAGCTATATGGGCAAAGACAGCTGGAGTTCATCGAAGGGGATTCGAGAGCTGGCACGATAGGTATGAAATGGATTCCAGGAGAGTCCTTCTATCTAAAGTCTGCTTTTGCCTTTCGGGAGAGTCGCACGCCCCAGTTTGACAATACGATCAACCAACAGATGACAAAGCGTCACCAAGACCAAGGCCTGGATCTCTCTGTGGGGAATCAATGGAGTTGGAGACGGTGGTTTCTCAATACAGAGTGGGCAGGGTTCTATATTCCCATGCTACATAGGTCTTCTGATGATGGTACGCTGGTGCAGTTTCGATTGGTGCAAGTGAGTGTGGGGATGGTCTGGTAAGAGGCTCTTTTTGGAGTCACCTATGAGAATGTGGCTGGGTCTCTTTTTGCTCTTGGGTTGTCGGGTTTCTTCCGCGCGTTTGGAGCGCCGAGATTTCAATGATGGCCGCGCTGGTGCTGGGCCTGGTTTGGCTGTGATTGGAGATAGTATTTCAACCGGGGTATTGTCCGACAGTCACTTTGGACAATCCCTCTCGCTTCCCTATACCACAGAGTTACTGCGCGCCTTGTTTACGGGGTTTAATCCCGTGGCGTTTCAAGACCAATTTTCTGATTTGACAAAATCCTTTGCAGCAACAGACGAAGACTGGGGATTGCGAGGATACATTGCGACGAAAGAAGGCTTTGATCATGCCACCAGCATCCCCGTGTATATGGGGGCCAAATTTGGGGGGCGGTTGGTCAATGTAAGCGGCATGTTGGATCGCCTACAAACCCAATATAATCAGGCGGGAAAGGTTCCAGAGTATGTTTCTGTACTCGTTGGGGCCAATGATTTTTGCGAGAGTCGAGGTCCGCAACACTTTGAGGAAGAGTATGTCTCGGTACTGGGTGCCATTATGCAGGTGCACCCCCATGCCACTTTGCTTGTCGGGTATATTCCCGATGTGCCCAGCTTGGCACAGCACCAGCATCGATATGGGCCCTTTTTGTCTTGTCGCACTACACGTCGGGTTTTTTGTCCTCCCTTGTTTTTAGAGGAAAATGCTGGGTCTGCCCGCTTGACAGCGTTTAATGCAGCCATCGAACGTGCCAGTGAGAAAGCCGTGCAAAAAAATGGATTTGCCGGTAGGTTGGAACTGGTGCGGGATACCCAGTTTCCGTTGGAGGAATCGGATTTGGCTTTTGATTGTTTTCACCCCAGTGAGCAGTTGCAACGAAAATTGGCGACGGCTATGGGGGAGGGGTTATAGCGGTTTGGTTCGTACCATTTTCTGTTTTTTTCTCTGCACAAGCTGTCTTGGTCTCCAAGACCGTACCAGTCGGGTCCCCTTGCAAAACAAGGGCACGGCCACGACTCTTTCTATTCTGACCTTTAACATTATGACCAGTGTGGATCTGTTGGGGTTGCAGCATTATGCCCCTTGGATCCAACGCAAAGCTGAGGTGCTGCGCACCATCGAGGTGCAAAACGCAGATCTGCTGTCCATTCAAGAATGTTCTCCCGGGCAGTTGCGAGAGTTACGAGCTCGTCTAAAAGACGTATATACGGTGGTAGCTAACGTAAACTTTACCCCAGATGCCATCGTGGCTTTTAAAAAAGATCGCTTTACCTTGCTAGAGCGAGGCCACTGGAGCTTGGGCAATCCGTATATGCCGCTCTTTCGCCGTATTGCCATCTGGGTCAAATTGGAGGACAAGGTGTCGGGGCGACAATTTCTTTTTGTAGGTACGCATCTAGATGGACGGCCCATCAAGAACCAGCAAGCGGAAAATATTAAGTCGAAGCTGCAAGATGAACAAGGCAGCGGCGCCCCTTTGCTCTTGGCTGGGGATTTTAATATTGCGCCCGATGAGAAGGGATATCCGATTTTGCTTTCTGATGGATGGAAAGATACGTTTTCTGCTGGAAAGCCTGATGTGCGGACTTTTCCCCGACATCACCCTTTACGCAGAATCGACCATGTGTTGTTCTTTGGTAGCCAGGTTCATATGGAACAGTGGCATACGGTGGGGCTGCAATCATCTCGTATATCTGATCATTTTCCCGTTTGGGTACAGGTGCGCCTTGATGCGGCTTTATAATTGCGTACGCGATCGGTTTTTTTACTGTGGAACCAGCTGCGCAGTTTCCCCAGACCCCTCCTTGCTGGGTGGAGAAAGAGCCGGATCTTCTCGCAATCCGGCTCTTTTCTGCACAGGGGAGAAGCAACGAGAGCATGGGAAAGGAGCCAAGATCAGACACGGGCAGCCAGACAGAAGGGGCCCAACGGGTCACAAATCGCAATCGAGAGTGGAGGGTCCTTGACGAGAGCTCTGCCTGCGATTTTGAGAGGTGGGAAGATTCTGTCTGAGCGCCGGCCGTGTCTCCTTATGGGCTTCTTTCCCATGCTCTCATTGCTATTCCATTTTATTGCAAGGAGGGGTCTGGGGAAACTGCGCAGCTGGTTCCCCAGTGCGCTATTTCTCTCTCTCAGCTCTTGCGCCACGTTTGACCATGGGTCTCAAACAGCCCGTACAGTGGAGCCAGGTAAAACCCTCTATAGTGCGAGTTATCACATTACCCTCGATCATCTGGAGAGCCCGCTTGACAAGCGGTTGAAGGGAGACTTCCACTCGGACTTCAACTCCACCCAGCTGAGTTCGAGTGTGAGTGCCGGAATGCGCTATGGGCTTTCCTCTCATATCGATACTGGCCTGCGGTTGAACTTGGATCATGCGTTGGTGGATGTGAAACTAGGGTCTTTTGGGGGGACCAGGTGGCGAGTGGGAGTGGGTGCCTCTGCTTCGCTGCCCACTTTAAGTGTTTTGTCACCGGAAACCTACTATGGAGGCCTTGCAGCCTATGCATCTTATGACCTTGCCTCCAATGCCATTGCTTATCTGGATCCCTTGTACGTGTACGTGCCCCAATTTCACGGTCATCAAGATGTATGGGGGCTTTCGACTGGGCTTATCGTAGGCAAAAAAACCGGACTCCTTCTGGGCTATGACTACTACCATACTCCTGCGCTGGAAGCAGGGTACGAACAATATAAGATCGGAGTGGTGCAAGGTATTGATTATTTACAAGGGAAGTCAGCTGTACCAGAGGTTTCCTGGCTTTCCATTCTACTAGAGGCTGGATTTGTACAGGTTCCCTATCCTTCTCTCGGCGTTACCGCCCAGTTTCCCACTGGAATGAGATGGACGCCCGAATTTTCTGTCGCAATGGGTGCTGGCTGGGCACCAGCTGTATTGGAGGAGAAAGAAGGCTGGATTTTACCCTCGTTGGTCTCTCTTGGGGGTGTGTACGATGTTACCCCGGTCTATGGTATTGGGGCTGCGCTGGCGCGCCGTCAGGTGTTTTTTACTGCCAATGGGCCCACGGGATGGGTACGAGGCGCTGCATACAGTCATGGGATTCAGGCCTCCTTTCGCCAGACTTGGACTACCTCGAGCCTAGAGTGGATTGGGGTATATATCCCGCTTCCATTCTTACCCCAGGGCCGCAGTCTTTCAGCTCGTGAGGGGGAGGCCTGGGAGAACCCAACGGAACAATATCAAGACCTTGCGCGTCGATTGGAGCGGTTGCCGTCGGTGCAATTTTTGCGGTATCGGATGCTTTTGTAAAAGGGGGGGCTTGCTTTTTCCCCATTCGGTCTTATGCTGAGACGTATGATACGATCGGATAGATCGCGACGATATTGATAGAAAGAGGAGGATCGAATGATGCAGATGCAAACTTCAAACCCCGCCTTGCGGACTGACGTGTTTCAGCAAGCTCGGGGGAGGACCCAGTACAGTAGCGGTGTGATGACCGTGCAAGGTACGGTGAATAAGGCCTTGATTTTACTTGGATTGCTCTTAATTTCCGCTGCGTGGATGTGGAGTTTGGCGTACCGAACCACCGGATATGGCGAAGTTGCCATTATGACACATCCGGGGATTTTGATGCCATGGATGATGGGAGGATTGATCGGGGGATTGGTCTGTGCTGTGATCTTGATTTTTAAACAAGAATGGGCTCCGACCCTAGCGCCGGCCTATGCTGTGGCAGAGGGTTTGTTTTTAGGCGGGCTTTCGACCACCTTGGAGCTTCGCTACCCTGGATTGCCAACCCAAGCAGCTGCTTTGACCTTTGGCGTCTTGGGCGCCATGCTCTTTGCCTATAAGGCCAACCTCATTCGCCCTACAGAGAAGTTTCGTACGGGTATGATGGCTGCCATGGGTGGATTGATGATCGTTTATTTGGCTTCCATGGTGATGAGCTTTTTCGGCGGTGGATTTTCCTTCCTCGCGAGCAGCAGTCCTTTGGGAATCGGCTTTAGCTTGGTAGTGGTGGTGATTGCCGCGCTGAGTTTGGTCTTGGATTTTGATTTTATCCAACAAGGCTCTCGCATGGGCGCGCCGAAGTATATGGAATGGTACGGGGCATTTAGCCTTATGGTAACGCTGGTTTGGCTCTATATGGAGATTTTGCGTCTCCTTATGAAGTTGAACGATCGCCGTGACTAAAGAATCGCCTTTTTTATTTCTCCCAAATCGGTATAGTAGCGGCATCGACCATTCACTGAATATAAGAGCCGCTATCTATGCCAAAAGTTCATATTACCACCGACAACTTGACCTTGGATGTTGAAAAAGGCTACCCCTTGATCGACATGTGTGATGAGTACGATACCTCCATTCTCTTTGGGTGCCGAGATGGCGCCTGTGGTGCTTGTATGGTACGGGTACTCGAGGGAGCCGAGAATCTCTCGAAGATGGATGAAAACGAACGAGACTTTCTGGAGACCATGGCCGCACAAGAAAACGAGCGCCTGGCTTGTCAATGTCGCGTATTTGACGATGTCACCCTTGAAGTCTCCGAGTAGTCGTCTCCTCTCTCAACGAAAAAAGCGACTGGTAGAAGCCATCGCCCGTTGGGAGGCAGCAGAGCCAGATCCTCGCTGTGAGCTGTACTATGAAACCCCGTACCAGCTCCTGGTCTCTGTTTTACTTTCTGCTCAAACCACAGACAAAATGGTGAATCGCTGTATGGAGCCTCTCTATCGGGCAGGATTTTCTCCCGCTACGGTATTGGAGTGGGGCGAAGAGCGTCTGTTGTCGCACATTCGGTCGATCGGATTGGCGCCTACGAAGACGCGCCATGTGTTGGCCATGACTCGATTGTTGCTGGAGCGACACAATGGGATCGTACCCGAGAGTCAGCAAGCGCTAGAGGCATTGCCAGGCGTGGGGCGCAAGACGGCCAATGTGATTCGGGGGGAATTGTTCCGTCAACCCACACTTGCGGTAGATACCCATGTACTGCGCGTTTCGGCTCGATTGGGATTGCATGAGGCTTCGAACCCGTTGCAGGCAGAAAAAGCGGTCTTGCAGCTTGCGCCCCCGGGTTCTTTGCCTCGACTGCATCACTGGTTGGTGTTGCATGGACGATATGTATGCAAGGCTGCACGGCCTGCCTGTGGGAGCTGTTTATTGGCGGAGATTTGTCCAAAGGTTGGAGTTAGTTGATTTTTCTTTTTTATCCTCAAAGGAGTGCGCTCCCCCCTCCTTTGAGGATAAAAATATCAAGCGGCAGATTCCGTCGTCCTGGGGGACTTCTCTGCTTCTGGCAAATAGGGGGATCCCAAAATGCGGGCCAGCATATCCCCTACTTCTCTTCGATACAGAAACTGAAAATGGGTCATGTTATGCATCGGCACAGCAATGACATTGGGTTGAGGCGGGGAAATGTGGAAAATCCCATTATCCCCTTGTGCCACCCTATCCCGGTCGGAGTAAATGGTATAAATCTGCACATCTGAGGGAACTTTACTCGCATGCAGCTCTTGTAGAAATTGACTCCCGGGTCGCATCTGCCACATATCGCGGAAAATAAATCCCAACGGGGTTACCAAGGCAATCCATGTGAGCATGCTACCGCGAAAGGGTGTGCCCAATGTAACGAGGGTTTTGCAGTGTCGATGTCCCCCCATGCGCAGTAGCCACCACAGTGCTACCAGGCCTCCTTTGGAGTGCGCGACGATGTGAATGTGTGAAATCTGGTGACGTTCAAATTGTCGCTTGAGCTTTTTGTCGATAAATTCTGCAGTCTCCGTGATGCTACGGGTAAAGAACACTTCGAGAAGTCCCCCTAAGTTAAAGCTAATCAGCTGATAGCCTCGCTCAGAGAGAATTTTCTCGAGTACCAAAAGCGAACGACGAGAAGAAAAAAATCCGTACAGGAGTAGGACCGGGATTTTCTTGGGATCATGCACCTGACGTTTCACAATGTCATTGTTGCGGCGCAACTCATGATAAATCTCATACATCATGGCCTTGAACCGCCACCACATGCCGGTGCCATTTTTGCGCGCATAGAATTCAATAATCAAACCTGGCAAGAGGAGTACGCTTATCACGGATACTGTCGTGAGAGAGGCTTGAAAGAACGTTGCCTTGGGATCTGCGAGCGCAGCAAAGACATAAATCTCGGGTAAAGAGCCCAAAAAGGTAAACAGCATGACGTAGCGAAAGCGCAGGTCCAAGAGTCCGTAGCCCAGCGTCAAGAGGTCAAAGGGGAAAAAGGGAATAAGCCGTGTGGCAAGTACCACCTTCCAGTCTTGGGACCGAAGAAATCGCACTGTTTGAGGCAGGTTATTGGAAAGCCACGGACCGATGAGAAGCTTACCGGCTTGTTTGGCGATGAGGTACACCACCAGGCACGCACACAGCCCTCCGATGGAAGAGACAAACGTGCCCAAGGCTGGTCCAAAGGTATGACCTGCCATCAGGGTAAGAAGATTAAGGGGGGTAAGTACAAAGGGACGTAGGGTGGCAAAAAGGAGGAAGTTTCCTATGGTAAGGGGCTTGCCTTGTAGGCATGAAATAAAGGATTGGGTGCATACCTCGCTCCAAAACAGAACGATGCCCAGTATCAAGAGAACGGCAATGGTGGCCTCGATCAGGAGTACGGTTTGGATCTGTTTGCGATACTGGCGAATATCCATCGGAGCCGACTTTCACGAGAGGAGGAAACCCTCTTCTTTCATTATACGGGAGGAGATAAAATCTCTTGCCTTTTCTCCCCTATCTCCGTACGGTGACTCCGATGAAAAATTGAGGCAATTCTGTGGATATTGAAGGTGTAACAATGAAATTTTATTGGAAATTACTTCTCATTTTGGGATTTTTTTGGAGCTCTGCTTGGGGCATGACCCAAGACTTTACCCCATTTTTTGGAAAGCTGACGCAGGCGGAATATCAAACTCGGTTGGAAGGGTGGATGGTAGCGGATGGGAAGAACTGTGATCCTGATGGTCGGGTAAACGCATTGGCCTACCTAAAACGTCATTTTGTGGAAAGCGCAGAAGGTCTTCAGGTGTATGCTGACACCGAGAGGAGTTTGCTTCTTACCTCGATCCCGTGGAAAACAATTGATACAGCAGAGGCAGAGGAATCAGCGCCTTACACCCTGATTCTAGATCCGGGGAAAGAACGTGATGTGATCAACTTTACAGGATTGGGAACGGGTACATTCAATTATAAAGAGGCCATGGCATCTGCTGCACTTTTGGTGCAGGAAAAATTTCACACCACACACCACCCTCGCTTGGCAAAAGTTTTGTCAACTTCCGATGCACGCCCGATGCCTACCACATTAATAGAAGGCGTAGCTGCGGCACAAAAATTGATTCAAGGAGCTGACAGCCCTGTTTTGCTGATCACCGTGCATATGAATGTCAATCCTGCACCACAAGCTGGAAGCGTGCCTATTTCTTCTGAGTTTCCTTACATTGTGAGTTTTGTACCGGGTGGATACATGGACGGGGAATTGAGGGGGGAATCAAGACGGATTTACTCCTTTTTACAACATCTATTTTCTGAACAGATCCCTACTTCCATTGCCTTGGCCCAGCGAATAAATGAAGAAATTCAGCAAGCATTTCCTACTACTACATTATTAGATGCTGCAACCGCCCGAAGGATCAACGCGTTTGACTTGCATACTTGCTCACTGACCAATATCCCTGGCGTACAGGGCCGTAATTTGGCCATAACAGCACTGCCTGCTGCTTGTGTTTACACGTTTGGTCCCTGTTTTAACCACCCCGATGTTGTAGAGGCTTGTTTGGAATCAGATACCGGCGTGCTGTCCATTTCGCGCATACTCGCAGACGCCATTTACAACGGTATCATCGGATTTTTGGATGGACCGGCTGCCCCTGCCCACGCTACAGTACCAGAGTAGTTCACGATACCATCACATATGGGGGTTCCGACCTTGAAGCCTCTCCTAGGAATCGGAAAATGCGTTGCTGTGTTGGCCGATTTGGTCGGCGCTTGTCTTCTCTTGCTTTATGCTGTGGTCATGGGCCCCTTGGGGGTGCTGAGAGGTCCCCTGGTGTGGGAGCGTACCCTTTGGTACCTCTCCGTCTTTGCGCCGATGCAGATGCTCATGCGATTTGCGCGCATGGTGATCGATTGGCGCCTGGGCCACTTTGACCTTGCTATTGCACAAGGGGAAGCTTTGTTGCGTGCAGTGGAGCAGATCTATGCTACCAAGAAAGCCGACGCGCGGTATCATCGTGTTTTGCTAGATCTTTATGTTCTGCTAAGCCGAGCCTATCTCCACTCTGGCAATATCGATGCTGCCATGCAAATGGTGCTGCGTGCCAATCGCATCCTGAGTATAGATAAACTGCCGGGACTTGGCCAACTCGATGCCAAAACGTGCCACCTGGTGCGCGCCGGTCTTGCGGCGGGGCGCTTGCTGGAGGGCGGAGGGCTGACCACTCTCTTTGTGCGTACCCAGGCTAAGGCGGCTGCGCCGGCAGCTGCTGCCATGACAGACTTGCCCCCAGAGCCGGCAAAGGCCCCCACTGGCGGCGCCAAGGTGATCCCCTTTCCATCAGGGGCAAAGCCGGGGTAGGTAGTTTTATATACTGGGGAACCAGCTGCGCAGTTTCCCCATACCCCTCCTTGCCTGGAGCTGGGAGAGACACGGTCTCTCAAAATCGCAGATTATACTCACGTCACGGACACTTCATTCTGTGACTGCGATTTGTGACCCGTTGGGCCCCTTCTGTCTGGCTGCCCATGTCTTATCTCGGATTCTTTCCCACGCTTTCGTGTTCTTCTCCTCTTCGCAGGGAAGAATCCTCTTGCCATCCCGATCTTCCAAGCCAGGCAAGGAGGGGTCAGGGGAACCTTCGCAGATGGTTCCCCTGTAATATACAGTAGGCAAAAATTTCCGATCCGTTCCTCGCACCACTTTGTCGATGGAAAAGAACATCATCGCACAAGTGGGGTTTCTCATGTCCGTAAAAATATCCGAAGGGTGCAGCTACCTGCTCTATAGCAAATCCAAACTTATCGCGTTCACATTCCTACTGTTGGGGACCTTTGCGGTATTGGTCTTTTTGCTCGGTACCCATTTTCTGAGTAAAGGCCATTGGATGGGGTTGGTGGCGCCCATTTTATTGGTGGCAACGCCGTTGATGCGCTTTCCTCTGACAGAAACGTGGGCCTATGCACCTTGGCAGGCAAAGCCGTGTAAGTATGAATATCATCATATAGAATGAGGGAGAGGTTGCGCAGGCTTTTGTTGTGATAGGAGTGCCGATGCGATCATGATTAACACAGCGCCGGCAATCTGGACTGGCCCCAAAGATTCTTGAAACAACCATACGCCCACAAGTACAGCAAAGATCGGTTCGCTCATACAGAGCAGAGATGTAGCCGCTGCACCGATGCGTTGCATGGAGGCAAAGATTGCGACCATGGGAAATAGTGTGGCAAACAAGGCAAGTCCTACCATCATGCTAAAGAGGGAGATTGTGGGGGCTGGAAAGTGCGGTGCCCAGAAGCATGCGAGCAAGCTGCTACCGATAGCAGCCCCCACGGCAACAGCCCACGAGGTAATCCAGATGGTACATCCTCGACTCACATGATGGCTGATGGATAGATAGAATGAGTAAAGAACGGCAGAGAGCAGCGCTGCTACAGCCCCGATCCAAGTACCATGTATGGTTTGGGTGCCCACCACCAAATATGACCCTACCCAGCTAAGGGCGATGAGGCCCACTTGCTGCGAGCGAATGGGACGTTGAAAAAGTATTCGCTCCCAGAGCAAGACCAAGGATGGATATACATAGATTAAAATTGCAGCAGTACCGGGTCCCAAATCCTGTACTGCCACAATGTAGCATGCGACTTGAATGGTGATGACCAGCATGCCCAATAGAAGGAGTTTCCTTACGCTAGACCATGCCAGGGTATGTCGAGATTGGATGGCAACCGGACCCAATAACAAGGCAATGATCCAATAGCGACCCATCAGCATGCCAGAGGGGGTGATACCTTGAGAGGAGAAGAAATGAATGAAGATTCCGGAGCTCCCATAGCCACAAGCTGCGAATGTGGCCAATAGAAATGCCTGTCCAAATCGTCCCATGGGTCACCCTCTTGATACTCGTGGTGTGAATATAAAAGAGTGTATAAAATACAGATGGTTCATGATATGCGAAAGTCAATGTAGCCTCGTTGCGATTTTCTCGGAAAGCTCCCATAGTTTTTTTGCGATGGTAGGATTTTCAGCATCTGCGCGTGGAGCCGTCCGGTTGCTGTGAGAAAAATACATGCCAGAGACTGTGGCAAGGGCAGGGCTTGTGGCAACATAAACTTGGGTAGCGGCCCCTTGATGCGCATTTTTGAAGAGGAGGGGGCCAGCGGCAGCATATAGCAAGTGACCAAGTCGGTTGTATCGAGCCAGATTGGTTGCGACAACACCCGGATGAACTGCGTTGGCGGTTCGTTGGGTGCCGCGAAAGCGCCGCGAAAGCTCTTTGGCAAACAGGATATTTGCAAATTTGGATTGGCTGTAGGCCCGCCATGGACCGTAGCCCTTGTTACCATCGAGATTGTCAAACTCGATGCCACCTTTGGGGGCGCGTGTGTGGGCAGCACTGCTGACCACGACCACACGACCGGTCAGGGTAAGTTGGTTGAGTAGCTCCGTCACGAGAATAAAATGACCGATATGGTTGGTGAAGAATTGCATTTCATAGCCGTACGCAAGCTCTATCTTTGGCAACGCCATGATGCCGGCATTGCAGATGATCGCATCGAGTTGGATCCCTTTTGCTACGATAGATGCCACACAAGCGCGTACACTAGTAGGGTCAGAGAGCTCGCATGCGAGTGGCACAGTGAGGCCTGCCACAGTCTCGCAAGCTGCACGTGCCTTCTCGAGAGTGCGTGCCGTGCCAACTACACATGCGCCGCGTAAGGCCAGCACGCGCATGGTCTCCAGCCCAAGTCCGGAATTACAGCCGGTAACGAGTATGTTTTTGCCGGCGAGGGAGAGGCCAGCTGTGACTTCCTCCGCTGTGGATGTATACCCAAAACCACTCAGACCTTTTGATCTGAATGCTTGGCAGAGTGGCATAGATTTTTCCTTATGACATTTTTTACTGGGAACTCTCCTATACTGGGGAAACTGCACAGCTGCTTCCCCAGTAAAAGAAAGATCAGCTTAGCCGAAGTAACGTCTGCAGTACAGCCTGTCCTACACGAACTCCATCGAGAGCGGCGCTGACGATACCACCGGCAAAACCAGCCCCTTCTCCACAGGGGAAAATTCCCGGATGGCTCACAGATTGGAGGTCGCCACCACGCATCATCACGATAGGCGCCGAGGTCTTGGTTTCAACGCCTACGACGAGGGCTTCGTCGGTGAGAAAGCCTCGCATTTTTTGGTTGTACTGAGAGAGAGCCGCTCGCAAACTTTCCACAATAAACCCAGGTAAAATTTGATCCAATCGACCGGGTTCGATGCCCGGTTTATAGGTAGATCGCATATCTCCTTTGCTTAATTTTCCTTTGAGAAAATCTGTTAACCGTTGTGCGGGAGCGCGATAAGAACCGCCCCCAGCAGCAAAGGCTTTTTGTTCGATGGCTTGTTGAAAGCGCATACCATCTAGCGGATGTCCTTGGTAGAAGTCTTCTCGCAGCACATTCACCACCACAGCCGCATTGGCAAACCCGCTATTTCGATTGTGGTAGCTCATGCCGTTGATGGCAAGGTGACCTTCTTGAGCGCCAGTGGGCAAGAGGTAGCCTCCCGGACACATGCAAAAAGTCCAAATCCCACGATTGCCCACATGAGCCGCGAGCTTGTACTCGGCTGCGGGTAGGATGTCACAGCTGCCGTACTGGATGTCGTTGATGAGGGATTGCGGATGTTCGAAACGAGCCCCCATGGCAAAAGGCTTAGGGGTAATCGCAAGTCCTTTTTGTAAGAGCTGTTCATAGGTATCTCGTGCAGAATGTCCAACAGCCAGGATCAAGTGATCGGTGGGAATCCATTGTCCATCCGACAGTTGTACTTCATAGCGCGCTTGTGTGCCACCGGATCTAAAATCTTGAAAAATTCGTTCGAAGAGAAATTTGGTTCCCACCTGGGTTTCCAACTTGCTCCTCATGCGCACTGCGATCTGCATAAGATAGTCGGTGCCGATGTGAGGATGCGCTTCATAGAGGATAGAATCCGGGGCGCCATAGGCCACGAGTTGTTGAAAAACAAACCGGATCAAAGGGTGATTGCGACCACAAGTGAGCTTACCGTCAGAGAACGTACCGGCACCCCCTTCTCCAAAGCAGTAGTTGCTTTCTGCAGAGAAAGTCCCTCGTCGACGCAGTTGGTTCATACGACGAAAACGGGCTTGCACGGGCTCTCCGCGTTCCACTACGATGCACCCGATTCCAGCTTCAGCCAAGGTAAGAGCAGTAAAAATCCCACTGGGACCGGAACCAATGATGATGGGAGGATGTCGCAAGCGACTGGGGTCGATGGCAATGTTTTCTACTGGGTTGCCTGTGGGTGCTTCGGTCCACTCTTCCAACTCCGGACAGGTGCGCAACAAGGCTGCCTCATCGGAGCAGGTAAAGCTGATTTGGTATCGGTAAAAAGGGCGTCCTTTTTTCCGGGCGTCTAGAGATTTTTTGTGGATGGTAACATCTTGAATTGCCTCAGGTTCAATGCCCAAATGGCGTGCCAACGCCTCTGGTAATGGTTCTCCAGCCGCTGAGGCAGGACGCGAAAAGTCTCGAATGCGTAGTGTCATGGTATCTCATCATACAAAGGGAAAAGAGGATCCCCCTTCTTACCTGGCAGGGGATGGAATCTCAACGGTTTTCCGTAACTATCTAATAAAAAAGATGAAGATGGGGTGACTTGACAAAGTCTTACGTACCAAGCATTCTCTAGCTGTATTACCACTTATGTAGCGAAAAAAGAGAATCAAACATGAAGAAATTGGCATTTTTTGTATTTTGTTTTGCGCATGTTCCGGCGTTATTTTGTGATGAATGGTGGGTTCATCATATAGAATCAGATGGTCTGGGGATTACAGAGGCTGAGATAGAAAATATACTTTCTTTAGAGGACAATGCGGCCTTTCCTTTTGAGGCGGAATTTGAAGCCATGATAAGGGAAGGTCACCAGCGAGACAGCGGTTTCTCCTCACCTCCTGAATCTGAGAAAGGGCTGCAAGTTGTCACAGAGTCATATAAACAGAATACACCACGGAAAGCGACGCGGAGTCGTCGTGCATCGAAGCGATTTACACCTGTCGCCTTGAGTACCATTGCCGAGTCACGCGATGAGGCAGATGTTCCGCTTACGAAAATTACGAAAAATGAAAAAAATCGAGTGGCAGCAAAGCGACATCGGGACATAAAAAGAGCCAAAAAGAAAGAAGCTGAAAATCACCTTACAGCACTTCATGCACGAAATGTAGAGCTAAAAGCCTTTCTAGCAGTACAAATGCGAGCGGTAGAAGAAATAAAAAAACAGGTGCGGCAGTTGATCGAACTTCAGCAAACTGAAGACCCGATATAAATCTACAAGGACCTTCGGTACTCACCCCCCACTTCAAAAAGAGTCTCGGTAATTTCTCCCAATGAGCAATGCCGCACTGTATATAATAACTCTTCAAAAATATTGTGATTTTGAATCACCGCTAGTCGAAGACGTTGTAAGGCGTTGTCTCGCTCCCCCTCGTGTCTCTTTTTAAATGCGATCAAGTTCTGTCGCTGTTCTTCTTTCTCTGCATACGAACTGCGAATCAAGCTGGTGGTCTGTCGTAGAGCGCCACTTTGTCCTTGAGCTGGATCTAAATACGTATTGACGCCGATGAGGGGCAATGCACCTGAGTGCTTTAGCTCCTCGTAGTACAAGCTTTCCTCCTGAATTTTATTGCGTTGGTACTGGGTTTCCATGGCACCAAGGACGCCACCTCGAGTGGAAATTTTTTCAAATTCTTGCAGTACCGCTTCTTCCACAAATTCGGTTAGATGCTCGATAAAGAAGGAGCCTTGGTTTACATTTTCGCATTGATTGAGACCAAACTCTCGATTGATGATGAGTTGGATCGCCATGGCCCGTCGCACACTCTCTTCGGTGGGTGTCGTAAGCGCTTCGTCATAGGCGTTGGTGTGCAAGGAGTTGCAGTTGTCATACAGTGCCATAAGGGCCTGTAACGTAGTGCGAATGTCGTTGAATGCCATCTCTTGGGCATGAAGTGACCGCCCGGAGGTTTGAATGTGGTACTTCAGTTTCTGGGAACGCTCTTGGCCCTTATACAGATCCCGCATAGCGATGGCCCAAATGCGACGGGCGACGCGGCCCAATACGGCATATTCTGCATCGATTCCATTGGAAAAAAAGAAAGCCAAATTGGGTGCAAATGCGTCGATGGGCAACCCGCGTGCAAGGTAATACTCCACATAAGTGAACCCATTTGCCAAGGTGAAAGCCAACTGGGTAATGGGATTGGCACCAGCTTCGGCAATGTGATACCCGGAAATCGACACGGAGTAATAATTGCGAATCTTGTGATCCACAAAATAGGCTTGCATGTCCCCCATCATTTTAAGCGCAAATTCAGTGGAAAAAATACACGTGTTCTGTGCCTGGTCTTCTTTTAGGATATCGGCTTGTACGGTGCCCCGTACCACTTGTACCGTTTTTTCTTTGATTTCGGAAAACTCTTCTTGCGTAGGAACTCGATTCTCTGCAGATACGAACGCATCCACTTGTTGATCGATGGCAACTGAAAAAAACATAGCCAGCAAAATCGGGGCCGGTCCGTTGATGGTCATACTCACGCTGGTTTTAGGGTCACATAAGTCAAACCCTTGATATAAGCGCTTCATATCGTCCAAATGGGCGATAGATACCCCGGCTTCGCCTACTTTACCGAAAATATCCGGCCGCTGGTGCGGCTCCGCTCCATAGAGGGTCACGCTATCAAAGGCTGTACTCAGGCGTTTGGCTGCCTCATCTTGGCATAAAAAATGAAACCGTTTGTTGGTGCGAGCGGGGCCGCCTTCTCCTGCAAATTGCCGTTTTGGGTCTTCTTCGTTACGGCGAAAGGGAAAAATCCCCGCTGCAAAAGGAAAGGAGCCGGCCAGATTTTCTGTCAATAGAAAGCGAGCGATTTCACTTTTTCGTTGATAGGTAGGTGGCATCACCTTGGGAAAAGTCGATTTAGAGAGGGTTTCAAAGGTACTGGGTACGCGAATTTCTTTGCCTCGTACCCAGAAGGGAAATGTAGATTCGAAGTAAGTAGCTTTGAGAGTAGCCCAGTTTTCGAGAGTTGTAAGAAGCATTGGGTCAATCTGGGCGTGCAACGATTCGATCTTTGTGTCGAGTTCGGTGCATAGATCCTCTTCTTTTAGTAAGCCGCGCGCTTCTTGTAAACTCTCCAGTTGAGAAATCAAGGTAACTTGTTCGAGGCTTTTTTTCTTATAGCTTCGTACTGCATCTGTAATTTGAGAGAGATAGTGAGCTCGATGATAGGGAATCAAGGCTTCGCGCTGTGTCGAGGCCGGGGCACTGGCACGAGAGAAAGCCGGAGGTTGTTTCCAAACAGCACCGTAGCGTTGTAAGTGAGCCACCATGGATAAATAGAGACCATTGGTCCCATCATCGTTGAAACGACTGGCGATAGTACCGAATACAGGGTAGGTAGCTTGGGCTTGTCCGTGGAAGCGACTGCGGCGAAGGGTGGTTTGCACGGCAAGCAGTGCATCCTCCCCTTGGGGCCGCTCGTACTTGTTCACCGCAATCCAGTCAGCAAAATCCAGCATGTCGATTTTTTCCAACTGGGTAGAGGCCCCATATTCGGGGGTCATGACGTAGAGACTGCAATCGGAGAGATCCAAAATGCCCGTGTCTGCTTGGCCGATTCCGCTTGTTTCCAGGACGATGAGATCAAAAGGCTGGGTGCGAAGGTAGGCTACCGCAGCAGCGCAGGTACGAGAGATCTCTTTGCCCGATCCCCGACTGGCAAAGCTCCGCAAAAAGATGCGTTCGTTGCGAGCGGCATTGACGCGCATACGATCGCCGAGGAGGGCGCCACCGGTTTTTTTCTTCGTGGGGTCTACGCAGCAGACGGCAATGCGCGCGGTTGGGAAGTCTTGGAGAAAGCGCAGGAGAAGTTCGTCTACAAGAGAACTTTTTCCCGCACCGCCAGTACCCGTAATACCTAGAATGGGGGGGGCGGAAGCTGAGGGCGCAGCATGAGGATCCAATGGTGGTACTGCACCGCTCTCTAGCAAGGTTAGATGCCGGGCCAATTGGGCCTCCGCTGGCACTTCTTGGCTATGGGGGGCTGTATAGGCGAAGTCGGATAGAGACAGGATATGCCCGATAATCCCTTGTAGCCCCATTTGCTGACCTTCTTCGGGGGTATAGATCCAGGCGATTTTCTCCCGTTCGAGGTATTCTTTTTCTTCTAGAGAGATGACACCTCCGCCGCCGGCAAAGATGCCGATGCGCTCTCCACCGTGAGTATTGAGCAGCTTGCGCACATAGGAGAAGTACTCCATGTGTCCCCCTTGGTAACTCGAGAGGGCCACTGCTTGCACATCTTCTTGGATGGCTGCCAGGGCCACTTCCTTCGCGGTGCGGTTGTGTCCAAGGTGGATCACTTCGGCTCCGCGGGCTTGTAACAGGCGGCGCATAATATTGATACTGGCATCATGGCCATCGAAGAGGGATGTGGCGGTGAGAATCCGAATTTTATGATGGGGCTGATACTCGCTATAGGATGTCATGGGCTACCTTTCGAAGAGCGTATATGAAAAGGGAGCTCATTGTACCACGGCATCCCCAGTAACCGAAGGGCGCGTATAAAGGCGATTCTACTGGGATATTTTGGCTAAAATGACGGAAACATCATCTCGTGTCCCGCACCAATCGTTGCTTGCATTTGATGGTGCCATTTCTGCTAGGGCCTTTGACACTTCCGACATTTTTGGGTTTTGCTCATATTGAGTTAAGACAAGGCTTCTTATCTGATTATTTGTAAGGTGCTCCACATGGAGCCTCGCTTGATCCTGCTCTTCTGCAGACGGGTGTTCTACTTCGTCATCTGAATCTACAGGTTGAGGGCATGGGCGTAGGACTATATTATATTTTTTTGCAATGCCCTCAAACAATCCATCCGAAGCGGCCAAAAGGAAAACAGGGCCGGCAATATCGGCAATATCCACAACGGCAATGGTTGGTTCAGCGTAGGATTGGAAAAGCCTTTCCTCATAGCGTTCCTCAGTAGAATGGTTTGTTGAAGAAGACAGAACAGAGTGAATTACTTCCCGATCCCCAATGGAGCGGGACATTGCAAGTGAAGCACCAAATCTCCAGCCACCACGATAGTGGAATATAATAGCTGATGAAAATTTACCACTAGGAAAACCCATGGCTGCATCCAGTCGAGCTTTTTCTACAAGTGAACATGCCGTATGATCACTTGTTTCATAGAGGCTTTGGTTTTCCGGGGTAAAAACCAATATCCGGGAGTCTCCCGCATGGGCCACTATGATTTTTCGTTGTTTTTTCATGTAATATGCAACCGCAGCAGTAGAACCCTGTTTTGGGTACTTTTCTGATTTTGCATGAAACCAAAAGAAAGCCTGTTGTAGAGCTGTCTGTATTTTTGCTTCAGAGGCTGTCTCTCCAGATAGTATTGCTTCAAGCTGTTGCATAAAGCCATTCGCCAGCATATCGGATACCTGCTCCCCCCCATGACCATCAAAAACGGCAAATACTGAATCCTCTCCGATGTCGCCCAGTAGGAGCCGATCTTCATTGTGATTTAGTGTGGGATCTGGTTTTTTGGTATTTATAATTGTATGGGTAGCGGCCTCTATCAGCTTCTCTGCTGTTGCAGCATGGAGCGTTGTAGATAGGTGGAACATAGTTGAAAGGCACCAAAATATACGCTTCATAACTTCCTCTACTATGGAAACAATATTTTGCCTTGTAGTTCATTTTATTGAGGAAGTCTAGAAATGATGCAGATGCTTTCGTAGAAAAATTCTTACTGTGGGAAATCGTACATAAGCTGCGGATATAAATACGGCTCCGATGGCAATCGCTTGTGTAGAAAGCAAAAGACCGACTCGTATTTTCTCGCGCGGAACCCAGGCAGTAATTTGCGCATCTCCATAGCAATGGAGAGCATATTGCGCCCCCAAACAAACGCAGGTAGTTAGCGCCAGGCTACCCGCTCTACCCCATGCCTTCGAGGAAAAACGAGCACCTTGCCACCAAGCTCCGAGGGCTAGTACAGCTGCATTAAGCGAGAGTACGATGGCCATAGTCGCAGCAATCCCTACATGTCCATAGCGTTGGGCTAAGAAATAGTTGCTGCCAAAATTCAAGGCAATGCTACCCACACCGACCCACATGGGGAACGTGGTCTTTTCGATGACATAGTAAAATGGTGTCAAAACTTTGATGAGGCTGTAACCCAGTAAACTAAAATTGTATGCATAGAGAGCCAAGGCAGTTTGATCTACAGCATAAGAAGAAAATTTTCCGTAGTGAAAGAGAAGCTCCACAATGAAGCGGCTGTTACATGCGGTAAAACAAAAGCAAGGCAGAATGAACCAGGTAAGGAGTTCTGTGGAGGATTGCAGTTCTTCCGATAAGCGGGAACGTCGTGTCTCAGGAGTGCCGCCCGTATAAGCACGACTCATACGAGGCAAGCATACGGAGCCCACGGCTACGGCAAAAATTCCAATGGGTAGTTGCAACACACGGAAGCTAAAGGTGAGCCAAGAGACAGCCCCTTCTTCGAGTTGCGTGGCAAAGTTGGTGTTGATGAGTACGTTAATTTGTCCCGAGCTGGCAGCCAAAAGCATGGGCCCCATCAAGAGAAAGATTTTTTTAAGATCAGGGGTGAGTTCGAACTTGGGACGGGGTAGCTGCAAGGTGCGCCACCGCCTTCGGACGATGGCAAGATGCAACCAAAATTGTCCCAACCCTCCGAGTAAAACACCAACCGAGAGGCCAAAAATGCCGCGATGCACGGTCGGAAAGGGGAACCAGTCAGCCGGTAATGCACTGCATCCGGCTGCGAGTAAGGTTGCGCCTGCGATGTAGCCCAGGTTAAGCACCATGGGAGAAATCGAGGGCAGAAAAAAGCGCTCTTCTTGGTACAAGGCTCCGGCTAGGATCGCAGTGAGTGCCATGAACCAGATAAAGGGAAAGAGCACGCGCGTTAGGATGATAGATTGGTCTCGTAGCAGCTGTTTTTCTGGTGTGTGTCCGGCAAATAAGGTCAGCAAATCCACCAGCTCTGGGGCAAACCAAATGCCGAGTAGGGTAAGAGCACCGACACAGAGGCCGAAGAACCAGAGGCTCTGTCGCAGTAGTACCGTTGCTGCATCGCGGTTTTCACAGGCGCGTTGGCTGTACACCTTGGTGAAAGAGGCCCCCAAAGCGCCTTCTGCCAACAGTTCTCGTAGGAGATTGGGGATTCGGTTGGCCACCAAAAAGGCATCGAGGTACACATTGGCGCCAAACATGGCTGCGACCAAGGATTCTCGAAGTAAGCCCACAATACGACTGAGAAAAGTACCGCTAGCAAAGAAAAAACTGGATTTGACGAGGCTCACTGCGTGGCTCCTTTTTTCTTTTTTTCTTTTACACTGGGGAACCAGCTGCGCAGTTTCCCCAGGCCCCTCCTTGCTAGGAGCTGGGAGAGAAACGAGAGTTTGGGAACAAATCCTAGAAGGAGACACGGCCGGCGCTCAGACAGAATCTTCCCACCTCTCAAAATCGCAGATCAGGCTCTCGTCATGGACACCAAGTTCTGTGGCTGCGATTTGTGACCCGTTGGGCCCCTTCTGTCTGGCTGCCCGTGTCTTACACTCGGATTCTTTCCCCAGCTCTCGTTTTCTTCTCCTCTTCGCAGGGAAGGGGGTAATAAAAAAATCGGAGATAAGACCAAGGGCAGCAGATCGGGGGGCCCCGACGGGTCACAAATCGCAGCCACAGAGTTAGGTCTTAACTGAGGGCGTTGCCTGCGATTTTGAGAGGTGGGAGGATCCGATCGTCGCGCCGGCCTTGGTCTTATCTCCGATTTTTTTATTACCCCCCCCCTCTCCCAGTTCTTGCAAGGAGGGGGCTGGGGAAACTACGCAGTTGGTTCCCCAGTAACAATGCTCACATTATCTGAAAAGAAGGAAACCCAATGAGCACAGACCGAGCCCGCGGACAGACAGTGCAGTGGGGGTATCTCTTGCGTATGCGATGTCCATACTGTGGAGAAACCCCATTGATGGAGCATTGGTTTCAGTTTCAGCATGGGTGTAAACGCTGTGACTATCGCTATGAGCGAGAGATTGGCTACTTCACGGGTGCTTCGTGGATGGTGATGTTTCCGTTGGTTGCGCTCGTGGGATTTGCCATGGCAGCTGCTTTGTTGATTCTCGTACCCCATCTCGATGCCCTCGTGGTGGCTGCCATTTGCTCGGTTGCCATGGTCGGGGTGGGGGTTTTGGTGATGCCGCTGAGCATGGCATTGTGGCTATACGGAGATCACGCGATTCATCCGTTGAATCCCGATGATCGCTATGACAAGGAGTTGGTGAATTGAAAACTTCCGCTCCACAACTCGTCCAAGAATCGTTGCCATGGATAGATATAGATGCCGTCTACCAATCGCAGCGTAGGTTCCTGGCATACGATGATGTACCGTGTCATCAAATCCTCTTCTCGCAATGCCTTTAGTCCCTTCATGTCAGAAGATTGAATTTTTTTGCTGGCTTTCACTTCAATGGCAATCTGTTGATCGAAAATAAAATCTACCTCGAATCCTGATTTGCTACGCCAATACTGCAGGCGTTTTCCAGGGGCTCGATAGTCGATATAGGCTTGTAGCTCTAAGAACAGAATGTGTTCAAAAAAATCCCCGAAGTCTTTGGAATTTTCACTTATAATGGGAATTTCCCGTAACATGCGAACAATGCCGGGATCAAAAAAGTAAAATTTGGATGTTACAATGGATTTTCGCTTTACCGTACGAGAGAACGGTTCTAGCTCAAATCCCAAGAAAGTTTCTTTGAGAATGTCAAAATAGTGTTGCACGGTTTGACGCGCAACCTGGGCGTCACTTGCCAACGAACTATAATTGATCAACTGGGCATTGGCAGTGGCTGCAACTTGTAGAAAACGAGAGAACGTTGGAATGTTTCGCGCCATGCCCTCTGCAGCAATTTCTTCTGTCAAATAGCGACCCACATAGGCGCGCAAATCCTCTTGAGGGTCTGTAGAAAGATAGTGAAAAGGAAGTAACCCATGGTTCATGGCTCGTTTGAGATCATACCCGACGGCGGTATCTCGCAGTTCAATATACAATAACGGATGAAACGAGCGATGGCGCGCGCGTCCTCCCAATAGATTCACCCCAGCTTTTCGAAGTGTGCGTGCACTGGATCCTGTCATCAAAAATCGAAGCCCTCGTTCTTCGATCATGAGATGGATTTCATTTAATAAAGGAATGCATTTCTGGACTTCATCGATCACGACCAAGGCATCTCGAATATTCTCAGCTTCGATCTCCTGGCGAATGTGGCTTGGATTGGTGTGCAGCCGTTGCAAGAGGCTTTGATCGAGTAAATTGTAGATTTTCTTCGGTATTTCTGTTAGTTGGTGGCGCAGATAAGAGGACTTTCCGGTTTGACGAGGTCCAAATAAGAACAGCGACCTTTCTTGTACCAACGAGGAAAGATCCAAGATACGAGGAAGATAGGACATACATGCTCCACGATAATTGATACTATAGCATAACACATATCATGATAATTGTTATGTATAGGTAGCAAAATATCTCGCGCTATCCTGGATGAAACCATCTGTTTTTTACCTGGAGGCCTCGGCATGAGGCTGCGTATCGGGCTAATTCTGCTCTTGTCTCTTTTACTATCCAATGGCTGCAAATAAAAGCGCTAGGAAGGAGTGAAAGCAGCTGACTGCACAAGCAAAGCTAGCTGTGCTAATGGGAATCGGGGCAACCTAGCTGATACGGGTACTAGCCCAGAGGCGACCTTACGGCCTTCGGCTTGGGTATGGCGGAGTTACAAAAGGGTATGCCCGTACGGCTGGGGTCGGCCTGGGTTGGCGTGTCGAAGAAGTCGACATATCGGAATCAAAAAATGATTGTGCTTCTTGTCAGTGAAGAAAATGCGGAAGAGGCGTAGGGTTTTCTTCCGCGGTATCTTGCCAGAACTCCAAAACCCGCCTATCTTACGGATCTTCAGAAACAGTCTGAAGTTGATCCCCCAATCGAGGGAGATGCCCATACGGCCTTCGGCCTGGGCATGACGGAAGAACAAAGTGAGATGCCTGTACGACTTTTGGCTCGGGCATGACGCATTCGTTATATAACAAAGCCCTTCCAACCGGCTTTCCCATATGGAGTTTTCCCCATGCAGCATCGCAGCAGCAGCGAAATTCGCCGTGATTTCATCCAGTTCTTCCAACAACGCGCCCATACGTTTGTCCCCTCCTCTAACTTAGCGCCCATGGATGACCCCACGCTTTTGTTCATCAATGCAGGCATGAACCAGTTTAAAGGCATTTTCTTGGGCGACAATCCCAAGGGCCTCAAGCGTGCGGTGAACAGCCAAAAGTGCTTGCGAGTATCGGGAAAGCACAATGATTTGGAAGAAGTAGGCAAGGACGGTACCCATCACACCTTCTTTGAAATGCTGGGTAACTGGTCCTTTGGAGACTACTACAAGAAAGACGCCATCGTTTGGGCCTGGGAAATCCTCACCCAAGTGTGGAAATTGCCCAAAGAGCGGCTCTTCGTCACCATCTACCAAGACGACGACGAAACCGAAAAAGTTTGGCGTGAGAATACCGATATCGCCCCTGAGCGAATCCTCCGTTTTACCAAAGAAAACTTCTGGGAAATGGGCGCTGTGGGCCCTTGTGGTCCTTGTACCGAGATCCACTACGACAAGGGTGACTTGGCTACCCAAGCTGAGACCTTTGCTGATCTTACCCACGGCGTAAACGGGCCCAACACCCGCTACATGGAAGTTTGGAACCTGGTCTTTATCCAAAACGAGCGCATGGCAGACGGTAGTTTGCGCGCTCTGGCACAGACTCACGTGGATACGGGATGCGGCTTGGAGCGTATCACTGCGGTGATGCAAGGCGTGGACTCGAACTATGATACGGACTTATTTCGCCCGATCTTGGATGCCATTGCGCGTCTTTCTGGGGTTCCCTATTCGCCTGATTTGGCGGGGATGCCCCATCGCGTGATTGCTGACCATTTGCGTGCCTTGACCTTTGTCATCACCGATGGTGTGACCCCGGGCAATGAGGGCCGCGGATATGTGATGCGTCGCATCTTGCGTCGCGCTTGTCGCTACGCGCACAAGCTAGGGCAAAAGGAACCCTTCGTATTTCGTCTGGTGCCAACGCTTATCGAGGTGATGGGCGAGGCTTTTCCTGAGCTCCGCCAACGAGCTGCGTATGTGGCGCAAGTGATTGAACTCGAAGAAAAGCGCTTTATGCGTACCTTGGACCAAGGCCTTTCTCGCCTCCAGGATAAGCTTCACACGTTGACCCAGCAGAAGAAAACCCAACTCCCGGGGGAGGAAGCCTTCCTGCTTCACGACACCTTCGGATTTCCTGTGGACCTCACCATGTTACTGGCAGAGGAGCAGGGATTTTCCCTCGACTATGAGTCGTATACTCAGTGCATGCAGGCGCAACAAGAGCGCGCCCGTCAAGCTGCGAAGTTTGATGCCACCCTCACCAGCGAAGAGGCGTGGGTTACCCTGTTGCCTCAAATCCAAACCATATTCACGGGATATGACCATGAGGTAGAGTCCCAGGTTCGCGTCTGTCGATATGCCGAAGCCCAGGATTTCCTCTATGTAGTCTTGGATAAAACCCCTTTCTATGCCCAAGCCGGGGGGCAAGTCGGGGATCAAGGGGAGCTATTCTCTGGGGAAGTGCGGTTGCGCGTGGTGGATACTTTCACCCAATTGCAGACCCATATTCACAAATGTGAGTTGCTCCAAGGATTGGTCACGCCTGCGACTATGGCTACACTTACAGCGCAGGTGGATGGCGAAAAGCGTGCTGCAACGCGCAAAAATCACTCCGCTACCCATCTTTTGCACGCAAGTTTGCATCAGATTTTGGGACCACAAGCGGAGCAAAAAGGTTCTTACGTGGGTCCGGATCGACTTCGGTTTGACTTCCATCATGGCCAAGCGTTGACAGTAGAGCAGCTACGCGCCATCGAGCGGATTGTGAATGAAGAAATTCAGAAGGGTCATGCAGTTACCACCCAAGTTTGTGACATTGAAACGGCGAAAGCCACAGGCGCTCAGGCGCTCTTTGGGGAAAAGTACGGCGACCAAGTTCGGGTGCTTACGATGGGGGGCTTTAGCAAAGAGCTTTGTGGCGGTACTCATGTGAAAAATACGGGCGAGATCGGCTTTTTTCAACTGGTAAGCGAGAGTTCCATTGCAGCTGGTGTACGTCGCATCGAGGCTTTAACTGGTGCCGCAGCAGTAACCTTGGCCTTGCGATATCGCGATGAAGCCGTGGAGTTGGCTCATGCGCTCAAAGTACCTGCCGATCAGCTTGGAGGCAAAGTGGTGCAACTCGCCAAGCAAGTCAAAGACCTTGAGCGAGAGTTGGCGGAAAGAAACGCGGCTGACCTGCAACGCACTCTTACGCACATATTGGAAACTGCTGGCGTCAAAGCCCCTTATTTGGTGCAGTCGCTGCCGGCGACACAAATCCGCCAAGCGAATTTACAACAGGTGTTGGATTTCTTTGCGGCAAACTATACGGCTGGAGTTGCAGTGTTGACTCACGTAGAAGATGGGCAGCTCTCACTCTTGATTTCGGTAGGCTCTGGCGTCAAAGGGGACGTCTCTGCGACGGCGTTGTTGCAAGAAATTGGTAAAATCGCTGAAATGCGGGGTGGAGGCCGTAAGGATCGCGCTCGTGCGGGGTCTAAGTTGGTGGGGAAAGAGGCGGATGTGTTGGCGTATGCCAAGGATTTGTTGGGTCGTTAATGTTTACTCAAGGGGAACCAGCTGCGCAGTTTCCCCTTGAACCCCTCCTTGCCAGGGCAGGGAGGAAACGAGAGCTTGGGATAGAAGCCAAGAAAGAGACCCGGTCGGCGCTCAGGCAGAGTCTTCCCTCCTCTCAAAATCGCAGAGTAAACTTTCGTCATGGACACCTGATTCTGTGGCTGCGATTTGTGACCCGGAGGGCCCCTTCTGTCTGGCTGCCC
>CANIBL010000005.1 GCA_947466225.1 Deltaproteobacteria bacterium
AGAGATCGCACATGTGAAATATGAATCCTCGAATGTAGACAAATTATCGGCTCAGGATTTTTTAGAAAAAATTCAGTTTGAAAAAGGTGTCGAACAGACAAAATCTTCAGAGCCATTTATCTTTCATCTTTCACTTGAATATACAGGAAAGTCTCAAGTCGGTGGAGTCGGGGGAGTTGTAGATCAAATATCGAGAGCACAAGTAATAAATGGGGTATCAAGCTCGGTTGTCACTCCATTTTATGAGTTCTGGTTAGAAGAAAAATATAATTCTCAATTTATGGGCTGTTATTCTTTCCCATATGAAAATGATATTCACACAACAACAGTATATAAATCAAAAGAAAAAAATGTAGATCACATTTTGATTTATCCGGATCGGAAAAAAGAGAAAATATTTCAAGTGAAAGAGAAAAAAGTATACGATTGGTACCAAAACAGTGATACATGGAATCGATGTATGTATTTTTCTGCCGCAGCAACCGCCTTTTTTTCTCAAGCTAAAAGTGGAAAAACCCCTCAAATTCTAACGTATCACAATCCTATCGTTGGTGGAATTTCTTCTACTTTACTGCGCTACTACTACAACCCAAAAAGACTAGAAGCAGGGAGAATTCCGATTGGAATGTTGCAAACTGGACATGGTGCAGCAAAGACTGATGACTATCCTTTTGAAGCTTCTTGGTTAAATCGAGTCGGAGCTAAAACCAATTATACGAATAAGGTAACCGCTTTGGGTCTTGCTATGCTAAATTCTCATGCCACAAATTGGGTTTCGCAAGGGCAGCGTGAAAAATCATTGTCGGGTAATTTTTTAGTAGATATTAAGAGCATTGCCAAATTTTTAGATCAGCACCATCGATATTATGGGATTACGAATGGGGTGTTCTTGAAGGATTATGTAATCAGTAACGCATCCTTGTATAAAGACTCCGCTTTGGTGTTGCCTCGAGATAATATTATCTCTGCTAAAAATGAGATGAAAAGAAAGCTATTCGAGAGTGGGTTGATTCCAGATCCAGTTAAGCCGTTGTTTCTTTGGATTGGGAGAATGGATAGCGATATAAAAGGGATGGACTTTTTACCTTCTATGATGGAGCTTGCCAAATCAAAAGGTGCGCAATCCGTCATAATGGGTATCCGTGTGGAGCATGGGTCTGAATCGGAGGCAATTACGACATTGCGAAATATGGCGGTAGAAAATCCTCATGATTTTTCTTTTCATGATGATCTAAAATTTCAAACCAAACCCTTTGTTTTTTCTGGAAAAGAAATGGGGTTTACGCAGGGCGCTGCGATTCGATATGCCGCTTCAGCTTTTATGTTGCCATCTAGGACTGAAGGCGCTCCTTTGGTGATATTGGAATTATACTCCACAGGGACTTTTGTTGTTGCCTCAGATGGGGGGGGGATTTCTGATTATGCGAATCCAGAAGGGTCGTTTATTTTTCCATTAAGTCAAGATGACCATACGACGATTGAGAATGCAAAAAACAAGATGGAAGAGTTATTCACTGTATTAGCGTTACCTGTCGCTGAGCAAAATCGAAAAGCACAGTTTATTGTGTCCGATACAGCTGAAAAATGGGATTGGACTTCTAAAAACGGACCATTGAAAAAATACGCGGAAGTATATCAAGAGATTATTAAAAATATAGAAAATTCTGATTTAGAATATGAAAAAGATAGAGAGGCCGCTGTTGCGAAATATTTTTCATTTGAAAACTTGCGGTTTTATTAACAGCATGTTTGAAAAGTGCAAAGACCTTGTTTCGTCATTCCCAGTGAACGAAGTGAGAGTTTGGGTTGGAGATGCCATGCGGCCCCAGCAGCCTTGGTCTGATGGATCTATGCAATCAAGACTTTATCAAGCGCGATCTAGAATTGCTATTCAACTAAAATTGGTAAATGTATGAGATTACAATATATATTTTTGATTCTGATTCCGGCTTTTTTATCTTGTATTCGTGATAGGCATGAAGATGATTCTTCATTTTCAAAAATGAAGAATCAAACCTATTTTTTAGATTTAGATGAGCCAGAGTTAGAAGTCTTGCCTGAAATGGAAAATAAAAGACAAAATAGAGTTTTGTCTTTTTTTAAGAAGGGAGACAAAATTTTTACCTCTATCTATGATGGGCATTCTTGGAACACTGATACACCAGTGATTAGAAATTTTTTAGATTATTTTGGCTACCAACGGAACGATACTTCATTTCGTTCTTTTTCAGTAAATGGGGTGGCCTATTTTATTATCTGCAATAATGAAGGCCTTGATACTTTTAAATTTGATTCGGATCGTTGGAGAAATATTGGGCGATATTCAGGGTTTTGTTCTCATGAGGAACCAGGCAATACTTCAGATATTTACGAGAGTATGCATGTTGTATCGACAGGGGACTCTGTTTTTTTATCCGTGATCAAGGCAACTGGAATTCATATTTATTCTTATAAAAATGAAAAATGGACTTTAGCATATCAGGATCATGATATATGGAAATTTTCTGAAATTTATCAGAAAGAAAAAACTAAAAATGAGAAAGATTTTTTAGTTTTTTCTGGTGATAATTTCATTTATTTTCTTTATAAGAATAAAAATTATCTCTATAAATTTTCTTTATCAGAGCATAAAATGATGAAAATGTATTCATTGCCAGTGGGGAAGAATAACGGGATTTATACTCAGGGTTTTTCCACTCAAGATGGAACCTATTTGCTGGAAAAAAATCAAGATGGAATCTCCACGTTTCTCGTGGAGGAGAAAAAAATCCGATTGGTATCTGTTTTACATGCATTTCCTTTGTCTACAAATTCTCCTGCAAAAGAAGGTGCAGATTCGCTTCATATGGTTATGCAATCAGGGACTCCTTACTTATTTGGAAAAGAAGAGGGTCATTTTTATACCTATGTGTTCTTTAAAAATACATGGGAGCTACTGGTTCGTTATAAAGCATCTGATTCTAAGGATGGGTTTGGTTCTATAAAAAAAGAAAATTCATATAGTTTTTCTTTTCAAGATCAAATTCATTTGGCTATTGCTGGAGATAAATATCTTGTTACTTTTCATTTTGAGAAAAATCGGTGGAGAAAAATTTCTCGAGTTGAAGTGGATGAAAAAGTTTTTTTGCATAAAGATATGCATTTTCTTCCTATTTCTACTTACAAATCAAATTTTGTTAAAATTAATACGCCGTTCGACCCCACTAAATTTCAGCCAGTTTTAGCAGGCGCTTATCTAAAAAAAACGGTGAGTGTTGGTTTCTCACTGTCAAAAAATAATTATGAGATGGATCAAGAGAAATATGAGCTTTTACTGCGAAAATCAAATCGCTACAGATTTATTGGAACATCAAAAAACCCAAGTGGATATTTAGGGTCTGGGCAGCAGGGGGATGTTTTTATGGTTCAAGATGTAGTTGAAAATATGGTGTATGCAGCTAAATTTATAAGAGATCAGGAGCAGGGCCAAGACTTCTATGAAATTGATGCTAATTTAGCAGACGATGTTTCTTTTTATATGGATTTTTTATATAGAGTAAAAACGGAGAGTAAGTTTGTGCTTGTTAAGACATATATTCCTGGGGATACATTATACTCGCTTATTTGGTCAGGAAAATTATTTTCATCAGATGAAGGAGTGGAAATGAGAAAAGAGCTGTTTCTTTTTATAAGAAAGCAGCTTGATCAGAAAATTTTATTTGAAGATATGAATGCTAGTAATATTGTTTTTAATTCAACGATAAGAAAATGGGTTGTACTTGACGGAAGCGGTGTGAAATCTTGTCCCTCAAAAGAGGAGTGTCTGGAATATTTTGAAAATCATTATGCAATGCAATCCCCCGGTTTTCGTTGGTTGTATTGGGGAGCTTCCAATGGAAAAAGTAAAGAAATGAAAAAAATAATGAATCCGCAGATAGTCTCTTTTCTGCTTCAACTTGTAGAAGAATTAAAGCATGAGTAAAATTTAGGAGTTTTAATTATGTATAAAATGGAATGGAAAGACTGGAGAAACATACCGATTTAAATCATTTTTAGTAAATGAGGCTAGTGAGTTTCGAGATTTTGATCGAATGAATGGAGATCCTACTGTTCGGTGGTTAAATTGGCGGCCCATTTTTCAATGGATTGAGAAGGTTTATCTGCAACATTGACAGCGGGGGAATAAAATGGGATTTATGTATGGAGTATATCTAGTTCTTCTAACGCCAATGTTATCTTCTTGTCGGAAAAATTCGATGGAAGAACCAGTTGAGTTGCATAATGAAGAATACGAAAAAATAAATAAAGAAAATATGGAAAATATTTCTTTATTAGAGAAAAAAATTTCAGATGCTAAGCTTGAGTTGGATCAATCTTATGCTGTAAAAATGGGGAAAATTCTGGATGCAGTTATACCTGGCGACGTGTGGAGCAAATTTAAAGATCATTATCATTCAGATTTGTTTCTTTTCCATCAAAACCAGTTTTCTGATACTTTGTTAAATAAAACCGTTGTAATTGGTTCGATATCTGATGCTGAGGTGTTTGAATTTCCTGATGAGAAATTTTCTTCTGCTGTGGAAAAAGAAAAGTCTACTTCGAGTATGAAAGAATATGGATTTTCCTTATCGGGTTGATTTATGGGGGAAAATCGATAAAGAGTGTGTATGGAATAAAAAAGCTTGAATTTAAAGAAAATAAATCAGAGCTTCAAATTTTAGAAGAAATGAAGTTATTCGAAAATGCCGTTTTTTCTGTCTTGGTTGAAGCTGCGAAAGAGGGTCCTCAGAATATTGTCATAGGACCACTAAGTACAAATGAGGGAGTCTACTCTTTTGAGCAAAATGAAATGATGTATATGTATCTTGTGCGAGCTTTGCTTCGATTTGTGGGCGAAACGGATGGTCCGTATCCAATCTTGATGCCGTATAACTGGGTTCAAATTAGAGCTGCAGTCGACCGATTGATTTCTGTTGTGTTTACTAATTACTATGAGGGGGTTGAAGAGGGGCTTCCTCCTGTCAACTGTTTTACTCCGAATGAAAATTTTCAACTGCCCTATTTGCATTTTGATCGGGAGATGTTGTTTGGCTCTACCTATCGGTATGAATTTTCAGGAAAAACAACAAAAATCCTGAGTGAGAAAGAGGCCCGGAAGTATATTGTTACAGTTCAATCGGATGGGAAATTTTACGATGTCGATATGAATTTACTTGAGGAAACAGGAAAATATGTATTTAAATCGAATGGTTGTATTTACTGGAAGAAAGAGGAGCCGCAATATATAAGTCATGTGGGCTTAACACGGGGGAAAAAAATACTATCTGGAGGATGGATGAAGTTTGTGCATGGGAAAATTACCTGTGTAAGTCGTGCAACAGGGCATTATAGAGCAAATGAAGAGAATGTAGATATTGTGGTAAAGTATCTTCAGAGGCGAAGTATTGATATGACAAATGTGAAGATAGGAGGGCCAAATAGTCAATGCCGTTAATGTACTTTTCGTATGATGGATTCCTCATATATTTCTGTGATTTTCTCTATTGCCCCACCGCTTGCCAGCCAGTCATATTTTTTGGCCTCTTCTATCAAGCGTTGACTGACGAAATTTTTTGTTTCTAATGAAAGCTTATAGTAAGTAAAAGCTTTCTGAATAGAAATACTTATGCGCGCTTGGATGCTCTCCCTGCCCGCCACAGTTCGATATTCGTTCGAATCTTCGTTGTAGTTAAAAGAGTTTCCTTGTGCTGTGTCATCAAGTGCCAGCTCCTGCATGGTGTCTTGCAGTCCACTGATGCGAGATGTGATGGGTATTGATCCAAGAGAAAGAAACTCCAGCGGTACAAGCCCAAAAGCCTCTTCATGAGAAGGCACCAGGGCAAAGTCGGAGGCGGCTCTGATGAGCATCCCGAGATTTTTAGGCCCGAATTGCTCCTCTTTAGGAGCTCCCTTCATGATGTAGATGTTTTTATGACTCGCATATTTCTTGTGCAATGCCTGCATAATGCCCTCAGCCTCTGAAAATCCTTTGACCCCCATAATGATGCAATTGCCGTGATTTTTGTTGATTTCTTCTAGCATGGGATCGAGAAAATCGATGCCCTTTTCTACTGCATATCGACCTACGAAGACAAATAACGGACGTGTTGGATCTTGGATAAGTCCAAGTGAGGCAAGGTGATTTTTTATCTTTTGTTTGCTATGTACGATGTCCGAAGTGAATTGAAAATTTTCTTTGGAGGTACTGGTTTGCAATCGCGTGGGGGCAAAAGGATTGTACTCTTCATAAGAGATCCCATTTGGGAGCAAAAAAAGTCGAGTTTTGTGAAAATCAGGGCGATAGAGCGCGGTGTAGCTTGCCTGAAGCCCAAAATTCTTCCGAGGATTTGAGGATAATCCATCTTGAATCATAGTATTTGAGATTGCGATAGAGGCATCGGCATATTTCATACCGAGTTTCATCATGTTGATCGGTTCTTTGTTGAAAGTAAAGTTGGAAAAGCCCCCTTGGTCTTGATTGAGACTATGAAGATGAAAGAGTTGAGGAGGGGAGTTGGGAAAAAATTTTTTGGTAATGGCAGGAGTTAGGGCAAAAAAATAGGAGTGAAAGTGGGCGATGTCAAAGAAGAATCTGTGATGTTGGTTGCGAAAATGGTACAGCAAGGCAGCGGCGGCAGACCCGCAGTAGAGTTGACGATTGGCATAGTCAACGCCTGCATGATTGGGGAGAAATAGGGTTTGATAGGAATTGGGCTCAAGATCAAAAAAGTGAGGCAGTCGAGGATCTGCCTGTAATAAAATAACGTGAATGGGCTTTCCTTTTACCATTTCTTCGCCAAGAAACAGCTTAGAATGCACCGGATGACCATTATAGATGTGAGTAAGCGTACCCAAAAATTCGCTTTTTGTGGTTGTGCCGGTGAAATATGGGAACAAGACAAAAGGCACGATATGGTGATGGGGTGGCATTTGAGTGGATGACAAAGCGGCTACCATGCCGTTTACCACATATCCCACCCCGCCCCAGGTAAATTTTCCAAATTCTGGAGAACCGATAAGTACACGAAATTCGTTTTCGGGTGGAGAGGATATTTTTGCAAATACGCTTTCATTTGGGGTGAATTTACTGAGAGAGGGAAAATCGACCATCGTGGTGGCAAGATCAAGTTTTTTTTCCATATTGTACAGTGCAATATTATCGCCAAAAGAAGCATCCCGACGAATCGAACCACAGGCAGATAGCATGCCGAAAAGAAAAAGATAGAATGTAAGCAATCTCATACAAAAAATCCTTCATGCAGTTGCTGGATACATACGGTAGCCGCTTCAGATTTTACCCCAATGTGCATCACACCTTGTTGCATTTCGAGTAGCAACAAATTTTCCCCTAGTAGACTTGTTATTGTGTCCAGTAAAGGATGATTTTGAGAAAAACCTCTGCCAACAAGGGATAGAATATGAAGTGGGAGGGAGCTTTTTTGTAGTACCTGCTGGCAATGTGCGACCAAAAAATCGAGATAGGCTTGACTGTGGAAGGCACTTAGGGTGACTTGAAGCTCCGATTGGAGCCCTTTTTTCTGCAAATTCCATAATAGTGGTGTGTCCCCTCGATTGCAGAGCCATTCATATAGGGGTTGAATCGAGGCAGCACCGGGGGAAAATGTGAGCAAAAGATCGAGATATATTTGATCTTTTTTATCTGTAAGAGCTATGAAATGAGGGGTTTCCATGGTGGTGCTATGTCCTTCAATAAGGGTGCCGGGCTGAGTGGGAGCCAAGCTGGAGCGAATATGAATGGGAATCTCGTACTTGCATGCCATATTGGCAGCTCGGTCGTGTAAAACCTGTGCACCGGATCCACTGAGTGTACAAGCTGCTTCCCAGCTAAGGCGAGGTATATGTTGTGCCTTTGGAATGACCCGAGGATCAGCTGTATAAATGCCCTCCACGTCTTTATAGATTTCACACCGATCGGCTCGTAAAGTAGCAGCAAGTGCTACAGCCGTGAGGTCAGAGCCCCCTCGTCCCAGGGTTGTTACCTCTTTAGTTTGGGGATCAACGCCTTGAAAGCCAGCTACTACCACGATTCGGTTAGATTCTAGGCTTTTGCGAATGCGATCGCCGAGAATACGATGAATTTTGGCATTTCCATGGGTGGCATCGGTTAAGATGCCAATTTGAGACCCCGTGAAAGAAATGGCATGTAACCCCTCTTTTTCCAAGGCCATTGCGAGGAGGGCCGCAGTCATGCGCTCTCCTGCCGTGAGGAGCATGTCCATCTCTCGGCGTGGTGGGTCCGGGTGTAGGTGGGCTGCAGCTTCTACCCATTCATCGGTAAAGCTTCCCATGGCACTTACCACGACAATGACTTGGGTTGGAGGCTGTATGGTGGAACGAATATAGCGTGCCACTTGCTGGATACGATCTACTGTGGCGATGGATGTACCGCCATATTTCTGCACGATCAAAGCGGGAGGCACGACGGGATTCTCCTGGTGATGAAACGCAAATGTCTATCATACAAAAAGTAGGGTGGGTATGATGAGTACAGTGCGGCTAGTATACTCACTCTGATGGGGATTGTCTCGAGGGAGATCCCCGACGGCCTTCGGCCTGGGGATGACGGAATGGCTGAGGCCTGGGGATGACGGAATGGCTGAGGCCTGGGGATGACGGAAATAAGAAAGGATGCCTTGTGAGTTTTTCCTTACGAGTTCGGATATTAGGGTGCGGAACTTCTACCGGGGTACCGATTATTGGGTGCAGTTGCCGGGTATGCCAAAGTGTAGAGCCCAAAAATGCCCGATTGCGCTCTTCCCTTTTGGTTGAGGTACAGTCTCCGACGCTTCGGTTTGTAATCGATACAACCCCAGAGTTTCGGATCCAGATGCTGCGAGAACGAGTCTCTCACTTGGATGGGGTACTGATGACCCATACCCATGCTGATCACTGCCATGGATTTGATGATCTGCGGGCGTTTTACTTTTGGCACCCGCGGGCCATGCCGGTGTACATGTCTCATGAACATGTGCGGGATTTTCAGCGCCGGTTTCCCTATTTATTCCAAAAAACTGGGTATTTGGGCACGGTGGCCTCCGTGGCGTTGCACACCTTGTCTCAAGAGGCCTTCCGAGTGGAGGGGGTGACCATTGAGCACGCAGAGCTGCCTCATGGTTCGACTGTGTCTACGGCGTATCGCATCGGGTCTTTTGCCTATGCCACAGATTTTCAGTATGTACCGGAGGCGGTTATCGAGCGATGGAAAGGGAAAATTCATACGATGGTTGCAAGTGGATTGCGGTTTCATCCCCACCCTACCCATTCCAGCATCCCAGAAACCATTGAATTGTTTCGTCGATTGGGCGTCAAGCGGGGAATCTTGTCCCATTTGACCCATGACGTAGACTATGTTCGAGATTCGGTTGGATTACCCTCGGGGGTAGAGTTGGCCTACGATGGCATGGTGCTAGATGTGCTACCGCTTGCTGGGGGGGCAATTGCGTGAGATTTTTTACCTCCTCGATGCGAGAGAGTGGCATTCCAATTTCCCTTCGCGTGCTCTTTCTTTCTTTACTCGGCATTGCAGCCTATTGCAGCGATGGGGTCTTGCATCCGGATGAATATCAGCAAGTCTTGGAGTTCTTTTTTTATAAAAAAGGGGTGCAACAGGACATTTGTTTGCCGTGGGAGTTTCGGGAACAGATCCGATCTTGGTTGCAGCCCCTCTTCTACTGGGTGGTGAGTATGCCTTTTGGAGGATGGATTTCAACCCCATTGGGATGGACCCGGTTTTTTCGATTCTTAATGGGCATGATGGGGGGCTGGGGATTTTTATTTTTGAGTCGGCACTACTTGTCTCGTTGGAAAGAGGAGCGTTCTGAAAGAGGGTTGCAAAAGGTGTATCTAGCCAGTCTCTTTTTTTGTCTATTGCCGTTGTATTTGGTGCGCACCAGCAGCGAAAATTTTGCGGCAATTTTGTTGCTTTTTCTTATTGGTTTGGTCTTTCGCAATGAGAAAACCGCAGATGTATCCCCTGTGGCGTGGGGATATTATGGGCTTCTTTGTGGGCTCGGGTTTTTAGCGAGGTATCAATCGGGGATTTGGATTGTCGGGTTTTTTCTTTGGGGTTTATTTCTACACGGGCCGCGCATTTCATGGATAAAGAAGGTTGGATATTTTGCGACCGCTTTCTTGGGGATGATGCTCGTAGGGTTGTGTCTTGATCGAGTAGGCTATGGGAATTGGGGGTGTGCCCCATGGGGGTATTTTGCGGCAAACATTTTGCAGGACAAAGCGGCGCAGTGGGGGACTTCTCCTTTTTGGGGCTATATCACGCTATTTATGGATATGGCGCCTCCATTTGGGGGCATGGTATTTTTTGGATCTCTTGGATTTTTTCTGTTGTTTCCGCGGCATGTGTTGACGTGGATCTTGCTGCCTTATGTTGTGGTACATGCTGCGATTCCCCATAAAGAGTTGCGATTTTTATTGCCGTTGTTCTATTTTTTCCCGCTTATGGGCGTCGAACTATATCGAAAATGGGCAGGCATTTGCCAGCGAGGCATTATTGCTCATTTCGTTCACGCTGCCCTTGTTCTGCTTTTGATCTGGAACGGGGTGAAACTCTTTCAGTATGTCTCTCGACCGGTGCAGCGACATTTTTATGTATTGGAAGCGTTGCAACCGTACTTGCAAAAAGGCCCGGTTCTTCTCTTGGCAGACGAGGCCGATGTTTTTACCTGGCCTGCTATGCCGAGTTTGGATACAAATCTACGGTGGCAGGTGCAAAAGAAAGAGGATTCTCTGCCCATTCATGTTGAATTCTTTTGGTTTCGCAATCAGAATACAGAAAACACACAGCGCATGAATGGAGAAGTACCCAGAAAAAATTGTGAGTTTCTGGTCGATCGATATTCTCGATTTCCGGACTGGCTACGGCGCAGTTGGGTCTTTTCTTTCCTCGTGCGCACAGATGTGAACGGGACTGTGTATCACTGTATGCCGATGTGATCGGTATAGATCAATGCGGGGGATTGTATGATCATCGGAGTGCCCAAGGAAATCAAGATACGAGAAAATCGCGTTGCCATCGTGCCGGGGGGGGTAAAAATGCTGACCTCCAACGGGCATCGGGTGCTGATTGAAAAGGGAGCTGGTGTCGGGGCTGGGATTTCGGATGGTGTGTATCAGGAATCTGGTGCCACCATTGTGAATGATGTGGAGGAACTCTGGGGCAGTGCAGAGATGATTATAAAGGTGAAGGAGCCTATTGAGGCGGAGTATACCCGTATGCAACCGGGTCAAATCCTCTATACCTATCTTCACTTAGCGGCTGAACCTGCGTTGGCAAAGGTATTATTGCAGCGTCAGGTGCGCGCGATTGCCTATGAAACCATTCAGCTGGCGGATGGATCCCTTCCCCTGCTTCGACCCATGAGTGAGGTGGCCGGTCGTATGGCGGTTCAGGTCGGGGCCCAATGTTTGCAAAAGCATAATGGGGGAAAAGGGATCCTGCTCGGAGGGGTGCCTGGTGTGCGACGAGGTCGAGTGGTGATTTTGGGTGGCGGTGTTGCTGGGACAAATGCTGCAAAGATGGCGATCGGACTGGGGGCTGAGGTGACTATTGTGGATGTCAATCAGTCTCGGCTTACCTACCTCGATGATATCTTTGGAAATCAAGTGACTACGTTGATGTCAACGCCTGAGATCATTGAACGTACCGTACTGGCCTCTGACTTACTGATTGGTACCGTATTGGTTACTGGAGCAAAGGCCCCTCGGGTGGTTTCAAAAGACTTGGTTCGACGCATGGAGCCAGGGTCTGTGATTGTGGATGTGGCCATCGATCAAGGCGGTTGTGTAGAAACCATTCGACCCACTACCCATGATGATCCCATTTACTTCTATGAAGGCATTAGTCACTACGGGGTGACCAACATGCCAGGAGATGTGCCATGTACCAGTGCATATGCGCTGACTAACGTTACGTTGTCTTATGCGTGTGACATTGCAAACAAGGGCTTTGATCGAGCCATGCGAGAGTCAGCACCTTTGAGGCTGGGGTTAAACACCTATGAAGGGGAAATGACCCACGAGGTCGTCGCGCATGCATTGGGGTATAAAAGACAAGATACCAGCGCGCTGTTTTCACAGAATGTAGCGGTGTAGTCGTGACGGATTGTTTATTAAGAGAAAGTAACGCTCTGTTTTTATAAGAAAATTAAATTTCCCCCTCTCTGTTGTCTCCTGAAAAATCAATTTTCTCCGATACTGTACTCAATCAACTTCCGATTATCATCTCCCTCGATCGAGGGAGATGCCCGTACGGCCGAGACGGCCTGGGCATGACAGGAAGAGTACGGACGGTAGGTTTTTTTTCCACGGGGCATATATGAAACAGAGACGCATTTTTTGGCTTGGCTCATGGTTGATGCTAGTTGGAGCATGTAAGTCTATGGATCATGCCTCATCTGATGCTCTTCCGCCGAGTGCATTTGAGACTCAATCTGCAGTGGGAAAGATTTCCTCCAGCGAAAAAGTTTCAGCAGAAAATTTGACGCTTCATACGCTGGAGCTGAAAATACTCAAATTGGGAAAAAATACGTATCCGTATATTGTGATCGCACAGCCGCCAAAGAGTGATTTTTTCCAAGCAAAGATTTGCACAGACAAAGTTTGTCAAGACCCACGTGAGACCACACAGTCTTTTATTTTCCTACCTGGGCTGCAACCTGGAGCGTATACCTTCCAAGTGCGTGCTTGTGTCCAGGCCGTACATGCAATAGACGCTGGGAATCCATGTGGTACTTGGGTAACGAAAGGACCTTATACCCAAACCCCAGTTTTAGATCCGGATTTGGACAAACTATTGGTGCAGCAGGATCAATCGTTACAACAGCTCTCCTTGTATGGAAATTCCATGTACCAGCTGTTGAAGCAGTATGAAGATGCCGTATCTACTTGCGCTGTCTCTGCAGACCAGCGTCCAAGTGAATTGGACGAAGTTGATATTCACAATGCTCTTGCGCTGGGGCCAGATGCATTTTCGTTCTTAATGTACCCATTGAATCAAACAGCCCCCTATGCGCAGGTAGATACCTCCGTGCCCTTTTCTTTGTCTGATTATAATGCATTGTCTTATCAACAGAAAAAAATGGCAGATCAGATTTTCCAATCCAAAAAATACCAGTTTACCTCTGACAATCGATTGGTAGATGCTCAAGGGACGCGATTGGATTATTACGCAATTTTACAAGGAATTTCCACATCGCTTGATGCCACCTATATCACATATCGAGTCTATCTTGCATTGGATGCAAAGGAAAAAAAGGCACTCAGTTTGATCATAGGAGAGGAGAAATATCGTTTTGATGACGAAGTGTTGGTGGATGGAAAAGGGGTGCCTGTGGATCGGTCTTCTACTCTATCCGATGCAAAAGACCGGGGTCAGACGATATCGGATGATGAGGTTTCGCCACCAGCGGATAGTAAAGCCTCCGTTTCTTTGCCCGCACTCTTGGGCTCTATCGCGGGATTTTTCCTGGGTGCATGGGTGCTAAAATCCGGATGGAGTACATGGCAACAAGGCAGAACCACAACAGAGGGAGCGGTAAAAGATAAGCTAAACGTAGAGGTGGAGACTTTGAAGCAGATCGAATTGAATAAAGTTTCAGGAGCAGGAGCAGAGAAAATCAAGTCTGCTCAGGAGAAGCTAATGAAAAATGCTCAATCTACAGAATATCGGGGGAACCGGCGTGTTGTACAAGGCAAAGTATTGTTTGGCTTCGGTGCTGCTCTGGTATTGGCATCCATAATTACCTCTGCTTTGGCAGGAACGGGAAATTTGAACCTTGCAGCAGATGCCAACAGTGGTGTTTGTCCCAATTTAGATGCCATGCCTTCTCAATTGAAAAAATTGCAATCTGAGATTCAACAGGAAGTGACGAATATGGATGCTTTGGGGAAAACCATTTCGAGTCATCTACTATGAATGCCCGGTGTTGGATTTTTTTACTCAGTTTACTTGAAGTCTCTTGTCGCCATATTTCTACAGGTAGAGATAGCGGGCAAGAGATGACGGGCACACAGAGTACAACTCAACAGGCGCTGCAGCCACCTCTAACCCCAGTAGAAAAAGCGCTGCCTGGACAAGGAGAGGAAAAGGAAATCGGCCTCTCTAATTTCTTGGGTTATTGTCGAGCACCAGGTACGCCGGATGTGCAACATACGATTTCGGTTCTGCTTGCCTATGTGAAAGAGTCCGATTGTATACAGGCAGACAAAGCACTCTCTCAATTAACACGACTGATTTTACGAGGCCAAGAGCTCACGGATGTGCGACCATTGGCTGGCTTTACCCAGTTGCAAGAGCTAGATCTCGATAATAATAAAATTGAATATATTGCGCCGATTGCTTCGTTTCGAAACAAGTTGACCTACTTTTCTTTCAAACAAAATATTGCCTATGAAATTGAAAAAAATGCGCCCGTGGTCTATTTGGATGAGCACGAGCAATATAAATTGTCGAGTGCCATGTGGTATCTGCAGCAAGTGAGGGTAGCAGATACGTCTGGGCTAGATTTGCCAGCATTGGGAAATATGCCTGGAGGGAAAAAGGGAAAAGATAGTTGGTTGTATATTCCAAAAGATCGGCAGTACAAAACTATTGTCGCTGGAAATACCTCTACTGCGCATACCTACGTTTTTGTTAAGTACGGAGTGGAGGGCCTATACACGGACATTTTCTATTGGTTTTTTTATCCGTTCAACGGGCCTGGAACGGCAGAAACATCCTTGGTTCCAGGGTATCGATTTGAAACCTATCCCATTGGGATTCACGAAGGAGATTGGGAACAAATTCAAGTTAGGCTAAATCCCGACCATACGATAGAAAAAGTAGGGTTAAAGCGGCATGGGACTACCAACTGGTATCAAACTGAAGACTTGCTATGGGAAGAGACTCACCCCATCATTTTCCCGTCTCGAAATGGCCATGCGGCAACCCCTTCCATCGATGGGATTACGTACCATCTTACCGGTGGGGTGGCGTTTTACGACATCGCCTCTTATGGGCAAAGGTTTGAAAGTTTTAGACCGGAGCATATTATGCTGTGTGCCACTAGCTTACATCCTCAGTTCATTTTTGATCCCACTGTAGCGCAATGGCATCATTTTTTTGGCCGATGGGGGGCCCCAAAAAAAGGATTTGATGTAAGTGCAGATTCAGAAAGTTTAGTAAATGCGTTGCTGGGGGGAGATCATGTGAGTGGCGTGTTGGATTTTCCCATTCGTATGGCTGCGCGAACCCTATTTCAAACCCTTCTGTTAGATGGAAATGTTAGGGAAAAATTGGACGTAGAAACAGGAGGGGGGCCTCCCTCTCCTTTTGAAGGCTGGAATTCAGAGTTTCCATTACCGGAAGATCAACAGTAGTGCTGTGTAGAAAAAATTGCTTCAGTAAACTCTTTTCGGATACGGGCTACCAGTTCAGCTGTGGTGGGGATATCGTGGATCAACCCTGCGACCTGTCCCACTTCGAGTTCTCCCTCTTCCCAGTCTCCTTCTAGCATACCCTGTTTCGCGCGCCCTTTTCCTAGTAAGATTGTGAGCTCTTCTGCTGCAGCACCGCGTGCCTCCAGTTCCTGGACTTTATCGTAGAACGGGTTTCGCAAGAGGCGCACGGGCATGAGTTTTTTCATACAGAGCATGGTGCCATAGGTTGAGGCTCTCAGTACCGCGGACTTGAAGTTGGGATGGGCACTAGATTCTTGTGTGGCCAGAAACCGGGTTCCCATTTGCACGCCTTCTGCACCCAAGGCAAAGGCAGCGACCATGCTGGCGCCTGTAGAAAAGCCCCCAGCTGCGAGTACTGGGATGCCTACGGCTTGTCGAACTTGCGGGATGAGTACGAGGCTGGTGAGTTCATCTCGTCCGTTGTGGCCTCCGGCTTCGAAGCCTTCTGCAATCACGGCATCTACGCCTGCTTCTTCGCATTTTTTTGCTAGCACAGGGGAGGACACCACATGGAGTACGGTGCAGCCTTCTTGTTTCAACCGTGCGGTATAGGTTCTAGGACTACCGGCAGAGGTGATGAAAATACGGATCCCGGCGCGCAAGGCGATGTTGATCTGCTCTTCGGTATGTCGATAGAGCAAGGGAATGTTGACGGCAATGGGCCGTGAAGTCTGTGCCAGGGCTTTATGGATATGGCTTTCGAGAAGCTCCAACGACATGGAACCTGCGCCAATGACCCCGAGAATTCCGCTGTTAGCAGCCGCCACAGCTAGCTTATATCCCGAAACCCAAACCATGCCGGCTTGGATCAAGGGGAACTCGAGTTGAAGTAGGGTGCAAATGCGGTTGGATGCGGGAGGGTGCATGGCAGGGGCCTTTCTTCAGGCAGAAGGATGAGCCCCATTTATAGCATGGATGAATCGTAACTCTCTAGGTACCGCAGAAAGCCTATAATCTAGGTAAAAATCAAAAAAACCGAATACATACCGTTTCATCCCAGGATCTTTCTTTGAAGAACCAGTCAATTGGTTCGCTGTATTATATCATGGCGGAGTATGATACATTGCGGGGCCGATATTGTACATTTCATCCTCTCCCTCGATTGAAGGGGAGGATGATGGCGTATGTTTTTTCTGTTAGGAAAGGAATTTCTTGTGCGTGAGGGATATGAATTATTGGATGCGGGGGATTTTCGTAAGTTGGAACAAGTCGGTCCGTATCGGGTAATCCGCCCCTGCCCACAAGCTGTGTGGCATCCACAGCGTTCTACGCAAGAGTGGCAGGGTGCCCATGGGGAGTTTTGTCGCAGTAGCAGTGGAAATGGAACGTGGAAATTGCGAGGCAAAATCCCTGCCTCTTGGAACATTTCCCTCTATGGACACCAAGTTTTGGTGCGTCTCACAGATTTTGGCCACCTGGGTTTTTTTCCCGAACACCATCTTCATGGGGTGATTCCCTGGGCGCAACAGCATCCTGGTAAAAAGAAGATCCTGCATTTGTTTGCTTACACTGGAACCGGGAGTGTGAGCTTGGCTGCATGTGGGATGGATGTGGTACATGTCGATGCTTCCAAAACGAGCTTGGCCTGGGGCAAGGAGAACGTCGAGTTGACGCCTGTTACCGGATCGATTCGATGGATCCTTGATGATGCGCATAAGTTTGTGCAGCGTGAAGCCCGGCGTGGGCAGCAATATGATGGTATTCTTCTTGATCCTCCGAGTTTTGGACGAGACCCAGCTGGGAAGGTATGGAAAATTGAAGAGCATTTGCTGCCGCTCTTAGAAGACCTCAAGTCATTGCGAAGTCCGGAGTTCTCTTTCTTCCAACTGACCTCACACTCGCCTTTTTACACGCCTGTTGTCTTGGAAAATCTTGTGCAAGATTGGTGGGGATCTGCACCAGGTATCGTGAGCTCATTTGAAATGACGGTGCAAGAAACAAGTTCCAATCGTCGATTGCCGTGCGGTGCTGGAGCCTGGATTCGGAGGGAATTTTGAGAGAGAAAGAGATTACGAGTCTGCAAAATCCGACCTTGAAGTGGGCCTTGCGGTTGCGAGACTCTCGATTTCGCAAGCAAGAGGCACGTGTTTTGGTTGAGGGTGCTCGAGAGATTCAACGGGCTCTCGCTTCGGAGTGGACCTTAGAAACGCTGTTTTATTGTGAGGACTCTCTGTCGTCTGCAGCGAGGAAGATTCTAACGGGATCTCAACAGGTACAAAAGCTATCCTTGTCTGCGCCACTCTACGAAAAACTGTGCATGCGAGAATCCAGTGATGGCATATGCGGTATTTTTTTAGAGAAGACCTATAAGTTGTCGGATTTTCTTCCAAAGAAAATCAGCTTGATCCTTGCGGTTGAAGGGATTGAGAAGCCGGGTAATTTGGGGGCGCTCTTGCGTACCTGTGATGCTGTTGGAGCCGAAGCATTGATATTACTCGGGCCTTGTTTGGATTCCTTTGGGGTTAACGTGATTCGCAGCAGCCTGGGGGCGCGTTTCACTGTTCCGGTGATTGCTACCACTCCAGATATTTTCTGCTCTTACATGAAGAAGTATGATTTCACCCCCTTTGCTGCCGTGTTAGCGGAGGATACGAAGCGCTATGATCAGGTTGTGTATCCCCCTCGCTCTGCACTTTTATTGGGGAGCGAGGCCCATGGGCTGCAACCCTGGTGGAAAGAGGCCGGCGTACAAGGGGTGCAAATACCCATGTGCGGCAAAGTCGACTCGCTCAATGTTTCCGTAGCTGCTGGGATTCTGCTCTATGAGATTGCACGACAGCAGGGGTTTTAATATCTTGTTTTTTTTATTTTATTTCTGACCCACCTGCGAAATTTCTGCAAAAAATACATGATCTAAAGAAATCAAATGGTATACCGCTGCTTTTCAGCAAGCATAATGAGAGGATTTTTTTATGGCAAATATCCTTATTTGGGTGTGGTTCATGCTGGGCTTTTTGATGAGCCCCTATGCAGAAGGTGCGCCCTATCAACGAGAATGTCGTGCTGCCCCCCAAAATCCATATGAAGAGAAGATGAAAGTCTGTTGCGAGTCAACCAATGAAATTTTCAGTTGGTCTGAAGGTAAGATTGTTGAACATGCGAAGCAGATCCAAGAGGAATATGCCCAAGTTCGACCCTTTACGACAGGAAAAGGTGGAGCTGCGGTGTACCATGTAATCATCCAAAAGCCACCTTATACTCCCTATATACTCAAGGTATTTCCGGAAGCAAACGAATCAGCCTGGCGAGAAATATTTCATACTTGTTTGGTTCAAGTCTTTCGCGATAAGGCGCCCCAATTTATGCACCATCTTGGGAGTGGGATGGTGGGTAATTCCGATCCGTGGCGAAACATCAGTCCGTTGCTAAAACCCGCAAAGACAAGGGGGCTCCCCATGATGGTAGCGGAGTATATCGAAGGCACTCCGCTATTGAGCGTAGGGTCTTCCTCTGGAGAAGAAATGTTTGCTGCCTCTAAGGCTGTAGCGTTGCATCCTCGAGATATTAAATCCATTTTTTTCCAGCTACTCCATGCGATGTCATTGGCGCATGCAAAAGTGGGGTTGAAGCATTACGATTTGCATCCAGGTAATGTTTTGATTACCGACCAAAAAATTGAGAAAGATGGATTCCCTGTATTTTCTCTTGAAACACAAGAGGGACGAAGAGAAACGTTTACCGGGCAATTGCTGGGAACTCCTTTGATCAAAATCATTGATTTTGGCTTAGCGGAGTCTGTAGAGATGGAGCAAAGTCGGGTAGATCTTTCTCTTCGATGGACCACAGGTGTGCTTCGTGCCTTTGGGCAAAAAGAGAAGTCAACAGGCGAAAAAATTAAAGGACTCTTTAGCCCCCCTATTGCCCTATCAGTAGAAAATAAAGATTTGGCTTTTATTTTAACCATGCAAAACACCCTGGCTAAAATGGCGAAGGATCCTCTGCAAATGCCTCTGTTGCAATGCCAGGACTTTGCTACTTGCTTGGAAAATCCCTGGTTTTCTGAGGTGCGTACCTTAGAAATTGCGCCGCGAGGGTTTATCGTTCCGCCTCCAGAGTGATATCACTTTTTCTCAGCAAAATAAGAAGCCGCTGGTTCTCCCCTATCAAATGTAGTAGGTGAAAAGACACTAAGAAGTGTCTTGCCCCACTGGGGAGGGAGTCTACCATGCGCGCAACAAAATCGCCTTCTTCATTGGTACTGGGCCTTGCGGTATTTTCCGTGTTCTTTGGGGCGGGAAATATGATTTATCCGCTCCATGTGGGTGCGTTATTGAGCGATGCATGGGGCATGAGTGTGGTGGGGTTTCTCTTCTCGGCTGTGGGGTTTCCTTTTTTTGCCATTTGTGTGATCTATTCATTTCGCGGAAACTTGGAGTCTGTTTTGCGGAGTTTGGGTTCTCGCTTTCGAGTTCCTTTGTTGCTCTTGCTTTGCACTGTATGGATTCCTTTGGGTGCAGGGCCACGCTGCATCACCATGACGGTGGGGAGTTTGGAGATGTTTGGCTTGCGGGGGCCGCCCGGTCTGCTCTCCGTTGTGTATAGCTTACTGGTGATGGGCCTTACGTGGCGTCGACGTCAAGGGCTGACGTGGCTAGGGGTTATTTTGATGCCCATTCTTTTGCTTTCTCTTTTGGTTCTGGTCTTGCGTGGTATGTGGTTAATGGGGCCTTTGCCAGAGGGGGCTTTTCAGGGTCATGGCAGCCGCGCATTTCTGAGTGGTCTCTTGGAGGGATGCCACACCATGGATCTTTTTGCGGCTCTCTTTTTTTCTACTGCTGCATTGCCGCTGTTTCAAAGAAACTCCCTTTCTTTATTTAGCCTACCGCAATTTATCAAAGGCGGCCTGGGGGCATTGGTGATGTTGGGCATTGTATATTTGGGGCTTATGATTTTGGCGGTAAACTATGGGGGGCAGTTGCAATTGGTACCACAGGAGAAAGGGTTGGCTTTTTTGGCTAGTACCTTTCTCGTGGGTCCATTGGGTTGGATGGCATTGGGCGCAATTGTGCTGGCTTGTTTGACCATGTCAGTGGCGCTTACCCGCGTGTATGCGGATTATATATATACCTATGTGATCGGATCGTTTGCATGGGGGTCCTACCGAGTAGCAGTGGTGATCACGATTGCAAGCTGCTGGGTGCTATCCCTTTTGGGGTTTCGTGGTATGACATGGATACTCACGCCACTGCTAAAAGGGCTATATCCGTTGATGTTGGGGCTTCTCTTGCTGGCGGCAATACGTAGCATGTGGAATTTACAGATGAAAAGGGGGCGGTTATGACCCTGCGATTCGGGATTTTGGGAAGTTGCTTCCTGCTGTTGATAGGAGGGGTGGGGTATACGCTCTGGCGTCTCACACCGCCTGTTTCTGCCTTGCAAGGGCCTTTCGTGGAAGTAGTGCGATGGATTCCTCCTGCTGGGCGGCAGGTCGTACAGGTGGGGCCAGCTTCTCCCAATTGGGTAAAAAGTGAGAATATATCGAAGCATACGCTGTATGCCATCCTGGTGGCGGAAGATGCCCGCTTTTATGAGCATGGAGCCTTGGATTGGCGCGAAACTTTTCTGAGTTTTCGTAAAAACTGGGAGGAGGGCAAGATCGTTCGTGGCGGATCTACTATCACCCAGCAGGTGGTGCGCATCGTATTTCTTTCTCAGGAGAAGCGGTATCTGCGCAAGGTACGCGAAGCTTTGGGTGCCATCGCCTTGGAGTTTTTGCTCTCCAAGGATGAGATTTTGGCGTGGTACTTGAATCTGGTAGAGTTTGGCAAAGGAGCCTATGGGATTCAGGAAGCCGCACAGCGGCACTTCCATACTTCCCCGGATTTATTGACGGTTTCAGAGTCTATTCACCTTGCGTTGGTGCTGCCAAGCCCACATCTTTGGTCCAAAGGATTACAGAAGAAGGACCTCACGGAGTTTGGGCAAAAACGGTTTCAGATGATCCTCGATCGCTTGAGGGAAAATGCCTACATTACAGCGGAGCAGTGGCGAAATGTGCGTGCTACCGGTAACTTTGGTTCACCTTTAGACGGGGTCGTGCCCGTTTCTGAGTCTGCCTCTGAGGGCTTCTAAGCTTGGAAAATACGCGGGGTTTGTGATAAAGTCCGTCACCAGAATGCGTCTCACCCCGTTCTTCGAAGAGCCACCCATGGAACCTTTTTTCTCCGACGAAGCCAAAGCCGATATTAGCCGACTTGTGGCCCAATTTTTTGCCGCCCAGAATTTTAGTTATTCTGTTGCCACCATATACAGTTGGATGGAGCGGCCCCCAGAGTCTCACTTAGGGGATTATGCGCTGCCCTGTTTTCGATTTGCCAAAGAATGTCGAAAAAAGCCGGTGGATATTGCCCAAGAGTTGCAAGTTTTTCTTACAGCCCAATCCTCTCCCTTGATTCAACGGGTCGAAACCGCTGGAGCTTTCCTCAACCTATTTTTGCAGCCGGCTCAGCTTACGGAGCGCGTCTTTTCTCAGGTACCATCAGGCGCTTTTTTCACCCGGATGCAACAGAACCCTGAGCATCGCCAGCATCGCGTTATGGTGGAGTTTTCCCAACCCAATACCCACAAGGTGTTTCACATCGGTCATGCACGGAACGTCAGCTTGGGTGATGGGTTGGCGCGCGTGTTTGCCTACAATGGGTATACGGTATTGCCCGTGAACTACATTGGAGATGAGGGTACTCATGTGGCCAAGTGCCTATGGGAAATGCAGGAAGAAGGCGCCGAGCTACCTACAGCGGACTTTGCCCAGTGGTATGGTCAGCGTTATGCGGCTGCAAGCCAGCGTTTGACAGAAGCAACGCCAGAGGTGCGCAAGCAATACGAGCAAAAGATCTCCACCGTACTCAAAGCCTTGGAGTCGAAGGAGGGAGAGACGTACCGGTTATGGCAAAAGAGCCGTGCTCAGTGCATGGAAGACTTTGGACGCATCTACGATTGGTTGGGGGTGCATTTCGATCACATTTTCTATGAATCCGATGTGTCAGAAGAGTCTCAGGCGATTGTAGAGGAGTACCTCAAAAAGGGACTGTTTTATGAGTCCGAAGGCGCGATTGGGCTCTCGTTGGAAGAAGAAAAACTGGGTTTTTTCCTCGCGCGAAAATCGGATGGAACGACGCTGTACATCACCAAAGATTTGGCGTTGGCGAAACGAAAATTCCAGGATTTTGCCATCGATCGCTCGATCTATGTAGTCGGCAATGAGCAAAATTTTCATTTTCGTCAGTTGTTTGCGGTGCTGAAGAAGATGGGCTTTCCCCAAGCCGAACAGTGCTATCACTTGAGCTATGCCCACGTAAAGCTGCCGCAAGGTGCTAAAATGTCCTCTCGTACGGGAAATATCGTGTCGTTCTTGCAGCTGGTAGGTTGGGTCGAGGACGAACTCAAAAAGCACTTGGTCAAGTATGAAGATCAGTGGACCCCCCAGCAGCTCGCCGATACCTTGCACAAGTTGGCTGTGGGTACCATTCGCTACGGCATGGTGGATACAGATCCGCATACCGAGATTATTTTTGATCCAGAAGTATGGACCAGCTTTGAAGGCAACACAGGCCCGTACTTGATGTACAGCTATGCGCGTTCTCGTTCCATTCTCCGTAAGGGCGAAGCGGAGGGGGCGGTGCCGGATTTTACGGCGTATCATGAGTTGGTGCATCCAGCTGAGTTGGAACTGCTTCGGGAGTTGTTTGATTTCAACACCGTAGTGGAGAGTGCATGCGTGTGCTACCGCATGTCGCTTTTAACGGGATATCTGTATCGGTTGTGCAAACTGTACAATCGGTTTTATGCCCAGGTGTCGGTATTGCGGGCGGAGACAGCAGCGTTGCGAGGGGCGCGTTTGGCGCTTGTATCGTGCTTTGGTAGTGTGCTGGTTCAAGGGTTGGATCTCATTGGTATAACACCGCCTGAATCTATGTAGGGAGAGAGATCTACGTGAAGAAAAAGACAAAGTGCGCGCGCTACTGGTTGTGGATCCTGGGCCTCTTCCTAGCGGTAGCAGCTGGAGGCTGGATTCGGCGGATATATTGGGTGCCAACTTTGCAAGTGGGAAGCCACTCTTTGCAGGTGCCTGAGAAGTCGAGTTATCGCTTTTTTGTTTTGGGTGATACCGGGAGTGGGGATGTTCATCAATACGCGGTCGCGGCATCGATGGAAAAACAGTGCCAAGAGATGGGTGGCATCGATGGCATTTGGCTATTGGGGGACCTTTTCTATACCCAGGGCGTGAAGGGTTTGGATGATCCCCAGTGGAAACAAAAGATCGAAATTCCCTACGGCAGTCCCTGTTTGCAAAAAGCGCCGATTTATCCCGTGTTTGGCAATCATGATTATCGCGGAAATACGGAATCGATGATTGCGTATTCCCAGCATAACCCTCGATGGCACTTTCCGGGGCGTTCTTATACTGTGGATTTTGGGCATGTGCTGCGCCTGGTCGCTTTTGACTCTGCCTTTCCCGATTTTTGTTTCTCACCCTCGACTTGTTCCGTGGATTACGCGTTGCAACAGGTGAAAGCCTCCACAGCGGCTTGGACCATGGTTACTGCACACAACCCCATGTCCAGCGGCAGTACGCTGGGATACTCTCATTCAGGTGGGGTGTTGGGGTTTTTCTTGCGGCAGGCTTTTTGCGGCAAGGTGGATGCCTGGTTTTCTGGGCATGCCCATCATATGGAGCACCGCCAGGTAGTCGGGTGTGATACTGCGCTTTTCATCTCCGGTGGGGGCGGAGGGGATTTATATACTACGATTCCAGGGGCGGAAAGTGCATTTTTGCGCTCTGAACATGGGTTTTTGGCTGTAGAGGTGTCATTGTACGACATGGTTGCGGCTTTTTATGATATACACTCTCAGCGAGTATATGAGGTGAAGAAGAAGACGCACTTGAGAAAGTAAAGGATCCCATGCAGGCAACAAGACTCAGATCCATCGATATCGCAACCGCTGTTCTTTCCGTCACGTTATGGGGCCTCTGCTTCCCCCTTATGAAGATTGCAGCCCAGGAAATTACCCCCCTCTTGTCGGTGGGAATCCGGCTGGCTTGTATGAGCTTGCTAAGTATTCCGTTTCTTACCATGCCGCGGGGGAAAGACGAGTGGATGAAGCTTTTTTGGCTGTCTATCACATTGTTTGCGATCCCATTTGGGCTCACCACCATTGCTATTTTATACGTGGATGCGGCCATTGCTGCGTTGATCACAGAGTTTGAGGTGATCTTTGGGGTTTTGCTCAGCCGTATTTTCTTTCGTGAAGCGATCTATCCACGGCAATTTGTGGGGATGGGGGTTGCCTTTTTGGGTATTTATCTCATCATCGATTCTCCGGAAGTTCGCATCGACAACTTCTGGGCCATTTTGCTCCTGCTGATTGTGGCCTTTTGCTATGCCTCTGCAGCGCTCCAGGTGAAGGGCATTAACCGCAAACTTTCCTCCTTTTCTGTCACAGCATGGTCTTGTATTCTTTCCTTTCCGTGGCTCTTTCTCCTTTCCTATTTATGGGAACGGGAGGAATGGGTGCCACTTGGGGCTGTAAGTTATCGAGCTTGGAGCTGTATTGGAATTATGACCGTGGCAAGCTTAATTGGGCTTTTTATTTGGAACTATCTGTTGAAGCGCCTTCCTGTGAATGTGGTGCTACCATTTGGAATGTTGATTCCGGTTTCTGCGCTGGTATTTTCGTATTTCTTATTGGGCGAAACCCTAGAGCCTTTGGCACTGTGCGGTGGGGTTTTAACCATCGTTGGGGTGAAAGTACAGATTCAGAGACGGGCCGAAGAGGTGTAGACTTAAAGAGGTAAAGAAATGACCAGCTCCGCTTTTTCTTCTAACTCAATGGTGGATCAGTTTTTTTATACCACTCGGCTCAATGAGTTGGTGGGATGGGCTCGCAAGAACTCCATGTGGCCCTACATTTTTGGCACTGCTTGTTGTGGTGTCGAGTACATGTCGGTACTGGGGCCGAAGCATGACATTGCGCGCTTTGGAGCTGAGGTCGTACGGTTTTCCCCTCGCCAAGCTGACTTGCTCATCGTAGCGGGTACCATTACGGAGAAGATGGCGCCGGTGATCAAGAAGGTCTACGATCAGATGGCAGAGCCCAAATGGGTGATGGCCATGGGTGCTTGTGCGTCTAGCGGGGGATTTTATCGCGCTTATCATGTGGTACAAGGCGTGGATGAACTCATTCCGGTAGATATTTACGTAGCTGGATGCCCTCCCACTCCGGAGGCCTGCATCGCAGGCTTGATGAAATTACAGGAGAAGGTCGAAGCCCAGCATCAAAAAGGCGCTGTGAGCTAATGGGAGCAAGAGGTCATGCCCTGTAGGGTTTGATTGTCTAGTAGGTCGAGGCACGGTTGACATTGGGCAGAGCCTTCATCTGAGGTGTAAGTACCCAAGGGACAGAGGGTGCATTCAGAGGACCCCGCTTTTGCAGAGAAAGTCCCTGGTGAACAAGGGGTGCATTGACTATTCCCTGGGCCTGAGGAAAAACGCCCTATATCACAAGGCTGTGCAACAGAAGCGTCTGCTGCAACAAAATACCCTGGGGCGGCTGGTTTGCAAGCACCTTTTTCCAAGTAAGTGCCTGATGGGCAAGTAATGCGCTGGACCGATAGCGGTGTATTGAGTTGAGCGGGAACGCCCTGTATTGGGCTAACAGCGATTGCGTTGGGAATCCAGCTTTTTTTAGAGAAGCAATCTGCTGTTGTACAGCTTGCAATGTTGAGAGTACCGAAAGCATCATATAATAAATAGGATTTTTTAGAGAAAGAAAGCAGGCTTGCATTCATGTTTGCTGGATTTGGATGTAACAACGTCATGATATCCGATTCAGCCTGATGATCTTGCTTCGGTGTAATCCAACTCCACCCATTTTTGCTGTTTTGTTGCATCCGCCCAAAACGATAAAAAGTAAAAAAATTCGCATATTTTCTTCTCTATCTTCTTCTCGTATCTCCTCTATCGGACAAAAATGCTGCTTCTTGAGGGCGTGAGGGTTTTCAAGATTTATCAGCGCACATGCGATAAGCAAAGTACATGTGCCGTGGTGTTACAGAGAGGAGAGCCGGTAGAAAACCATCCACCGCTAAATTGGTGTACGGTACCGCTGGTTCCGTAGTGACTTCCCGTTAAATTAATGATCCAGCCGTTGCATGTCGGTGTTGCGGCATTATCTCCACTTGAAGTTGAACCAGTCCAAATGATCCAATCGTCTACCAATTCTCGTCCCCATTCCGTATAGATAATCTCGCTGCCTCGAGAGGTAAGCCAGCTGTAACCACCATCGCTCAAAAATTCTTCCTGTACGCTATAGATAGAGGAGATTCCACTTAGTATAGAAGCCGCAGTAGAGCCTGAGGAGTAGGAAATCAAGGCTTTCCAGTCGATCGCGGAATTTTCTAGTTTGGCGCGGGATGCGGCCACTTGGCAACGAGTATCTGCAGTTGCGCTTGTTACATCTCCATATGGGCTGCTCATCTTTCCATCAAAGGCATCTTCGGTAAAGAACGCATAGGTTTTGGGTGTGGCCGGATCTAAGAGAAGAACAGGATCACTGAATGCGGTGTATACCACTTGTGACATCGTGTCGTACACGCATAGGGAGTACCGATAGAGTCCGTTTACAGGAGCGTCCGTAAAGGATAGGTTTGTATTGGCTGGCAACTCTGCTGGAAGATATTGTTTGACAAAAGATCCTGTTCCACAGGCATAGGGTTGTACGCCTAGGTTGCGACTAATTACAATTTTACTGATCAAATTTGTGCCAGATGGGGTGGTAAAGCCACCGCTCACATGACCAGCAGAGTTTGGCCCTGTAGCAGAGAAGGCGGTGGGAATTACCGGGCCTGGTAGGCTGAGGCAATAGTAATGGATGCCGGGACTTGCATTGTCAAAGGAACATGCACTTGTTGTGGTACTGCCGGCCCAATCAGAGGTAGTAGAGAATGGATTGGCTACATAATAGCTAGCTCGGTTGTAGACAGAGTGAAAATCTCCGCAGCTAGCAGAAATGCCTGCGAGGGAAGCAAAGTCTGTGCTGGGTGCATGGAATCCAAATGCGGTAGAGCCAGAGGCTAGAATATCGCCTTTCTCCGTATACTTAGGCGCTGCATGCAAAGTGCCGCTAAAAAAAGCGCTTGCGGTGGTAGAGAGAAATTCGGATTCTGATGGAACGGGATTTCGCAAATTTACCACAGGACCTAGTAACGGTAGTTGAGTCTCTACAGAAGCAAAAGCGCTTGGTAGCAACATTTTCCATACCAAAACTCTACTAAGAGAAGGGTTAGTGGAAGCCAAGTTTTGACAGATAGCGTCCCCTGCTATCGCTCCGCTTCTCCCACTATAGGTGAGATTTTGGTTATAGGTAGTAGATGTAACAAACAGCTGATGAATAAATCCACGTAAATCCATCGTGGTATCCGTGTTGGTACTTGTGTCTGAAGTAGAAGGTGTGGATGCACTTGTGCCTGCACTGGCGGAATCAGACGGCATGAAAGGTGTATTGGCAGCATAGGTCGTTGCACTGCCGTGATAAGCATAAATGAGCTCACAAAGTGGAATCACAGCAGTAGACAAAGAGGACTTTTGCCATGTGTACTGTGCGGTACTAAGGACTCTTTTTCCGGGGCACGCGGTTGTGCTGGTTTGACAGAGAATTTTGCTTGATGTGCTGGCCATTGTGGACATAGCGGATAGAAATTGGGTGTCAGAGAGGCTCGAAGGAAAAGCAGATTCACAAGCAGTAAAATTTTTTGTGGAAAGAAGAGAAGCCAAATTCTGGGCCTGAGAGAAAGCCGAACTTACTTGAGAGGATACATCTGCATCGTTGGCACTTACCCCGTGGGTTTGCAAATTTGTGCTTACAGAGGTATTGAATTGTCCTTGCATGGAAGCAATATTTTGGGCAGAAGTCCCCCCGGCAGCCAACCCGGAAAGAGAGGCATTCACAAAAGATACCGCGATATTCGGCAGCTCAGTTTGTGTACCAGCATAAGAGGCGGACATACGATCCAATGCTTTGTTGATCATGGATTGAACGCTGGTAGAGAGATCCGCAGTGGATAGCATGCCAGCCGTTTGCATCGCACCCAAGCTGAAGAGGGCTCCCTCCATCATCTTCCCAGCAAATGAGGTGATATCCGTATTGGACTTTTCGATTTGAATGCCAGATAGGGAAGAAATTCCAGAAGCAATAATGTGGTTGCTCAGGGTGGAAACATCACTGCTAGAGATGAAACCAGCTTGTGCGAGAGCTGAAGTGGCCTGTTGGCTGATTTGTTTTAAGGCAATTTGCACGGTATCTGAGGTGGAAAATCCTGCAGAAGCCATATTCTGTACTGCACCCGTGATAACATTTCCAATCAAAGTAGTTTTGTCGGTTGCACCAGAGACACCAGCATCGGGTAGATGTGCAATGGTGGATCCGACCATGGTGGAAAGGTAGGTTCCTTTATCCGATTCAACAGCAGAGAGGCTGTTTAGGCCGATGGCAGCGGCATTCATCATGCCCTGTAGCATATTTTTTTGTTGCAATACAAGCGGGTCAAGGGAAATTTTAGAGAAAGCTTGCATGGTGGAGGTGGCAAATTCGTTGATCGCAGAGGATACATTGTCGACGGAAAATCCGGCTGTTTCGAGAGAGGCAACCATGGAGGTGGTCATCTGATTCACAACGAGATCAAGAGAAGCAGAGAGGCCCGCTTTTTCTGTATTCGTAATGATGGCGTGAGAAATGGCCCCTACCGTTTCAACGGCCTGCGTTTCCGGAATTTTAGCGATAGATATGAGCCCATTCAGGGCGTTTTTTGCAATGGAAGCGGAGAGGGCCGTTTTTTCTGCATCGGTATCAGAGGTTTTTCCCACAGAATTCATCAAACTGCCTACACCAATTCCAATCACAGTTTGTCGAGTGGAAATATCAGAAACTGGAGATGCATCACCGCCAAGGCTTTGCATGACACCGGTGATCACAAAGGTGATGGCGTAGCTTGATTGGGTTGGCGTTTCCGTAGGAGTCGTAGTCGTATCTTCTCCAGCAAGTGCAAGGCCGCTTGAAATATTTAGGGATGATACTTGGCTCACAATGGAGTCCCTGGTTTCTTGAATCACAAGGTTTTTTTGCATATCTGTAAGGGAGGCTCCGATATCCTGTTGTATATCGGCGAGCATGCTAAGGCTGAGCGCCAGTGTTGAAACATGGAACGATGTACGCTTGTCTGTTGGAAGCAAGTCAGCAATGGCAGAAAGAGAGCCTGGAGATGAGGCTTGTGCGGGTTTTGCGCTTTGCAAAATTTTGGCATTTCCTGCTGCGATATAGTTACAACCAGATAGCAGCAAGCTGCCCAGAGTTAAAAGGGGGAATGTGGCATTTCTCATATCGACTTCTCCAGGTGGAGCCCCGGTTTGGGGAAGACTACGAAACGTTTCGGAACGTTTGGAGGAAAAATGAATCTTGGTGGAAATTGGTATCAGAACAGTTTGTTACTTATTTTGCCAAAACGGGAAGGGAACAGTCCTTTTTTACAGGAAAATACCGATAAGAGGGAAGAGAATTTTTTTGGGGGGATGGTATCGTGAGAACCTATTTGGTTCTTCTCTGGATAGGCAGTTGGAGTGTGGCTTGCAAAACAAGCTCACATGCTGCGACTTCTGCTCCCGATCCAATATTTCCCACGACTCACCAAGCCTATTCTGCTGCAGAAGTACAGCAATTGTTGGTTGTGCAGGATCTAAAAGTGACAACAATCGCATTGCAGAACAATCAATGGCCCCAGATCTCCTTTAGGAGAAGTCCACAAGCGGAGTATATCCGATATGAAGCCTGTTTGGAGGCAGAGCCTACACAATGCATAAAAGGAGATTTGATTGCGGCGCTTGAACTTACCATTACAGGATTGAAACCTGGGGTGAATACGATAGCGGTCTATGCTTGTGTGCGGAAAGATCAAGTAGAGGCTATGGTGCCTGATTCTTGTGGGGACCCGGCTTTGGTTCGATTTTTGCAATCAGGGCAAGGGTTTCAAGAGTTGGATGATGCAATCACAGAACGGAGTGTTGTGGAACAAAAGATCCTTGTCTATGGTCAAACTTTATATAATTCCATCTTGCTGTTTAAGGCGAATCACGGTTCATGTGCAGATCCCAAAATTCAATCTTTTATTTCTGCCGATGTGATGGACAAATACCTTGCATTGGGGCCCCATTTTATCGGAGTTGGGTTGGAGGACCCAACGGCACAAATTATTTCCGGAGATGGAAGTGACGGCCATGTAGTCTTTACCCTCCAGGCTGAAACAACAACATTGCAATCTGGATCTAGTGATGCAAGCTCTGAAAGTTCTTCCGATGGTGGGGGAAGCAGTGCTCTTGAGAAAGGATTCGGAGTTGCGACACTGACAACCATTGGGCTCTATGGGTTAAAACATGCACTCATGGGAAAATTGACAAAGAGCCCGAGTCCATTAGCTGAGAAATCCCCGCTAGGGGTAAACGATCGGGTTAAGATCCTGCCGGAGGCAAAGCAACATGCCGTTGAAGCCATGAAAACAGGATCTAAAGTGGAAACAAAATCTTTGCTTGCAAAAAACCCGGGAGCTTTGATCGTAGTCGGACTTGTGGTCTTAAATGTTATTATTGATAAAGATCACGATCCATTTAATAGTTTGGGGCTGGCGGCAACCTCAGCTTCTTGTGTCGTTTGTGAGGATGCAGTTAAAACGATTGTAGATGTGAATGCTCAAACGAAGACGCTTCGTAGTGAGCTGCAACAGATAGATCAGAAAATTCAAAGTTTGACAAATTCCACGCCGCCTTGATTTTTCATTGAATGAGATGCTCGTACCCTAATAAAACACCGGCTCCAGGGGGAAAAAACGTCCCTGCTTCTCCAACCCAGCAGATGGCAGAAACCTAGGGCCCTCCTGGTCTGCCAAATGGACAAGGTTGTCTCGCAAGGATCGGATCCCCACAAAATCTGCGTATTTTAGCAGTCCCCCCCAAATTTCGGGAAATCCCAATCCTTCGACAAGCAAAATTTCGATGCTCTCGAGAGAAGCGTATGGATACTGCTCCAGGTGCGCGCACGTGGCATGCAATAGCACCAATAAAAAGCGGTTGACGATATCGGCCCCTTCCCACTCGAGAGTAGAGGTAGCGGTAGGTGTTGAGGTTTCACCTCGTTGTGCCATCCATCGAAAGGGCCCAACGCGGAAGCCAAACTCTTCCAAGGCTTTGTCGATGGCGGCAGTCGAAAGGCCTTTTTCTGCCAACTGAAGCGCTTCAGAAAAAAAGAGGGTTTCCATATGAGGCAAGAAAAAAGGTCCCTCTGGATAGAGGGTGAGAGGGGTTTTTCCGATGCGATGGAGTCGGGCTTCGATCAAAGTACTATCTCCGCCTTTTGGGCAGCAAACCTCAACAAAGTCACTGGGGGATGGCAAAAAGTAGGCCAGAACTGTTGTCGCCCCCGTATGCAGTTTGGCTGGGCTTTGGGTCAAATCGACTACCCACTCACAATGGGAAAGTCCCGTCTGTGAACGGCACGGAGACAGTCGTGCCATATACTGGGGTACCTTATGTAGCGCAAGTTCCCTTTTGTCTACTTTTCGCAAGAGAGCTTCGTAGACCTGTCGCAAGAGGCCCCCCATTGCTTCCACATTTTCTTCATACAGCAGGACACGATGCCCGTGAGTCACGGCACACAAGGCAAGGTCTCCATTTTGTCGGGAGGCGCCGAGGAGTCCGATGGTAGGACAGCTGGCGGGGGATATGACTGCAGATGCTTGTACCCGCCTTCGAATCCGATGCAGGTGGCTGAGGCTTTGAGCCTCTCGCGTGGAGATGGAGGCGGCGAAAAGCTCGGCTTCTTTTTGTAGGGCTTTGGCCCCCGTAGTTTCGAAGCTGTAGGCCACAGCGTCGAGGCAATGATAGGCGGCCGGTTGACGACCTTGGGTTTTTTCTTCGATGGTTTCTCTCGTCTTTTTAAAGATCATCTTGCGTCCAATGGGGTTTCCCTCCATAGCCCATTTTGGCAAGCTGCGAGAAAACGCCGAGGTACGTGCAATGGCGGCGGATAGGCGTTTGTGTTTGCTCACCCGTTGCAGCAACACTCGGCATTGTGATTCCATCAGAGGTGCCGGGACACAGGCGTGGAGAAGGCCGGTTTGATACGCTTTTATACCGGAAATCATTCGCCCGGTGAGAAGCAAATCCAAAGCAGTTTGCAGTCCCACGAGGCGGGGTAAGCGATGGAGGGTGCCCGCTTTGGGGAGAGAACCAACCTGGATATCAAGAAATCCGAGTTGGGTGGCCGGGGTTCCGATGCGCCAATCGCAGGCCAATGCCAACTCCAGTGGCATACCGATGCATCGCCCGGGTAGTAGGCAGACCACCGTGTACGGCAGAGCATGTAGCTGCTCTGCTAGGGCTTGCCAGGTATGGGAATAGGCTTGTGCCGCTTGACGAGAAGGAAAGTGGAGCACTTCTGCTGCGCTGGTATCTGAGCCGAAGTACAAGGAATCTGTGCTGCGGATCAGGAGACCCACCAGTTTTTTCTGCGCCAATTCTGAAAGAGCCCTACGCAACGCAGTTTGGAGCTCCAGTTGCAGCGGGTCAAATGGCTGAGGGAAAAATAGGGTCGCGGTTTGGTCATCTCCGATTTCATAATATAGATCCATTTTCGTCATGGCCACGCCGCCTTGGCCGTATGAGAATCTCCCACTATCGAGGGAGATCCCCGACGCTCTCTTCGTTCGGTGGGGCTGACGGATAGAAGAGATTGTTTTAAGTTGATTGTGTCTAAATATGTCATGGTTTTCATGTGAAAGAGGGATTTTGAATCAAGAGTGCCCCACTCATGGCGCCGCTCCCGCAGAGGGTCACAATGCCCCATTGTCCTCCTCTCCGACGTAACTCATCTGCGATATCCATGATCATACGCAAGCCGGAGGCGCCGTAGGGGTGCCCCAACGTGAGTGCCCCACCGCGGATGTTCAATTTGTTGAAGGGAATTTCTCCCAGGGCATTCGAAAGCCCCAGCTGGGTGCGGCAGTATTCGGGGGAGGCCAAGGCTTGTTGGGTCGCCAAAATTTGCACCGCACTGCCTTCATGCATCTCAAACAGATCAATCTGGGACAGGGTAAGTCCATTTCGCTGAAGCAACTGGGCAATGGCAGCAGCAGAACCAAGTAGAAACGGAGACTCAGGAGAAAAAGCGCAATATACATGGTCCACAAGCCTGGCCTGTGCGTCTAGCCCGCTTGTACGAGCTGTTTCTGCATCCGCGAGCAAACAGACGGCTGCGCCATCACAGGGATGGGTGGCATTGCCATGGGTGAGAGTGCCGAACTCTGGGTCCACCACCGGCTCCATGGTGCGCAAAGCCTCTTGCGTGAGGGGATGCTGCAAGCGATGATCTTGTTGCACACAGTCCGTGTAGTGGGGGCTGGGCCAGATGGAGATGCGTCTTTCTTTCCAGAGTCCTTGTTTCTCTGCCTCCAATGCGCGGCTGTGAGACAGCCAGGCGTAAGTATCTTGCTCGTTGCGGGTGATGCCGGTCTCTAACGCCAATTGTTCCGCATGTGCGGTCAAGGTGATGCCGGTATAGGGCTCCTCCCGTAGAGGGGCCTTGGGGAGCCAGGCCTTGGCATTAAAGTTGGTGATCATATTCAGCTTGGCAGCAGCTGATTTGGCTTTTGATAACTTGAGCAGAAATTTTCTGGCTTCTCGAGAGTATACGATGGGCACATCGCTCCAGCATTCTGCAGCGCTGGCTAAGAAGAACCCTTGTTGCCCCGTTCGAATCTGTTGAATGGCGTCCGTGACGACTTGCAATCCAGATAAACATCCGGTGTTTACCGTATACCCCGGGATTTGTGGCAGACCTAAAAGAAGCAAAGCCTCGCGAGCAACATTGGGATGTTGGGTTTGGGCAATGCTTACGCCAGCAGCCAAATTACGGAGCTGCGAAGTGGGGATATGGGTTTCGGTACGCAAAAAGTCTACGGTTCGGCTCAATAGTTCGAGGGTGCTGCAGTCTTCGAATGCCCCGAAAGATTTAGCAAAAGCGCTGCGAACGCCTGCTAAAAGCAGGGTGACAGGTGGCGTTGGAGTGGGAGTAGATTGGTACATAGACATCATGGAAATTGTGAGAATGCTGATACCTTAACCCTAAAGGTAATCAGATAAAAGTACAATCCAAATTTTTGGCTGCAGTTGCGAGGGGTGGTATAATGAAGAAAATCGCAATCTGTTGTAACCAAAATTATGCAAGAGGAGAGGGATATGCGCAAATCGTGGGTATGGGGTCTGTTGCTGGGTGCAGCGGTGGGGATCGGAGGGACTGGCTGTAAGTCTTCCAAAATGAGCGGAAGTGGCGGAGGAGCGCCAGCACCGGCACCAGCGCCAGCGCCAAAAAAACCGGATGGCACACCTGCACCCGCACCTGCACCTGCACCTGCTATTACAACTCGTCCAGCGGATTGGTGTCGTCTGCGCTTTTTTGCAGGATTGGTACGAAAAGGGGAAACATGCGACGCTTTTGCTGTTCGCATAAAAAATGTAGGGTTATTGTTGGCGATTGGTATTACCACCTATACGACAGATGATTACCAACAGTTGCAAGAATTTCCCGCTGATCCTGTGAGTCCAGTTCGCGTGATTGTATATGGGAGTACCTTACCTCCAGATGGATATACTCCCCCTCCTGGTATGACGCTGGAAACGACCGTGCCAACCAATTTGGAAAGTGTCTACAAGCTGTTCCTGAATTTGCTTACACCGCCTACTAGCGAGGTACATGTGAGTATAAAAGGGAATACCGACGATGCGCTCACCAAAAACTTTGAGTTTGCAGCACCAAAAGCTGCGGATGGAGATGGGTTGATCGTGAATGGAGATGAAGTTGTCGTTACAATACGGACATATGATCTTCTAACGGCGCAAACAGGGGGTGTTACCGGTGGGATACTGGGAGGAGATTCTGGGTTTTGGATTTGTAAGATGAGCCCTGATGGATCCACGCAAAAAGGGGTCGTTACAGTAAAACCCGGTGGTTTCAAAGCGCTTGTCCAGACAGCTGGTGCACTGCAGGCTCTTGCCGGACAAGAGAGTGGCGGATTTGTTTCAGTGAATGCAAAGTTGGATAAGTTGGATCAAGCACAAAATACCTTGCGTGGGACACCAGAGTCTATCATCGATGCAAAAATTGCAGGGCCGATGTGTGCGCTGGTTTCTTCTGTGTATAATACAACTCGCTTGAAATCTGGCCTCTAGTCTACTTCTTTTCCACGCCCAACTTACTTCTCCGTTTGCGATGATGGCCCAAGGCAAACCGATGGGCCTCATCGCGTAAGTGCGTGCAGACTTGGTACATGCTGCTGCCCTTTTCCAGCGGGAGTGGTAAAGCATCTGGTGCAAGACAGATGCGCTCTTCTGTATACGAAAGGGTTTCGCTTGTTCCCTCTTGTTTCTGCAGCCGACTTTTTGCCAAGCTGACGATGGGAATTTCGTTGCACCCCACATCAGCTCGCGCTTGCCAGGCTGCAGCAAGCTGTCCTTTTCCTCCATCTATGACCAAGAGGTCGGGTTTTCCTTCCGTTGGAATTGCCTGCAAGCGTCGCGTCACAATTTCATAGATACTGGCAAAGTCATCTTGGGTGCGCACTGTCTTGAGGTTATAGAGTCGGTATAACGATTTTTCTGGTTTTCCCTCTATAAAGCACACACAAGACGCTACGATTGCGGTATCTCGTAAATTAGAAATGTCGATGCATTCCATCCGACGAGGGAGAGTGGGTAGAGAAAAAGCCTGTTGAATTTGGGCTAAGACTTCTTCTGTCCTTTCGTTTTCGGCTGCCAGTTGGAGGCTGGCATGCTGGGCGTTTCGTTCACAGAGAGCCAGGATTTTTTTCTTTTCTCCTCGTTGGGGCACGGTAAGACGCAGGGTTGTGTTCCATAGCGTGAGGCAATGGGCTTGATCCGGTAGTGGCAGTGGTAATACTAACTCTACGGGAAGGGGATGATGTTCATAGTATTGGAGGAGAAACGCTTGCAACTCTTCAGCAGGCGTTCCAGTCGCATGTTTCCATAGGAAGGAGAAGTGAGCTTGGATTTGGTGATTGCGAATACAGAGCAAGGAAAAGGCCAGTTGCCCTTCTGTTTCGTAAAAATTCACAGTATCACAAGCAGCGACTGTGAAGTGGGTTACCGATTGCTGAGATTTGAGACTATCTAATGCAAGAAGTTGATCTCGGTAGAGAGCCGCTTGTTCATAGTCTTCTTTTCCAGAGGCTTCCAACATCTTCGCTTTGAGGGCGAGTTGAATCTGTTGGTTTTTGCCTTGAAGAAATTCCATGGCATGATGCACCATCTCCATATACAAGGTGCGGTCTACCGGGAGGTGACACGGCGCTAGGCATTTCTTAATGGCATAGTAGTTACAAGGTCGTGTGACATTGGCAAATTCTCGTTCTGTACATCGAACCAGAGGAAAAACTTTGTACATAAGCTGTAAGGTTTTGCGCAGCTGAAAGCCGCTGGCGTAGGGGCCGAGGTAAACTGCACCGTCCTTTTTTACGCGGCGTACCAAGCGAAAGCGGGGCCATGGGTCATGCAAATTGATGCGTACAAGAGGGTATTCTTTGTCGTCACGCAAGAGAATGTTATAGAGGGGCTTATGCTGCTTGATGAACTCCCGCTCCAAGAGCAAGGCATCGATTTCCAATGGCACCAGTACCACTTCTACATCTGCGATTTGACGCACCAGGGTTTGAGTTTTTGGCGTTTGCCCTTTCTCCACAAAATAGGATGAGACTCGCGCTCGCAAGTTTCGTGCTTTGCCCACATAGAGAATCGTGCCAGATTCGTTTTTGAAAAGGTATACGCCAGCAGATGTAGGCAGGGTATGAAGCGGAATGGGACTCATGGCTTCTTCTCCAATTGGATCCCGCGTAGTTGACCCACTTCATTTCGTAGTTTGGCAGCTTGTTCAAAGTCCATGGTCAAAGCAGCACCTTGCATGAGTTTGGTTTTTTTCCGGATGAGCTTGTCCAGATCTTTCTGGGTATGAATCCCTATTTGGGCCAACTGCGCAGCATCCAGCTGTGGCGTGGAGGTTGTGTTTTCCTCTGATGCCAATCCATAGATTACTTTCAAATCCTTGGGGATGTCTTTCTGAATGGATTTAGGGGTAATTCCATGTTCTGCATTGTGCGCCAGTTGGATGTAGCGTCGACGTTCTGTTTCTTCTACAGCTTGGCGAATGCTGTTGGTAATTTCATCCGCGTAGAGAATCACGCGAGAGTCTTTGTTTCGTGCAGCTCGGCCCACGGTTTGAATGATGGAGGTTTTAGAGCGTAAAAAGCCCTCTTTATCTGCATCCAGAATAGCTACCAAGGTAACCTCGGGGAGATCCAGTCCTTCTCGCAAGAGGTTGATGCCGATGAGCACATCAAAGGTTCCCATACGAAGTTCCCGTAAGAGTTGCGTGCGCTCTAGGGTGTCGATATCCGAATGGAGATAGCGAACCCGCAAGCCCTGCTCGCGATAGAACTCCGTGAGTTCCTCGGACATTTTCTTGGTCAAAGTGGTGAGCAATACTCGGCCGCCTGCAGCGATGGCACGCTGGCTTTCCAATAGCACATCTTGGATTTGATTGTGTGCGGGGTGGATTTCAATTTTGGGATCGATCAATCCTGTCGGGCGAATCACTTGCTCACTAAAGGATCCCTCTATCTCTTGCTCATAGGCGCCCGGCGTTGCGGAAACATGGAGCACCTGATCCGTACGTGCCATAAATTCTTCGAAGGTTAAGGGACGGTTATCGAGTGCGGCCGGTAAGCGAAATCCGTACGCCACCAAATTTTCTTTTCTCGCGCGATCCCCTCGGTACATACCGCGAATCTGAGGCACAGTGATATGACTCTCATCCAAAATTGTGAGAAAAGAGTCAGGAAAATAATCCAGCAAACATGCAGGTGGCTCTCCTGGCGCTTGGCCGGTGAGGTAGCGAGAGTAGTTTTCGATTCCTGGGCAGTAGCCGAGCTGTTCGAATAGCTCCAGATCTTCGAGGGTGCGTTGTTCGAGGCGAATGGCTTCCTTCTCTTTATGCAAGGCGTGTAACTCTCGTAACCGCAGGCCCAAATCATGGCGAATTTCTGTGAGGATCTCTTTTCGGTCGCTGCGTGGGGTAATGTAGTGGCTATTGGGAAAGAGGCAGACTTCGGAAATGGGCTGTACTTCTTTCCCGTCGGCTACGCATAACTTGTGCAAGCTTTCGATTTCATCCCCAAAGAATCGCACGCGAATGCCAAATTCTTTATCATGGGCCGGCAGAATGTCGATGACATCACCACGCACGCGAAAGAATCCCCGTTCTAGGACGCGATCATTGCGAGAATATTGGATGTCGATGAGGCGGCGTATCAGTTCTTCTCGCTCCATGGCCATGGGTGTTTTGAGAGAAAGCATCATCTTGGCGTAGGAGGTCGGAGATCCCAATCCATAGATGCAGCTTACGCTGGCTATGATGATGGTGTTGGGTTCCTCGACCAAATAGCGTGTAGATTCGTGGCGCATTTTGTCGATGTCTTCATTAATGGCGCTATCTTTGGCAATATAGGTATCGGAAGAGGGTAAATATGCTTCCGGTTGATAGTAGTCGTAATAACTCATAAAGAGGCCCACGTGGTCCTCCGGGAATAAGGATTTAAACTCGGTGTAGAGTTGTGCAGCCAGGGTTTTGTTGGGGGCAATGATCAGTGCAGGCTTTTGCATCGTAGCGATGACATGGGCCATGGTGAATGTCTTACCTGATCCAGTCACGCCGAGGAGCACATGTTGCTTTTTGCCTTGCTGGAAGGCTTCCAGAATGGAGGCGATGGCTGTGGGTTGATCCCCTTCAGGGGTGAAGGGAGAGGTAAGTTTGAATGGTTGTTTCATTTTATATTTCTCGTTTTATTTTTTTTTCAAGGGAACCAGCTGCGCAGTTTCCCCATACCCCTCCTTGCTGGGGACGGGAGAGAGAGGGTGATCAGAAAGATCGGATATAAGCCCAAGGCCGGCGCGATGATCGGATCCTCCCAACTCTCAAAATCGCAGGCAAAATTTCCGTCAAGGACCTACTACTCTTACTTGCGATTTGTGACCCGTCGGGGCCCACCGATCTGCTGCCCTTGGGCTTATATCCGATCTTTCTGATCACCCTCTTTTCCCTCCGAAGAGGAGAAGAACACGAGAGCTTGGGAAAAAATCCCAGATAAGACACGGGCAGCCAGACAGAAGGGGCCCAACGGGTCATAAATCGCAGCCATAGAATTGGCTGCCCATGACGTGAGTTCAATCTGCGATTTTGAGAGGTGGGAAGATTCTGTCTGAGCGCCGGCCGTGTCTCCTCATAGGATTGTTTCCCAAGCTCGCGTTTCTCTCCCGTCCCCAGCAAGGAGGGGTATGGAGAAACTGCGCAGCTGGTTCCCCATAATAAGAAGATAGCAAAAAAACCAACGCCACAGGCAACTTTACCCCAAACCACATTTTTAGATAGAGTTTCCCATTTTTCCATGTAAAATCCGAATTCTGTATCGAATGATGGGCGAAAGTGCCTCCCGGTGCACAAAGGGTTATTTCCTATCATATGCAAAAGGGTAAGCCGTTGAACAAGCAGCCACTCCTTCTTCTTTTGATTCTGTTTTTTGCCGCAGGCTGTCAGTGTGAGAAGAAAAAAGAAGGGCTCATTCGCGGCTGGTGGATGTGGACGCCTGGTGGGCATTCAGATGATGGAAACGACTCCAAACTGGTTTCTGGCTATCATCCCGATCAGCCCATTCCCTTTAGCCACAAATTACATGCCGGCGATCGGAAAATAGACTGTGAGTATTGCCATAGCGCTGCGCGCCGTTCTACCGTTGCTGGGATTCCCTCCTTAAATACCTGCGTGGGATGTCACAAAATTGTGAATACTGATGCAGAGCCCATTAAAAAGCTCAACGAGCATTTCAAGAACAATGAGCCTTTCCCGTGGACCTTGGTGCACAAGTTGCCCGAGTATGTTCGCTTCTCTCATAAGGTACACGTCTTGGCCAAGGATGCACAGGGGCAATCTAGGCTGAAATGTCAGACGTGTCACGGGGACGTGGAAAAAATGACCACGGTGTCACAAGAAAAATCGCTTCTTATGGGTTGGTGTGTGGATTGTCATAGCACGATCAAAGAACCTGCCACTCCCTTTAAGAAGGCGACAACCTGGGCACCGATCACATGTAATACTTGCCACTATTAGTGTACGTAGTAGATGGTCTTACACTTGTAACGCGAATTTTGCAGGAAAGGAGTTTAAGTGGGAACTCCAACCACGGACGAACTCGAGAAGCTCGAAAAACAATCCCTTGTCGAGGCGCCTCATGAAGATTTTGAGCGTCCCGCTGAGTCCTTTGTTCCGGGGCCATATTATGCTGCTGCAGAAGAAGTGCTTGCAGAGCTAGAGGAAGGCGTACCTGCCCATGTGGCAGGTGTAAAAGCTTCCAGTAAAGGCTTGGACTTCTCTGTAGATCGTCGAGATTTCATGCGTCTCTTCACTGTAGCCACCGCAGCCACAGCTGCCGCCTGTGTGCGTCGTCCGGTGGAAAAAGCAGTGCCCTATGTGCATCAGCCTATCGATCAACTTCCTGGCGTTCCCACCTTTTACTCCTCTACCTGCGGATCTTGTGCTGCGAGTTGCGGTATTGTGGTGAAAACCCGAGAGGGTCGCCCGATCAAACTCGAGGGCAACCCGGAGCATCCTGTGAATCAGGGTGCCTTGTGTGGATTGGGGCAAGCCCAGCTTCAAGCTTTGTATCATCCGGAGCGCCTCAAAGCGCCCATGCAGCGCCATGGTCAACGTCTGGATCCCATCCAATGGGACGATGTGTACAATATTCTCGGAGAAGCGGTTAAGAAAACCCAGAAGATTGGGATTTTTACCGGTGGTACCACCGGCCATCGCCATGAATTTTTCCGTGAAGCGCTCGAGCGCCTTGGCGCACCAAAGACCGCGCTGTATACTTGGGAGCCCAACTCTTTGTGGAGTTCCACTGCACGGGCTCATGAGATCGCCTTTGGCAAAGCGGTAATTCCACGCGTGGATATAAAGCATGCGGATCTTCTCGTGGGTATCGGTAGCGATTGCCTCGAAGTGGGATTTTCACCTGTGGCTGCCGCGAAAAGTTTGAGTGCATTTCGTGCATACTACAATGGGAAAACCGGGCGATTTGTTCAGTTTGAAACCAATCTTTCGATGACCGGCTCCAATGCAGACAAGCGTTGGGTGATTGCCCCCGGTAGTGAGATGCAAGTTGCGCTTCTTCTCGTGCGCGCTCTCTATGAAAATGCATCATCCAATAAAAGCGGCTTGGCGCGAAAAATTGCAGAGAGCTTGTTGCGAAAGCACCAAGCCGAGCTTGATCGCGCGTATGGGACTTTGAATATTCCAAAAGCCGAGTTTGAGGCTCTTGCTGCTGAAATGCTTCAAGGTGGCGCTGCGCTGTTAGTTGGTGGTTCTTCCATGTTCTCTCAAGACGCGACGAAGTTGCAACTTGTGGGGATTTTGGGGAACTTGTTGATTGGATCATACGAAAAATTTCTGTTTATCGATCGCGGTTGGATGAAGCCTCCTGTGATATCCGGCGATTTGGAACGATTCCTCGCAGATGCGCCGCAGCTCGATATCATTTTTGTTATCGACAGCGATCCGGTCTTTACCGTGCCTCCTTCTTGGGGACTTCGCGCGGCTCTGGAAAAAATTCCCACCGTAGTATCCATTCAAGCCTTTCCTGCGGATACAGATCGTCTGGCGCATTTTGCGTTGCCAGCTCATCACGCGTTGGAGTCTTGGGGTGATGAGGAGCCGGTTGAGGGATTTTGGTCCATACGTCAGCCGGTCATTCGGCCTACCACAGATAGTCGACAAGCAGAAGATATGCTGCTGTGGATTTTGGCCACCAGCGGTAAAAATTTACCGTACGCAGATTACCATGCCTACTTATATAAAAAGTGGGAGGTCGTGCAACAGTTCACAGGCAATTTGTCTGTGGTCTACGACATGTTCTTTAAAGCGGTATTGAGACGCGGATTCATTGGCAAGCTTATGGTGCAATCCCTTTCTGCACAGCTAAAGAATTTTGCGGCTGAGTTGCAAGAACTGCGGGTAATGCCAACAGGATTACAGTTGTTATCCCCCTTGGATCATCGCTTCCATGATGGACGTGGCGCGCATTTGCCTGTGTTGCAAGAGACTGGCGATGCGGTCACAACGGTGACGTGGGATACTTGGGCGGCAATCAATCCCAATACCATGACCAAGCTAGGACTAAAGCGCAACCAGCTCGTGGTGCTGTCGACAGCAGCCGGCAAACTTACGGTTCCCGTATATCCATTGCCTGGGTTGCACCCCGATGTCATCGTATGTCCCCGTGGAAACGGTCGCGATGATGAACGCAGTACCATCAGTTATAATGCAGGCTTAAATCCGTTGGTTCTATTTCCTAAGGCCCAGGATCCTTTAAGCAAGGAGCCTGTTACAGCTGGTGAAGCCGTACAGCTCACAGCTACGGCGGAGTGGTTTCGATTGGCTGCCTTGCAGAAGCACCATGACATTGCCAATAGAAAAGACATTGTCAAAAAAATTGATCTGCCCTCATTGAAACATGCAAAGAAGAAAAATTTGGATCAAGTCCCCGATCTCTTTCCCAAGTTGGAGGAAAGCGAATATCGCTGGGGGATGGCCATCGATTTGGATAAGTGTACAGGTTGTGGTGCATGTGTTGCGGCTTGTTCCATCGAGAATAACGTACCCCAAGTGGGCCGTGAGCAGGTGATTCTGGGTCGGGAGATGACTTGGATTCGCATCGATCGCTATTTCTACGGGGATGTTAATTCTCCTGAGGTGAGTTTTCAGCCTGTCAATTGCCAGCATTGTAACCATGCGCCTTGTGAAGCTGTGTGTCCGGTTTTTGCCACGACCCACGATCCAGAGGGCCTCAATGCGATGACGTATAACCGATGTGTGGGGACGCGCTATTGCGCCAACGCATGTCCGTACAAGGTACGTCGGTTTAACTGGTGGACTCACAAATGGGGCGATATGGGCAAGCGTGCCCAGGATCGAAACCCTCGCGCGATGAACCCGGATGTCACGGTGCGAACCCGTGGGGTTATGGAAAAGTGCAGCTTGTGTGTGGGGCGTCTGCGAGATGCCAAGCACGTAGCCAAGGAAACCGGCCGTAAGATCCCAGATGGGGGCGTGCAGACGGCATGTCAGCAAACCTGTCCATCCAATGCCATTGTCTTTGGGGATCTGCATGATACCGAGAGTCGGGTGAGCCGGGCTCGACAAGACCCGCGTGCATACCTGATGTTGGGCGGAGATCCAGAGAATGGGCACTATGGGTTGAAAACTTTGCCAAATGTGAGCTACCTCTCAGAGGTGGTGCGCTACGGCTCTCATCAGCCAGAACATGGGCAACCTCATAACCAGTAGAGTGATTTCATGAGCGATCTTGTAGCGTGGGACAAAACGATTTCGGATGTGAATGAAGGCATTCTTGTGGGGTTGAAGAAACCTCACCCGGCTTTTTATGTCGCTCTTTCGATCTCTATCGTATGTATGCTCCTGGGAGCTGTGTGTTGGGGGATCCTGATTACCTATGGTATGGGGATGGCCGGATTGAACAACCCGGTGTATTGGGGGGTTCTCATCACGGACTTCGTGTTCTGGGTGGGGATTGGCCATGCTGGGACATTGATTTCAGCTATTCTTTTCCTATTTCGGGCTAAGTGGCGCAACAGCATCAATCGATCTGCGGAAGCCATGACCGTATTTGCCGTGATCACAGCGGGGCTCTTTCCCTTAATTCACGTGGGTCGTGTATGGGTTGCCGCGTACTGGATGCTACCCTTGCCCAACACCCATAACATTTGGGTGAACTTTCGCTCTCCGTTGATGTGGGACGTATTTGCGATTTCTACCTATCTGACAGTATCGCTACTATTTTGGTACATGGGCTTGGTGCCGGATTTAGCCTCTATGCGGGATCGGGTGAAGGGGTTCAAACGCATCGTCTTCAACTTTATGTCCTTTGGATGGACAGGGTCTCTTCGACAGTGGCATCACTACGAAACCGGATATGGGTTTCTTGCGGCGCTTGCGACACCTTTAGTATTGTCCGTTCACTCTATTGTGTCTTGGGACTTTGCTATGTCCATGCAACCCGGCTGGCATACTACGATTTTCCCTCCGTACTTTGTCGCCGGTGCCATTCTCTCCGGATGTGCCATGGTGTATTCCCTGGTGTTGCCCTTGCGTTGGATGTTTCATCTAGAAGGGTTTATTCGCAAGGAGCATCTTGAGGCATTGATTAAGCTCACGTTGCTTACCTCTACGATCGTTGCCTATGCATACGGTGTGGAATTTTTTGTCGCTTGGTATTCTGGTAATGAATATGAGTGGGCTATTTTCCAAAAACGAGCTGCAGGTCCCTATGCTTTCTACTTCTGGGTGATGGTGGCGTGTAACTGTGTATTTCCTCTTCTCTTTTGGTCTAGAAGGCTGCGCACCAATCCAACGGTATGTTTCATCGTATGCTTGCTTGTAAACGTAGGGATGTGGTTTGAACGCTACAACATTATTATCTCCAGTTTGGTAGAGGATTTCTTGCCTTCGGCCTGGGGGCATTACGAGCCCACATGGATCGAGATGGGGATTACCTTGGGTAGCTTTGGGTGGTTTTTCACCTGGCTCTTGATTTTCTGTCGTTTCTTCCCATTGGTCTCCATGTCGGAGTTAAAACTGATTATGCCGAAGCCATTGCGTAGAAAAGCGGGGGGGCACTAGGATGAGTCAGCACAAAAAAGGCCTGGTTGCCAGTTTTCAGTACCTCGATGACTTTTGCGATGCCATCAAGTCGATTAAAGGTAAGCCTGAATTTCGGGGACATGAAATTTATAGTCCAACTTCGTACCATGAGCTGATGGAGCATGCGGAAGACACCATGGGTCCCAGTCAGGTGCGCTGGTTTACCCTTGTGGGGGCCCTGACCGGTGTGACGGCAGGTTTTGGGATGTGTTTACTCTTGGACTATGACTGGCCCATCGTGGTGGGGGGGAAGACTGCAGGGATTTATTCGTTGCCTGCGTACTTCATCTTTGGCTTTGAGGTCATGGTGCTCTTAGGTGCGATTGCTACGATCACGGGCATGTTGTTTATGGGCCGGTTGCCCAACCCTCGCTCCTGGGTGTTGCATCCACGCATTACCGATGATCGGTTTGTGATTTTTGTGCCGGATGTTATGGCAGACGGAGATGAGGCGCAGTTGCTGAGAGAGTTTGGTGCAGAAGAAGTGTACGGGGTTTGATTTTGGCGAGGAACTTTTTCATGATCACAAACAGGTCGATAGCGTGGCAAGCCAGCATGAGATGGTTCTCTCTCGGCCTTCTCTTTTTCTGGCTGACCTCTTGCAAGTGTGAGTTTGACCGCAATAAGACCAAACTCCAGTACATGCCAGATATGGTGACCGCACCGGTGGCCCGTGCGCAACGAGAGTATCTCGATCCTCCGGTGGGCAGTGTATCTAATGACGCCATTTTGTATCCCAAGACCCCGGAAGAGGCAGAAACGTTGCTGATCAATCCGTTTACAGGGCGATGGGACGAAGATACACAGATGGCAAGTGGGAAGCGGTTGTTCGGTATCTATTGTTCGGTATGTCACGGGATGGATGCGAGAGGGCACGGTAATATTCAGGATAAATATCCGCCACCGCCTGATTTGACTTTGGATTTATACAAGAATCGCAAGGATGGATTCTTCTTCCATCGCATTACCTTTGGATCGGCAATCATGCCTAGCTATGGGCATGCTACCTCTCCCCACGAGCGTTGGCAGATCATTCTGCACCTACGTGATTTACAGAAGGCGTCCGCAAATGGATCGAAATGATTTTTATGCCCAACGCAACCGCTTCTTTTTAACCCTTACGCCTGCAGGTCGAGGGGGGCTGTACCTTTGTGCCTTGCTCGGGATTGCCACTTTTGTTGCAGGTATGATGTTGGGTGATACCCAGCGTACATGGGGCAGTTTTCTCTTCAATCTATTCTTCTTTTTCTGTATCGCTCTGGGCGGTGTTGCCCTTGGATCTATGCAGGATGTGATCGGCGCTGTGTGGGGGCGGCCCATTCGTCGGATCCATGAAGCCTTTGGGGCTTTTGTACCTATGGCACTTATTTGTTTTGCCGGGTTTTTGATTTGTCTCAAGCTGAATGTATGGGAGGCAAAATCTCTCTACAAATGGATTGTGAACCCAGAGATGCTCCATCATTTTCCGGGGAAGAGCACGTGGCTGCAAGAAAATTTTATGTTGATTCGTAACGGGGTCGCCCTGGTTTTGCTTGGGATTCTCACAGGGTGGCAAGTTAGCCTGGGGGTGAAACGAGACTTGGCATTGGTGGCAGGCGATCGGCAAAAAGCGACAATGTTAGGTGAAAAAGCCCGGCATATCTTGCGCTATTGGGCAGCGCCTGTCATGGTAGCCTACTCGCTTCTCTTTTCGCTATTGGTCTTTGATTTGCTGATGTCACTCGCACCTACTTGGTTGTCGACGCTATGGGGCGGGTGGTGCTTTTCGATTATGATGCAAACCCTATTTGCTTCGTTGCTGCTCATGATGTTCTTTTTACAACGTTCTCCACTGGGAGCATTCTATGGACAAAAGCAGTTTCACGACGTAGGTAAGTTGCTGCATGGGTTTACGGTCTTTTTTGCGTACCTGACTTTTGCCCATATTTTGACTTACTGGTATACCAACATTCCCGAAGAAACTTCCTATTTCATCGATCGGTTGAAGGAGCCTTGGATTTACTTGGTGATCGTGTCTCCCTTTCTCACTTTTGTATTTCCGTTTTTTATGCTGATCCCCAAGGCTAGCAAGTGGTTGGCGCCGGTGACGATCCCCATCGCTTTCGTTGCACTAGCCGGGCAGTGGCTTTCGTTTCTCTTGGTAGTGATGCCAGAAGTAACGGATGGAAAAGGGCTGGTCTTTCCGTGGATCGAGATCGGGATCTTCTTGGGCTTTTTGGGCTGTTTTCTTGCGTCTTTTTTTCGCTTTGCCAGCAAAGTTCCTATGCTGCCCATCGCAGATCCTTTGTTAAAAGAGGCGTTGGCTTCTCATCATTGAGTAATAGGGGAAACTACCCGTGGCGTTTCCCTTTATACCTTGCCTCGCTTTATCTTGCCTGATCTTCGCCTTTTCTATGCCATGTAGGTACTTCATCTTCGATCGAGGGAGATGTCCATGCGGCCGAGGCGGCCTGGGCATGACAGAATTAGATTGAAATGATTGCCTAAATCAACCCTCAGGCCCTGCTAGTAACATTCCATCCAACTTCCCCTCATAATCGAGTTCTGTCAGCTCGGAATATCCCCCGATATGATGATTGTTGATGAAAATTTGCGGTACCGACATTTTACCCCCGGTACGTTGCAGCATTTCCATGCGCCGCTCCGGTTGGGTGCGATCCAATTCGATTTCTTCAAAGGGGGCCCCTTTGCCTCGCAGGAGATCCTTGGCTTGTACGCAGTAGGTACAACTGGCCTTGGAGTAGATCTGTACGGTTGCTTTGATGGAGTGAGGGTCTAGCGTATGTACAGGATGCTGGGGTTTTTTCCAAAAATAGGCCCCTGCGCTGAGTGCGCCGAGTACGAGGGGCAGTGCGAGGAGCTTACGAGTCACCATTTCGTTTTCCTTCGGTCTTTTCCATGAGCGCCGTGAGGCGGTTCAGTTCATCTGCTAGCTCTACAAAAGCATCCCCTTTTCTGAGGTGGATGCGATCTTGAAAGTTGCCGTCACACAGTTTGCGGACATGAGCGCGAAAGGCCACGGTGGGGCCCACCAGCCGATGGGTAATTACGATTGAAACGAGCAGGTTGGCAACAAAATACAGCAAAACCGTATACGCCAACCACCAGCGTGTATGTAACATATAGGACGCAAAAAGTTCGCGTACTTCCCCCTCCGAATCAGTGAGTGCCATTACGATGTCGGAAAAATCCGAAAGATTGATGTATAAAATGCTAAAGACGACGCAGGCAAATACCACGGACAAGCCGATGGAGTAAAAGCCAAATCGGGTTTGAAGGGAGGGTTGCAGGAGGAAATTCCGAATTTTTCTTCGATTTTGGGTCTGTGCCATGGCAAAAACTCTCTTTTGTAAGCTCTGAATTACTCTTGCGCCTATTGTATCATCGGATGGTACACACCCCCTATCTCCCCCTCCCTTACGATAACGCGTAGCGGTGGATGGCATTTCTTTGAGGATATCCATGATTGCAAAAAAGCGGCTCTCCCTTACCATTTTCAGCAGCTTGATAGCCGAATTATTCGGGAAAATTGCGCCATTAGCGATTTTGGCCATGGGACAGCGCCGTCTGGGCATTGAGACCCTGGGATTTGTCCTGGTGGGCATCACGCTGATTGAGGTGTGTTTTCCGTTTATTACCTTTGGCTATAACCAATATGCCACCATCGAGTGGGGTACCCTGCGTACAGACGAGGCGCGTCGTCAAATGGTGCGCAATTTATGGGTGCTCAAAGGGCTGCATGCGCTGGTTGCCTGGGGCTTTTTATTGGGGCTCTGCTGGTTCAGTGCGGAGTATCACCCCTACCTATCGCTGATGGTAGCCTTGGGTTTTATGTTGTTTCTCGCCGCTGTGGAGTGTCTGTGGATTCAGGTGGCCACCCAAAAGATTGCGATGTACGGGCTGTTCAACAGCATGGCCAAAATTGTGAGCGTGATTTTTATCTATCTATGGGTCAAAACGCCGGCAGATGGCACCCTCTATGCCATAGGGGTGTTAGGGGCAAATGGGTTGGTTTGTCTATTTACCGTATTTGCTTGTCGAAAGTGGATTTCCCTTGGAGCCCCTCATTTTTCTCAGTTGGTGCCCATTTGTCAACGCGTGAAAGGGTATGCAGTGGTTGCCATTTGGCTGATTTGGATGGACCGCGTGGATATGTTCTGGGTGAATCATCAGTTCAGCGCCCATGAAATTGGGTTGTATGCAGGGGCCAGTCGATTGAACCAAGCCTTGCTGCAACTGATCTGGATTTTGGCGTGGGCTTTTTTCTCCGAGGCCGTAGTAACGGTGGGGAAAAAGGCCTTGTCTCATCATTTGCAACTGGCCACCTTTACCGTATTTTCTTTCTTAGCCCCGATTTCTGTCGGGATTTTTTTCTTTGCGGAGGATTTTTTACGTTTGTTGGTGGGGCCTGATTATACGGGCATGGCGCTACCGCTATCGCTCTTGGTGTTGGGTAGCATCGGGACAGCAGGGATTTTGCTGCTGGGGCAGCAAGTGTTGCAGCTGCGGCAGTCGGTGGGGAAAATGTTTGCCGCTCTTGCTATGGGATTTATCCTGTCACTGGCGATGGCCTTCCTTACGACCTCACACTGGGGCTTATCTGGCGTAGCAGCCAGTCAGCTTGTAGGGAAGCTCTTTGCTGCTGCCTGGATGCTCTATTGGGCGTGTCCATTTCTGGATCGGGTGCCATGGCGGGAAATGGGTACTTGCTGGGTACCTGCCGCGATCATGGGGATGGGGCTGTATCTATTCCCTCAATCCCAGTGGGTCTGGCGCATGGTGTTGGCTTTTGGGATCTATGGGGTGAGCTTTGTGGCGATAAACCATCGCCGGTTGAGAGGGTGGAGGGCAGGATTGCTTACGCCAGACCTGTGAGCATTTCCGAGGTTGTATGGAACTGCAGAGCTGGGTACCGCTCTTGGTGAAACTTCAGGCGCCAATCGTGATCGAGGAGGAGCGCGGGTTGCCCATGAGAATCTAGGCATACGTTATTTTGCTGCTCATGGAGGAACGTTTTGAGCTTGAGATCTTCCCCAGAGGATACCCATCGAGCGGCAGTGTATGGCAGTGGTACCATTTTGACATCTACCCCATACTCCGCTTGAATGCGGTAGGCAACGACATCGATCTGCAGTACGCCCACCACACCCAAGTATTGGTCATTTCGGTGCAAGGGTCGAAAGACCTGCACAGCCCCCTCTTCGGACAGCTGATCGAGTCCCTTATTCAGTTGCTTGGACTTCAAGGGCTCTAGCAGTTGCACCCGCACAAAATGTTCGGGTGCAAATACGGGGATTCCTTTGAAGTGCAGCGCTTCTCCCTCGGAAAGCGAGTCTCCGATCTTGAAAATGCCCGGGTCATGGATCCCCACGATATCCCCCGCAAAGGCCTCGTCTACCAAACTGCGGTCCTGGGCCATAAACTGGGTGGGACGGCCGAGACGCAGGTGTCGTTTTTCCCGTACATGAAACGCTTTCATGCCCCGAAGAAACTGTCCGGAGCAGATGCGAAGAAAGGCCACGCGATCCCGATGATTGGGGTCCATGTTCGCTTGGATCTTAAAAATGAACCCGGTAAATGGGGTTTCAGTGGCAGAGACCGTACGCTCAACGGCTTCGCGTGATAGGGGGGAGGGCGCCATCTCCACCAGGTATTGCAAGAGAGTATCCACGCCAAAAGTTTGCAGTGCACTGCCGAAGAACACAGGGACCAGTTCTCCTGCGAGGTACCGGTTCAGATCGAAAGCATCCCCAGCCCCTTCTAAGAGGGAAATATCGTCGTGCAAGGTCTGGTATGCCTCATGCCCGATTCTGGCTTCAAGTAGAGGGGAGTCTACGGGGAGTACATCCCAATCCAACTTTTTGGTGCGGTCCATGGCGGGTTCATAGAGTTGCACCTGTTGGGTCAATCGGTTGTACACGCCTTTGAAGAGCCCCCCACTGCCGATGGGCCAGGTAATGGGGTACGTTGCAATTTGGAGGACTTGCTCGATTTCTTCTAGGAGATCGAAGGCTTCTTTTCCGTCGCGATCCATCTTATTGATAAAGCCCATGATGGGAGTGTGCCGCAACCGGCATACTTCAAAGAGCTTTTTGGTCTGTGCCTCAACCCCATTGGCCACGTCAATCAGCATGAGGGCGCTGTCTACAGCCGTCAGGGTGCGGTAGGTGTCCTCGGAGAAGTCCTGGTGACCAGGGGTGTCGATGAGGTTGATCTCATGGTCAAGATAGGTAAATTTCATCACCGAACTGGTGACCGAAATCCCCCGTTGTTTTTCTAGCTCCATCCAGTCTGATGTAGCGAATTTTTTGGATTTTTTGGCCTTTACACTACCGGCTAAATTGATTGCCCCCCCGTACAACAGGAGCTTTTCCGTCATCGTGGTCTTACCCGCATCGGGGTGGGAAATAATGGCAAAGGTCCGTCTGCGGCGGATTTCTTTTTCGTGGGTCACAATGGGCCTCTATACATACACAGGGTGAAAGGCAGACTATACCTGTCCGGGCCTCATTTGCAACTGTTGTGGGGGGTGTGTTGAGTGGGGATAGAGAGAATTTTTATTTCACCGGGAATCCCCTTCGTTCACGGAGGGGAGGATGTCAAGGAGACAGCGTATCTTTGAGTAACACAGGTGGGTAGGCAGGTAAAATAAGAGAGCCTCCTGCAAAACTAGAAAGAGGATAGCTAAAACCATGCGGGAGTTGGAGAGCATAACGAGAGGTGCCAATTCCTCGGTATGTGAACCACAACCGATCTAGATACACAGTGGTGATGGTACCAAAAAAAGCACTCAACGGTTCAATAGCGGGAAACAGTGGCTCACTCTCTGTCCATCCATCACTTCTTAAGCAACCATCCGTAAGTCCGCTACAGTGAAGCAATCGGGTGGTGTCTGTGAGAACATAGAGCTGCTCATTTATTGGGACTATAAAAGGGGCGCCATCTGCTTGACCAATCACGATGGGAGAAGAGAAAGCCCCTGCCTGGCAACTGACAGTGGTGCAAGTAAATAGCCTGGTATCATTGGTTAAATCGGCGTGATAGACCATATAGAGGAAATCAGCCGTTGAGGCAGCTGACAGTGAGCTAACATTGCTGCCGATGGCGGGTTGATACTGCGTCCATGCTGGCCCTCCAATGCAAGCTACACTGCCGGTTGTCATGGGGCAGACCGAAACTTGGAGGGAAGCACTGCCAGGTGTCTGCTGGAAAATTTGAATGAGGTTATTTCCATTGGATACGACCTGTAGGCCTGTACCTCCACCACCAAGACCGTCATTTCCAGTCCAATTTCCCGCTAGCGCGCAGTCTGTATTTTGACTGCAGGCGTAGACACCGCGGGTATTTGAAAGACCCTGATAGAAAAACACAAACAAGGAACCAGTTGCACTAACGAGTATGGTGTTGTCGATGGCCCCTGGTATACTTGCCGTCACCCCGGTCAGCCAGTTTCCCGGCTGGGTGCAATCACGGGCCTCTCCGCAAGAAAGGGTAACGAGTTGGGTCCCTCCATTAAAGTAGGAGAGATACATCAGCTTGCCAGATCTGGAGATGAAAACCGTTCCCGATAGGGAAGTTATACCAGCAGCAGTGACCAGGGTTTGTGGACTGGACCAATCTGAAGCTGCTATACACAGTTTTGAAGAGGAGGGCACACAAGTGGTGATATACAGATGGGAGCTATCCAAATAGGCATGAAATAACGTCGCTTCCTCCCCCAAATTCAGCTCCAAAATCACGTCTCGTTCGCCATTGTCAGCCCCCCAATTTTGCATCAAATTCTGACAGGCTCCGCCATCTTGGGTGCTCAACAAAGGGGAAAATACTGCAGTTGCAGTTGTGAGACGGTAGAGGGATTGCTGATCTGGGGTTTTGGCTGGATCGTTGAGTCGGTAGACAAAAGGTGGTGAATTATCCACTGTGGGGCGGAGGCTGTGTATGAAGCTAGGTCCTGTGCATCCAGCATCGGCAAAATGCACAGGGGTACTTTGGGTAAGCCCAGTGGTTTTATTTACAGAGAAGAAATTTTGTCTGTCAGTATCTTGTAGAAAGAAAAAATCTCCGTCCTCATCGAGAAAGAGACCCACGATTTTTGAGGTTGCGTCTCTTACAATCTCCAACAGGTCGGTATTTACAGAGGTTTGCGTAGAAGTATCCGAAGCTGTGGTTGTCGTGGAAGCTGTAGCTACGGCGTTCTTTTTTTGCACAGCCTCTATATTTTGTGTACTAACTTGTAGGTTGGAGGCCTCTCCGCCGCATCGAACCGGTGCCAACCCAAGAACCAGTATGATTTTCGTGAAACGGTTTACCATAGAGCAGCATCCTTTCGTCGTAAATAGGGGTTGTTCGCGTCTCCTTTGTATCGGTTTGAGGTGTCTGCTACCCAAATAGCGACGTATTTGACGACAGAGAAAATTTGTAATCAACTGTTTTTCATCCGATTTTTTTGCTGCGCGTGTCTGCTTTTCAATTCTTTCCTACCCATACAGCCGAGGCAGTCTGGGCAGGAAAGAGAAAACAGGACGTGGAAAAATCAGGGTATACTAAAAGGAAACTCTACCAAGGAGCTCTTGTATGAAAGTCGGAATGGCTATTTTGATTTTTGCCGCAGGTCTCGGGGCTTGTAGCAAAGGAGTTGGGACATTGGTCACTACGAACCAATCAAATACCAATGCTGGGACTGCGATTTCACCTGGGAGTCAAGCGGGGGCAATTGGCTCCTCTACGACAGGTGCTAGTACGATTGCCTTGACGACCGATCCGCAGGCTGCTCTCTTCTTAGCCCAATTGATCACCCAGCTCAGCAACACGAGTCTGCTGAATACCATTTCCAATGATATTGATACGGAAGCCTTATCTTTGGCAGATACGACGGCTGATGCCGATGTAGAGCAGGCACAGAAGAGTGAAATTTCTGCTTTCATCAATTATTTCTTTAGTAATCCCGATATGGTGATCTCGGGGAAGACCTGTTCGCATATTACCGATCACATGGATGTACGAATTTCCCGTGCCCAAAACTGGCTCTCTTACATGGACGGACGCTTGGGGTGTATCGATAAAGCAGCCCCTTCTATAGGCGCTTGTTGGGGGGCAGCCAGCGCAACGGATGCTACCCGTCCTTATGGGGCTTGGAAGCAGGTACAATCCATTTTGACTGCAGTGGTTGCACAGGTACAAAACAACGAGACCACGGTAAAAGATCTTTGCAAGACCTATTTTGCGCAAAATCCGGCAGCCACGATCAATAAAGTAGATTTCCTGGCTGCTATCACCGCTATTGTGGTATCTGCTGGAACAACCATTGCGGCAGGTGCCACCGTGGATCCTACACAAGCAGACTCTTCTGCTACCCTCAGTAGTTTGGTCTCACATGCGGACTTGGCACAGAATACCCAAGTCCTGGTGCAGCAAGCGTGGACCTTGCACAGTCAACTTATCTCTGACCTCAAATATACCGCCAGGATTTGTACGAGTAAATTGCCCCTTGAGGAACGAAAGCCCTTTGAGGCATGCTGGATGGCCGTATCTCCGACTCTTCCCGTCACGACATCGACAGAGTCCGTGACTCCATAGTCTGTGTTTCTTCCTTTCTCTTCCTCTTTCCCTTTGATACGATACCCGAAATAAAACCATACGAAATCATTCCGTTTTACAGGATTGCGGGTATGAAAATGACAACAGTACGTTCTCTTCTGGGTGTACTAGGGCTGATGGCCTGTCAACCCACGCCAGCTGTGCAGGACCCGATTCAGTTGGCCCGTCAAAAAGCAGGTGTGGATGTCGCACAAATGGATACATCGGTCTCACCGAGGCAAGACTTTTATCGATATGCCAATGGCGCCTGGCTAGACCGCGTTGAAATTCCCAAAGATAAGGCGCGCATTGGGGCCTTTATGGAGCTGAATGATCAAGTAGAGCTCTCGTTAAAAGCCATCATGATGGACGTGGAGGCGCAAAAAGAGGTTGTGCCTGGTTCCCCGGCACAGCGGTTGCGAGACTTCTATCGCAGTTATTTGGACGAAGCGACGCGAGACCGACTCGGGCTGCAGCCGCTTGAGGCAGATGTGCGTGTTATCGATGCGGTGCAAACCCGAGCGCAGTTTTTTGCTTTACTGGGATATGGGATTCGAAATGACTGGAGTGGGTTTCTGGAAGTTGGCGTTGCGGTAGATAAAAAAAACTCCGATCGATATGCAGCGTATTTGTCCCAAGGTGGTTTGGGATTGCCGGATCGAGACTATTATTTATCAAAAGAACCGAAGTTTCGCGGGATTCAAACCAAATATCGAGAGACCATTCAAAAGCTATTTGCTCTCGCCAAGATGCCGCTTTCTACTCAAGATGTACAAACCCTCTATGATCTAGAAACCAAGATAGCGCAGATTCAATGGTCTCGGGTGGAAAATCGGGATGAAACCAAAAGCTACAATCCAAAGACTCCGGCTCAGTTGCGGCGTTTGACGGATGGTATTGCGTGGGAAACCGTGTACCGCGAGGTAGGCTGTAGTGCGCGCCAGATATTGGTAGTGGAGCAGCCCTCTTACGTGAAAAAATTGGGCCAACTTCTCACTGCAACTCCGCTTTCTACTTTGCGGTTATTTGAAAAGTGGAAGCGTCTAAAAGATTTGGCGCCATTTTTGAGCCAAGATATTGTACGAGCTCATTTTGATTTCTATAAAACGACGCTGCAAGGGGTGCAGGAAATGCTGCCTGCTTGGAAGCGGGGGCTATATGTGGTGCAAGGTGGGATTGGGGAGGATCTGGGGCAATTGTACGTGAAGCGGTATTTTGATCCACGCGCCAAGGCACAAGTCGAAGCGATGGTGAAAAACCTGCTGGCTACCTTGAGTGATACCATTCCCGAGTTGTTGTGGATGGGGGAGAAGACAAAAGAACAGGCGGAACATAAGTTGTCGCAGTTTCGATATAAAATCGGGTATCCATCAAAATGGAAGGACTATAGCACCATTCACATCGTGGCAGATGATTTGGTTGGAAACCTACACCGGGCCCAACAATGGAAATTTGCAGAAGATATGGCCAAACTGAAGCAACCGGTGGATCGAGAAGAATGGCTCATGACCCCCCAAACGGTGAATGCCTACTATGAACCCACTCGAAATGAAATTGTGTTTCCGGCGGCGATTCTACAGCCTCCTTTTTTTGATCCCAAAGCAGAGGAAGCCAAGAATTATGGAGGTATTGGTGCGGTAATCGGTCATGAGATTACCCACGGATTTGATGATCAAGGTCGCAACTATGATGGAACCGGTCGTTTAAAGGACTGGTGGACACCACAGGATGAGGCCCGTTTCAAGAAAAAAAGTGCAGGGTTGGTGGTACAGTTCAATCAGTACAAGCCATTACCTGACATGGCTGTGAATGGCGCCTTGACCCTCGGGGAAAATATCGCAGATTTGGGCGGCTTGAAGTTGGCACTGCGTACTTATCTTGCCGCATTTCCTCCGGCTGAGTCAGAGCGAAAGGCCAAAATTCAAGCTCTCTTCTTGGGGTTTGCCCAAATTTGGCGAGATAAAGCGAGAGAAGAGGAAGCACGACGATTGGTGGCGTCTGATCCCCATTCTCCTGCTCGGTTTCGTGTGATGGGACCTTGTTCCAATTTGCATGAATTTTATGAAGCATTTGATGTCCAGGCTGGCGATGCCATGTATCGTAGGCCGGAGGATCGGGTGGAGATTTGGTAAGGATTTTTTGGGGCATTTTTGCGGAACCAACTGTGCAGCTGGTGCCGCAAAAAAATAAAAAAGGAGAAATCTATGGATCGCAATTTCGCCTTGGAATTTGTTCGGGTAACAGAAGCTGCTGCACTTGCGGCAGCTCGGCAAATGGGGCGAGGGGATGAAACTGCGGCGGATCATGCGGCGGTCGAAGCTATGCGCAGTGCCTTCGATTCTATCTCATTTTCCGGCACCGTGAAAATTGGGGAAGGCGAGCGAGATGAAGCCCCCATGCTGTATATTGGGGAGAAAGTCGGGAATGGAGAAGGCCCGCATTTTGACATTGCTTTGGATCCACTGGAAGGTACCACCATTTGTGCAAAAGGGGGACCCAACTCTCTGAGTGTGATTGCCATTGCAGAAGAGGGTAACTTCTTACATGCCCCTGATACCTACATGGAAAAGCTGGCTGTGGGTCCGGATGCGGTAGATGCCATCGATATGCGCTGTTCTCCCAGTGAAAATTTGCGCCGCATTGCCCAGGCGAAGAAATGCACGGTGAGCGATTTGACGGTGGTGATCTTAGATCGGCCTCGCCATGCGGATCTTATCGCGGAGGTACGTGCAGCAGGGGCGCGAATTTGGATGATCGGCGATGGAGATGTGCAAGCTGCGATTTCGGTTGCCATGCCACAAACTGGCGTCGATGTGCTCATGGGGATTGGCGGTGCGCCAGAGGGGGTGATTGCAGCTGCGGCTTTACGCTGTATCGGCGGCAATTTTCAAGGTAGACTGATCTTTCGTAAGGAAGAGGAACGAGTCCGCGCCAAAAAAATGGGGGTACAAGATTTGGACAAAATCTATACCATCGAAGAGTTGGCGCGAGGGCCGGTGATGTTTTGTGCCACAGGGGTAACGGACGGTTCCATGTTGAAAGGGGTGCAGTTTAAAGGGGGTGGTGCTCGTACCCAATCCGTGGTGATGCGCTCCCAAACCGGTACCATGCGTTTTATTGAGGCGCACCATGACTTTGTTCGCAAACCCCATTATTCTTTTTCGTAATACGGTGAAATATGCACGGGCGGGTTCGAATTTTTATCCCCTCTCTCGTCGGAGGACTTACCTTTGCCGGGCAAGGGGACCTTGCGTCTGGGGACAAAACCGTACAAGCTTTTTTTTCCGCTCATGAGTTAGGCGGTATTGACATAAAAGAGTTGGAGGGCTTGCTGAGAGCTCAAGCCTATCTGATTTTGCGATTTGAACCTCGAGAAGAGGCTGTGCCCTTTCAGAAATATGAGGCAACGTTGCTAACGTCTACTCTTTCGGTAGAGGCTCTGGCTTGCACATTTCAATTACGTGCCATGTAAAGTACATCCACCTAAAATCATTGCTTTTATTTTTCCCCGCATTTTTGTAAGCTAGTTTTTAGCATCAAACAAAAAATGGGGGAAGCAAGGATGAAGCGCCATCAGGTGCTGGGGTTCTTACTGCTAGGGGTACTAACCTCCGCTTTTGTTCCAAGAGAAGATCAACCGCATCGCATGCCGTATCATCGCCCCCAGATTCGAGTAGTGAATCGAGAGCTTCCTTCGCAGCTTCGCGAGGGAGTGCCGTTTTCTGTTGATCGCCACATGAGCCAGGGGAGGCTGCTTCGTGGAGAAGAAGCAGTCGTCATGGGGAGACGAAAATGTCATAGCCCTTCTATTGTGAAGCCTTGTGAAAAAAAGATGGGACGAGTCAAAATGCCACTCTTCTGATATGATATCTCCATAATTATCTATGTTGGAGATTATCGTATGAGAAAGATTTGTGCATTGTTGCCCCTGTGCTGGTTTTCTGCTGGGTTATACGCAGAGGGAGGCCGCGTAGAGGTAGGGGCCAGTTTGCTGCGGTATAACTATTCAAGCATGACCAACAACTGGGATGATTCTACCTTGTATTCAGGTGGCCGTAAGTCACTTGCTGAAACACAAAGCTTTGCTACTATGGATCAGGACCTCTCCATTCGGTATATGGATGACAAATGGGGCTTTGAATTTCTTGACTCTACAACCAGCAACCGGTTGTTGGGCTTTTACTCTATGATGCCAAATGTATATGGACAGGTTGCGCTGACCTATGCCCAAGATCGAACGAGAGATAAACAAGACGATACTGTAATCACCGATCAAAAAGATTACATGTGGGGGCTGGGTCTTGGCGCACGCTATTATCACCATCATGATACCTGTATCATGGATATGGGCGGATCTTTAGAATATACGCGGGCGTATGAAGCTACATTTGATTTAGGGGGCCCAAAAGATGTATCTACTGATACAAGAAATCTCAATTTGCTGTTGCATGCAAACTATTACCGAGCCGTAGCTGAGCATCTTTATGTCGGGGGTGGATTAACTCTAACTGCCATTGTAACGGGGAAAAGCACCGCTATATCTACCGATGAGATCCAAACTACGAGTGGCACCAGCAAAAATAAGGGCTGGAGTTTAGGCATTGAGCTCGCTGGGGTTCGCTTTAGTTTCTAAGATGTCTCGCCCTCCTCACGATCCTACTCGGGCTTCATAGAGCGTACCGTGTAGGATCGAAACCCCCCAGTAGGTGCCTTCTCCTTTATAAAGTTCTCCGGTGAGGGCTACATGGGGGTCCTCTGTATCTAAAACTGGCGTGCCAGAGGCAGTCGTCCCTTTGAAAATTTGCACGCGGGGAATTTCATTGTCAACGACCACGAACATGGAAATCGGCTTGCGTGCATCAAAATCTACCAAAGGCGGCATATCTGCGAGTTTATCGCCGCAGCAGGTAACAAACTGACCGCGTACGGTGTTGCCTTGTCGCGTGAAGAGTAGGTTGAGACCGCCTCGTAGCTTTTTCTCTCCTTTTACGACTTTTGGCGTTCCAAATGTACTCACCGTAGTCGTGCTTCCTTCCCCCATTAGCTCAAATTGCAGAAAAAACTCACGCTTTGTTGTAGGTGCTGAGGCAATCGGGTCTGTAAAGCCCAAACGGTAGGTCCCTGTTAGCGTTTGGTTGTCCTCTTTTAGTTCTCCCATATGGACTTCATAAGGGGGAATGGAGGTATTCTTTTTCGCAGTGTTTTCTCCGCAGCCCCAAAGGAGGAGGCCAAGAGCGAGCGAGGTAAGGGAGAGGCGAAGGGGAGCGAAGCGCATCATCGTAGAAACTCCTGTCTACATTGTGGGTGTGGACCAATGTTCTCGTAGGCTTTGCAGGGCAGTCCACGTATCTTTTTTTCGTTGGGGTAGCTCCAGCAAGTCCTGCAAGGACCAAGTCGATTTCATATGTACATCGGTAGATGCGAGGAGAGTAGATAAAAAAGCGGGGCATTTTCCCAACACCAACCCGCAGATCGGTTGCATGTTGCGTATCTCGGTTGTAAGGGCATCTTCTGACTCGGCATTGATACAAAGATATTGGAATTGAGAGGGAGAGAGTCCCACGGCTTGTCCCATGCGTTGCAGCAATTGCTGATGCTCCGCTGTCAGGTGCTTTCCTTCGCATAGAAACAGTAGTTTTATCGCAGCAGAGGGAGGGGTGTACCAGTACAAACCCCGGTCCTGGAGCCAGGTAAGATAGGTCAAGCCTTGAGGAGAAAAGGAACGTGATGGGGTGTGCATAGGAATTCTCGTTAGGCAACGGCAACAGATTCAAAAATCCGGGTGACCAGCACCTTGATTTGGCCTGGGTAGGAAACTTCCTCTTTAATCCGCGCAGCAATTTGGGAGGTCAAATGCTGGAGGTCTTTTTCTTTGATGCGTCCATGATCGACGCGAATATGGACTTCGCGGCCTCCGTTCATAATGGCCGTGTCCACGACTTCAGAGAAACGGGAGACTGCATCATGGATCGCTTCAAGGCGAATATTATAGCCCTCTTCCAGATGCACGCGAGCCCCAGGGCGAGCGCCAGAGAGAGTGTCTGCAGCTTTGAGTACGTAAGCCAAGTCTGTCTCGATCACAAGGTCATCGTGATGCGACATCACCGTATCGCAGATCAGGCGAGACTCCCCATAGCGGTCTGCATAATCTCCGCTAATGATCGCGTGACTGCCATCGATATTGTAGTCCAGGGCTTTCCCGATATCGTGCAAAAGTCCCACGCGTTTGGCTGCTTGTGGATCGACACCCAGTTCGTTGGCCAGAATACCTGCCAGCACCGCAACTTCTACTGTGTGATACCACTGATTTTGGCGATAACTGGTTCTCCAATTGAGAGCGCCGACCAGCCGCTGAATTTCTGGCGCAATATCAGGCAGATTAAGCGTTTGCACGGCTTTTTTTCCTAGTATTGCCGCTTCTTCTTCTAGCTGTTTAAGATACTTTTGGTACAGGGCGGCGAGACTGCGCGGTTTTTGTTGCTTTTGCTCTACGAAGGTTGTGAGGGCGAGTCGGGCCGATTCTCGGTACATGCCAAATCCGCCAGCAAATTTGATTAAGAGGGAGGGGCGTTCCCCGCCTTCGCGATGGGGGGGGATTTCTCTGGCTTGGAGGGGTTGAATATTGGCGCCAGAAAGTTCGATGAGCTCTTGAATCAGCGGAGAGTCCTCGATGCTTAACTGTTCAATTAGTGCTGGAGCCGATACTTCGACGGTATTCACAGATTTAGGCCAAACAAATTCCGGCTCATACCGGCCAAGGGCTCTTTCCAGCATCTTGGTAGCATTCTTGTACGCAGAGGATTCCAGCTCTTCTGTCAGAGACTTTAGCGCACGTTGCTCTTCTAAGTAGTAAGAGGAAACCAGATTTTCTGTAAGTGACGTGAGGGTTTGGGTTGCGCTGGTTTGGGCTACAATTTCTACCTTGTTTACATAGGCCAGTCGCAGTTGGCTCAATGCGGCTTGTTGCTCCACCGCCTGGGTGTCCAGTATGCGAACCTCTTCCTCTTTCTCTTCCACTTTCTTTTCAAGTCGTTCTAGGCGCTTTTCTTCCACCTCAAATGACTCTTCACGGGCTTGGAGCGTTTGCTCGGTAAGGAGGAGACTTTCAGCGCGTTGTTGCAGCGTGAGCTCCAGCTCTTCTCTTTCCAAGGATTGGGCTTCTTGATCTTGGGCTGAGAAATCTTGCTGAATCACAGCACGTTGCTTTCGCGCCTCTTCTAGCATCTCCGCCTTTTGCAGACGGCTCTGGCGCCGCTCGAAATACAATACGAAGGCAAGTAACGAGCGCAGCAGAATGAATCCCAACAGCACGGAGCCGGCTGCAAGTATATAAAACATAAGAACCTTTCCAGGTTGGGCGCATTGCAGGAGAGAAAACTGGCGCCGGATAGCCAAAGTGTCTTTCCCGTATCGGTCTACGGGTCTTATTATATCAACTACCGAAAAAAAACCTGCAAAAACTTGCCTACACGCCGAGATCCATCTAGAATTCTCTCGATTTAGTATGGAGGAAATTGAGATGAAGTGCATCTGGCTATGGATCAGCATCATGGGAAGTATGGGGGTTTGCTCCCCTCTTATCGCAAAGCCGAAGAGCGCTTCTTCCCAACGCGCTGGGGAGGGGGCCTCTATAAACTGGTCTACCCGGAAAATTCGCGTTGTAGGAAAAGCCTGGCCTCAAACATCAGAGGAAGGGTTTACTTCTGTGGAAAAACGGGCCTTTGCAGACGGTCTTGCTATAGCTGCAAAAGCGGTTCAGCGACAGTATGCGCAGCAACAAGATACTTCTTTAGAGGCACCAGCGCCCGCTGCGCCTCAATCGGTATCACAAGTGATCAAGCGTATGAGTCGATCGGCCTATGTGTATCATACGGAATATTTTAGTGATGGTAGTGTGAGGGTATCCATGGAAAGCCGCTTGCCAGAGGCTGTACTGGCAGCCCCGCTTCCAGCGCCTCTTGAAAAAACCATATCTATACCGCTGGTTACGACTGAGAAAATGGTGTTGCAGAGTCCTGTCAGTCTACCCACCCTGCCTTTCTATAAAAGCGTGGAAGAGGAGAAGGTGATAAATCCATAGAATCAGTTGCCATTCACCGCGGTAAATGGTACACACGAACCTTTCCAGCCGAAAAATCTGGGATCGGTGCCACTTTCCCCCTGGGTTCAGCGTGTCCAATACGGACTCTCTATGAATTCGGGGCCTGATCTCAAGTCGCTGGGTATACGTAGTAAAAAGAGAAGGTATCTACACAATGAGTAAGCTCAAAACCAAGAAATCCGCGTCAAAGCGTTTCAGCAAGTTGCCTTCTGGCAAACTGAAGCGTGGCAAAGCCAACCGTCAGCACATTGCGACGAAAAAAACCCGCGACCGCAAAAACCAGCTAAAGAAAACCGGGTATGTGCATAGCACCAATGCTGCGGCAATCTTACGTTGTTTGCCGTACGGCTAATGTGTGTTGAGGTAGTAGGGTTTTTTTTGTAACGATTCATGTTCCAGCCAATGGCTATAGGGCATTTCTTTAGAGAAGGTACTGAGTATGGCACGAGCCAAGCGTGGGTTTAAAGCCCGTAGAAGACGTAATAAAGTTTTAGAACTTGCGAAGGGATACCGTGGAACGCGTAATAGTTGTTTCAAGACTGCGGTTCATGTGGTCCGCCGCGCCCTTTGTTTTGCCTACCGCGATCGTCGCGTCCGTAAGAGAGATTTTCGCGGATTGTGGATTATTCGAATTAACGCAGCGGCACGCGCTGCAGGCCTCAAGTATTCTGAATTGATTTTCGGATTGAAAAAGGCTGGCGTTGAAATGGACCGAAGCGTACTTGCAGACCTCGCCGTGCAAGATCCGCAAGCGTTTGAAGCCTTGGTTGTTCGCGCCAAGTCTGCTCTTGCAGCGGTGTAATACACTCGCTTTTCTCTACAAGACTTCGCCTCTTGCAAAGTCTTGTAGTTTTTTTTCTGGTGGGCTACACTGGCAGCTCATGCCAATCCATCCGTGGAGTTATCCACAGCTTTACTTACGGGCTACCTTCTTCTATTCCCTTGAAATCATGGGTGAATAAAGAGGGCCAGACTCCGTTTTTTTGTTATCCACAGGAGAGCTGTGGATAACTTTTTTTTATCTTTATTCCCCCCGTTATCATATTGATAAAGCAAAATGCCACGCTATCTATACGGAGTTTTTTCTCAAAGGTAGAAATGTCGATCAAGGAGGCGTTTGTATGGCTATGTCAGCGATTGTCTGGCTCTTTATGAGCTGGCAGTTTTTTATGGCCTGTAATTCAGGCGGTGCTTCTTCCGCCTCTCCTGCTTCTTCGCATGCACGCAGTGTTCCTGTTGAGCAAACGGCTTCACCTGCTCCGACGAGCACGCTGGTTTCTGTTTCTGCTGCTGCTTTAGATCCTACTTCTGCTGCACCGCAACCCTCCTCTGTGGAGGAACCTCAAGCAGCGATAGAGAATAATCAACTGGAAAATGTCGGAAGTACAGAAGAGTTAGCGCAATCTCCCCTTGAAAGTCAGGCAACTCCCGACGGGGGGATTGAGGGCTCAACTTCCGCGAATATAGCGGCTACGGATCTATTTTCTGTCCAGGATCAGACATTATCCTCTACTGCTCTTACAACCTCAGGATGTACCGTATCGTGGTCACCGCCTGGAGATGCTTCCTCCAGTACAGAAGGGTTGACATACACATTGTACTATTCTACCGAACAGAGTGCGGTATCCAGTCTTTCTCAACTGGCAACCAAGATTTCTGTACCAAAAAATGCCACTTCTCTTACTGTTTCAGGGCTGTTGCCCAAGACGATCTACTACATCGCTCTCGTTGTAACCAACCAAGTGGGTAGCGCTGCCATGTATAAACTCAAAACCATCACAACATACGGTGGTCCTGCCGTTTCAGGCGTACTTACTCTCTCTGCTCAGAGTTCTACCTCTATAACCCTAGCTTGGACTGCGGCTTCCAGTGATGTGCCTGCAGCGAGTATGCAATATCGAGTATACGGTTCTGCTCTAGATAATATTTCAACTGCAGTAGATATGAGAAAAAACGGCACTCTGTTGGGAAATGGGCTTACGAAACCCACCGTGCAAATTACTGATCTTGTGCCGGGGGGCACGTATTATTTCAATGTACTTGCGGTCGACAGCATGGGAAATATAGCCGCTTATCAGATGATAGGCCCTCAAACCATGCCCAATACTATTTATGTATTTCCCTATGGAGCCCATGATGGAAATATGGGGGGTCGAACAGGGGCAGATGCATTATGCAATACGGTTCGAGCTGCTTCTACTTCCATATCAGCCTCTTGCCCGTTTTCTGCTACCACACATGCTTTCTTGCTATTGCCTGGGGAAACCGGATTGATGGGACGTCCTTCTTCTGCTTCTTCCGGTGTGGTGCAATATGCTGCGACAAAAGCCCAAGTTTCTCCCAGTTGGGAGAGCTTTCAAAACGATATTACCGCATGTCCCTCTTATGCGGCTGCTCCAACATGCAATGTCTCTTTACGTGTCGTCCTTCCCTCTCCAACCTCACTCAGAATTTGGTTTGGTTCTACCAAAGCCGAGTCTCAAGATCAAAAATTCCATAGTTGCTATGGATTTACCAATAATATTAGTACTGTGGAGAGTAATGGAGCTTCGGGGAATGCCAGGGTACTAGATGCAAAAAATACGTCTATGCTGACGGTAAATAGCTTTTGCTCCGAGGAAAATCAGCTTATTTGCTACTGTTGGTAGCGGATAGAACGCGCCAGACTCTGCTGTTATCGAGAAAGAGTTTGTAGGATATCTCGAAACTCTTGAAAGAACGGATAGCAGTCAAAGGGGATCATCTGGGTGACAAACAGTGCCGTGCGTTTTTTCTCATAGTTAAGCAAGAAGAAGGTATTGGCTGCCCCAGACCAAAAAAATTCCCTGTCAATATGAGGGGGGCACAGATGTTGGGCAAGACCCAATCCAAATCCGATGCCCTTGGATATGGAGATGGGATGAGTAGGTAACCTACAGGTTGCCAAGTCGTCCCACAGTTGTTGGGTGGTCATCTGTCGCACAGCGTCTTCTGATAGCAGACATGCACCCTTATGCACACCTCGTGCGAGCAGAAAATCCAAAAATTGTTGGTAATCTGCAAGGGTCGTGACAAGGCCGCCCCCAGGAGAGGTCCATTTGGGTGCAGTGGACAGAATGGAGTCTGAGGGGCGATCCAGGCAGATCCACTCGGGATTTGGGCTGGTGCTTTTTGGTGGGAAAATCTGAAAATGCCCCGGTGTCATCTTGGCTTGGGTGCCATAGAGTGTCATGAGCCGATCTAGTCGCTCCGGTGGGGCCCAAAACCCAGAATCCTTCATGCCGAGGGGGGTGAAGAGCTTTTTCTGCATAAGCTCGGCAAAGGAAATTCCGTAGGTACGCTCGAGAGCAGCGCCCAATATATCGGTGCTGTAGCCATAGCCCCAGTGGGTACCGGGTTCAAATTGCAACGGAGCTTGTGAAAGGATTTCGACCAAACTCGTGAGGGTATTATCCGGATTTCCACATCGCAGAATGAGGTCGTGGTAGCATTTTTCTACTGGGGTGATGTTGTAGTATTCGTAGGAGAATCCTGCTGTATGGGTCAGTAGATGGAAAATTGTAGGAGGATTTTGTACCGCACGATAAGGGGATTTCTTGGGTAATGTTGGATCATAGACTTGGAGTGAGGCAAATTCCGGGAGTAGATCTGAAAGAGGTGTATGAAGCGCAAATTTGCCTTCCTCGATCGCCATGAGGGCCAATATGCTAGTCATTGGCTTGGTGAGGGAATAGGCGCGAAAGAGGGCATTTTCTTGGAGTGGAGTTTGGGTCTCTATATCTGCCATTCCGTAGGCACGTCGATGCTCGGGGCGGCCATTTTGATAGACAGCGCATAATCCACCAGCAAGGGAGTTTTTTTCTAGTAGACCTTCTATCCAAGCAGAGAGGATCGAGTTTTCGTACTGGGTCATAGCAGTGGCCTTTTTGTCCATTTTACAACCCCAACATAGGTTGCGATATTGGCTAAGAGGATTTCCCAGCAGGTGATCCAGGGGGTCCATTGAGTGGAGGCAAAGAGAGCTGCGCCTACGCCCATGGCAGAAAAGGCTGCAGGCAGGCAGGTGGAGCGAAAGAGCATGGCACTGAGAAATGGAACCAACAAGATGCAGACAGAAAGCTCGTATCCGAGCAACAGGGTGGAAATAATATCTTGCAAGAAGAAGGAAGCGCACGCAGCAAGAATACCGGCAAGTGTGGTAAGTCCTTGAAGCCAACGTATGTGTTTATGAAGATGAAAATCAAATCCAAAGTTGGAGCTCAAGGCACAGAGGAGTGAGTCTGCGGTGGAAATAATGGCCATAAGCACCGCTGCGGTTACAAGCATGGTGAGCCATGGGGTTGTCAGCTGTTGCACACTGGTAAGCAGGGTGCTGGTGCCAGGGCTGATGGAGAGCCCGAGGTTGCGGGTTAACACCCCCACAGAAACAGGGACCAGTACACAGAGAAGAATGAGAACCGCTGCTGCCTTCATAGCGGTTTGGATGCTTTTTGGAGAGGTGGCAGCAAAACAGCGTTGCCCCATGTCTTGCCCAATGATGACGAAAAGGGCTGGCATCAGGATCCAGTCGAGCCAAGAGATCGCTTCTGCGTCTGCGGGTTGATGCAAAAACTGTATACCGTGGGCGGTGAGATCCAGATCGCTATAGAAATACATATACCCGGTGAAGAGAAGTAAGATTCCCAAGATGCAAATGGCTTGTACAATATCTGTGAGAATCACAGCACGGAGACCACCTAGCACGGTGTAGGTGATGAATACGGCCCAGAAGAGGAGAAACACCGCATCCGGAGCTCCCACAAAATGAAAGAGTTTTCGCATCGCTACAGCAGTTGCGATCAAGCTGCAAAACAGGGTGACAATGGAAAGAACGGCCGCAATCTGTTGCAGAGAGCGAGAGTGGTATAGCGTGCCCAGCGCTTGAGAGATGGTGCCACTGGGAAGGCGTTGCAATTTTTCTGCAAAGAAAAATCCGATGAGCAGCAATCCTAGGGCCATGCCAGCCCCGTAGGCGATGCCCCCCCAGCCATGGGTGCGTGCGGTATCGCAGGTACCGAGTAAACTGCCACCCCCTAGTTGAGCTGCGAGAATGGTAAGTGTAAGTTGCCAGGTAGCAAACTGTTTGCCGCCTAGGAGGTATTGGGTTCCAGAGCGATCGTCGGTTTTGTGCCACCACCCAATGAAAAGGGAGAGGCTATAGACGAGGCCGATCAACAAATAAAAGTAGGATTGTGTCATGGGAACCCTGTCTGGCAGTAAAAAGAGCCCTACAGGAGCATGAAAGAGGCGGGACTGTCAAGAATTCCCTTATTGGCACAAGGTGACACTGTCGGAAACGGCTACCAACTGTTTTTGCTCGTTGATGGTCCATACGTCGGCTTTGTCACAACCTGGCATAATGGCGTTGTTTTGTCCAGAATCGGCTTTTGCTGTAAAGGTAGTGCCGTTGGCTTCTACCGAATAGTTGTAGCGGGCTTTGCATGGATTGAGAACAAAGCCGAGTTCATTTGCACCGCAGCCAAAGTCTTTGCCTTGATTCTGCAAAGCCGCATACTTGTCTTGGTCTCCAAAATAGGATTCTTCAAGGGCGTAAATGTAACTTAGGTTGCTTTTGGCTTCGGACTGCCGGGCTTTGGCTTGAAAGATGCGAAATTTGGGGATCGCCAGTGCGGACAACAATCCGATGATGGCAATCACCACCATAAGCTCGATTAAACTGAATGCGCGACTGCTACCGATAATTCTCTTGGCCATGGTATATCCCTTTCTCCGTTATCTACTCGGGAGAGATATCGGCGTGAAAGGAAAAAACTGTAGGATTTCTTTTGATTTGATCCCATCACCCCCAGGCCGTAGGCCGTCGGGGATCCTCTTTCTTGTCGATGAGCGCCCCGTCATCCCCAGGCCGAAGGCCGTCGGGGATCCCCCTCGATTGACTCAAATACACCCATTTTTCCGGTTGGTTGTGCGATGCCCTTGCAGCAAAATCACCATGGCAACGCATACAAATACTCCGCCGGAAAAGAAGCTCCAGGCCAACCCGTAGTGATGGGACACTTTTCCCGCGATAATATTGCCAATGAGAACTGCAATGCCGCTACTTCCATGGAAGAGAGCAAAGGCAGTTCCATTGAGATCTGTCGGTGTTTCTTGGGCTACCAATGCGCGTAACGTGCCTTGACTGAGTCCGAGGTGCACTCCGTTTAGTAGGATACCCAATGCGAGCATATAGACCCCCCCGCCCCAAAAAAGGAGGCCGTCTGCCGCGATAAAAAGAAAAAAACTGGCAATAACCAAAAGCTTTTGATGGTAAGCAGAAGAAAAGCGCCCGCCGAAGTAGGCAACTGCCGCATGGGCCACGTCCATTAAAATGATCGTGAGTGGAAGCCACTCCACAGCCCATCCCACTTGTTTGGCGCGCAAGATCACAAAAGCCTCACTAAACCGCGCCAACATAAGAAAAAAGCACACCGTGAGTAGAACCCAAAAAGAAAGAGAGAACCGCCGTAGGTTAGACCAGCTCCATGGTTCTCGAGGCATAATGGGACGTTTGAATGCAACATCAGTGCGGTTTCCATAGGGCAATCGCAGGCTAATCCATACAGCGATTGCAGCCGGGATCGTCGCCAACCAAAAGGTGGCGCGGTAGGCATGAGGATTTTGATGCAAAATGAGAACGGTGACAAAAGCACCGGTTGCGCCCCCCGCTGTATATAAAGCTTGGCGAAATCCATAGGCGCGCCCGTAGGTTTCGGGGGTCGAAATATCGGCTATCAATGCATCTGTAGGGGCAGAGCGAACGCCTTTACTGAGTCGATCTAAGAATCGGGTCACAAAAATCCAGAGCGGCGATACCGCACAGGCAAACAAGACTTTGGTCAGAACGCAGAGGAGACTCCCGATAAAAATGAAGGGCTTTCGGGTTTGGCAGCGATCACTGGCAATGCCTGCATATACTTTGGCAAGAAAAGCACAGCTGATAGCAAAGCCCTCCATCATGCCCAGATCTGCGTGGGAGACGTGCAGTTCTTCCGTCAAAAAGAGGGGCAAAATGGTAAATACCATGAGAGAACCCATGGACCAAAAAAAGCTCATCCATGAAATCGCATATAACGGTGCTGGAGAAGTTGAGCTG
>CANIBL010000006.1 GCA_947466225.1 Deltaproteobacteria bacterium
ATATTTCCGTTATCGATGTTACCAAAGGCTTTCATGGGCTGTCCGAAATTCTTGTTTATCGCCATAACCTGAAAAAGCGTCTAAAAGCTACTTTCGATCAACAGCCAAAATTTGTCCCATAACCAAAAATTACCAAAGCCCTTGTCCCGAAAAGCTTTGCTTCTTAAACGAACAGCATTGGCATGACGGGAAAAAATTCTCTACAGCATCGTCAATCGAAAGTGAAAATGGCCCACGGTCTGTCCATGTAGATCCCCGCAATGTACGCCCATCTCGATAAATTTCCCTACTGCAAGCGCTTCTGCCATTTCGCGCGCCACCAGCCCCCAAAAATCTCGTCGCTCTTCTTCAGAGGCGCGGCGAGAGAAATCCACGATGGTCTTATATTGCCCTGTGGGTATGATCAACCGAGTGCCCCCGGGGGTAGAAAAACTACGCGAAAAAGGCGTTACTTCGACTCTCTCTACCTTATAGCTACTTGCAGGGTCTTGTAGTTTTTTTACAAACGTTGATTGTGCAATGATGTAGCCAAATGCATGAGGATTGTCACCATCCCGATGTAAGTATCCCGGTTCCGTTCCCTTTTTTGTCGCTTTAATCTGCAACTGAAGAGGCACGGTATTTGCTGGTGAAATCGTATGAAACCCAAACCCAAATGTATCAAAATCATTCGTCTTTGCCATGTCACCCCAAAATTGGTGAAACCACAGCTGAAAGGAATCGTCTACTTTAAGCTTTTGCGCAAACTGCACCATCGTCTCTCGCATATCAAGCGTCAGTGTAGCCACACCATCCATTTCAAGCTTTTGCACCTTAGAAAAACGGGGACTGAACGGAGTCGACCGCACTCCTTCTGGCTGATGTTCTGCTTGACGGGTCTCTACACTGCTACAACCAACAGCCCCAATAACAGCCAATCCCCAGATGCAGTGCACCACTCGCATGTATTCCCCCTGATTATTACTCTGTCTTTGTAAGATCCGTTTCGATATCAGAACCAGACCGCCCCCCCCGGTGACACAGAAGTGGCAGAGTCAGGGCGAAGACCTTCCTTTTCAGCGTGGAGCTTTGCGATTTCTGCGCCCAATGGGGCCAATGCATGCAAATACGCAAAAGTAGGAAACACCAAGGGCTGAGAAAAAGAGCCGGAAGTGGATGCACCATCCTTGCTGATTCTCTCTGCTTTCAGATACTCTTTTCGACAGTTTTTCCATTTTTCCAGTAATGCAGGCCACTGTTGTAGCATCTGAGGTATTTCCATTAATAAGGCAAGATTTTCTTTCGTTGCCTCAATATCATGCTGTTGTTTCCACATAAAATCAGGAAACGCAAAAGACTGTCGATAATACATCAAAGAATCATGTAAAAGTTGTGCGACATTTTGACTTCCAAGAGTCGCTTCTGCTACTTCTAATCGCTCTAGCGTGCCTAACACACTGGCCTTTGACACCCATTCTTTGGTCGCATGATAGTGTGCAACCTCTCGTTCCATTTGCGCAACCAGCGCCAATGCGTCATCATAAAAGCAATGCCGAATCCATGCCAGCAGATACTCTGCCAATCCAAGACAAACTTCTAGATTATCCGGCCCAGGCGTGCCCTGATTCACCAACTCCCATGCATGTAGAAAAGCCTTCTGCCCTTCTTGAAAATTTCCATGGGTATATCGCCATAAAATGGCATCTCGTTGAGCCTGCCTCCATGCTGGCTCTGGCGCTTGCACCACTTCTTGTTGGGCCCGCTCTTGCAGCCGCTGTATCTCTTCTGCAGTCTGCGCCTGTTTTTTGGCACAGTATGCAGCATATGCCTCGGCTTGAAGCCGCTCTTTTAGCGCTTGTTTTGCCTGTTTTTGTGCTTGCATTTCTTTCCGCACTTTTTCTTGCTCTCCAGCCTCCTCTTCAAGCAGTTCCTCTCGCGCAACCTCCCGCTCTGCCTCATCGAGAAGGAGGATTGCCTGCTGTAGTCCTTTTTTTCTCTCATGCAGGTACTCGCGCGCTTGGATCATAGTTGGGAAATTCATGCGGGAAATTATAAGTGCTTGTTTTATCCATCGGACTTCAGGGGTCGAAATTAGATCGTCTTTCGCACCAAAAGCCTGAAAGGTTTCCTCTCTCCCATCTTGACGTGTCGCATCATATTGTGCCTGTACCATGGGCAGTCGGCTGTGAACCCACCTTTCGACTTGGAGATAGTATTGATAAATATTTTGTGCTGGTACCATATCTTGCGGATTTTTCTCCAGGGGAGAGTCTAGGCCCAAATCTATGTAACAAGCAGAGGCAACGCCCACTGATACCGCCCCCCACGCTGCTGACAGGATCATATTGGGATCAATGGGTTGCTTGTCCCAGTAGGGTGCAAGCAACCCATATGTTTCTGCTACCTGTGCTGCCACTCCTTCGCTTGTATCCAGCAACAAGGTCTTCCAATATCCTGTGAGCAGAATCATACGGGTGCGATACATATCTGCATCGGAGGAAAATGTTGTTTCCTGCAAAGCTGGGGCTTTGACAAGAGACAGCAACTGGACCAACGTATCTTGATATGACATAGAGGCCCGACGGGCTTTTTGGCCGCCGGTAGCCGTTTGTGTGAGATAGTGACGCGTTTGATGCGCGCCACAGGACTGGGGTATCCAACTCAAATGAGCCAAAAAATCGCCAACTTGCGACAGGTAGATGGGTCTAATGCCTGGGTCAGCAGAAAAACCGGCCTTCTTTAAAACATTCGGGGAGATTTCGGCTAGCTCTACCTCAACTTCTGCAGCAAAGGCCATCCAGGTTTGGATAAAAGAAAAAGCCCTCTCCAGTTGTCCTGGAATATAGCTTCGTTTTTCCTCTAACGAAAGATCTCTACGTGTCGTTAATTCTATATCAGCTGCAGCAAACGAAAGCTGTTGAGCTGTTTCCATATACACAGAAATAGTGCCAAAAAATTTTACTTGCGAAGTTGTTACGAGAACTGTTGGGGCTTTCAAGTGTCGCAACTGCACCAATACAGCCTCACGAAATTGGGCCACGCTTTCCTGAACCAATGGACCGAAGTCATTTTGTTCAGATATCGTTTCCCATTTCATCCGATCTGGCTCCCTCATCATATTCAGATATACGTCCTTTGCTTTAACCAAGGTCGTTCGAAAAGGGGAACCGCGAAGAACCTGTGTGGCATCGGATGCAGCATCTCGCGCCGGCTTTACTTGGCTGCCTCTATTTCTCCCTCTACCCGCTTGGGCAGAAAGGGCAAACCCAAAGCAAAGCAACATCGAAATTGTACGTATCACATACATAGACACTCCATAATCTCACGATTGAGGTGGTATTTTTTGAAAACCTAGATATTTTGCAAGTAGTTTCGTATGCGAAAGCGCACCATCTCTCGGCCCAGTACTTCCAAGGTTTCCACTAGAGGGGGCGAGTCCTTTCGACCCGTTACAATCAGGCGCAAGGGCATAAAGTAGTCCTTGGGTTTCCATTGCAACGACTCTCGATGTTGGTTCAGCGCAGCCTCGATGGTGGCACAATCCCACTGATATACATCGTCGAGCACGAGCAACAAACTCTCCATGCCTTTCGAAAAATCCGCTTGTGGCATAGAAGTGGGACATACACCAAGCCCCTGATAGGATAATGCGCCTGTGAAAAAGAAATCCGCCTTCTCCACAAAAGATTCCCAACAATCCAGACGACTGCGAAGCAGGGGATAGAGTTTACGCAAGTATGACTCGGAGAAGACCTCCTCGCGAATTTTCGCCACAAACTCCTCTTCGCTTACTTGCTGCAAGTAGTGTTGGTTGAGCCACAAGAGCTTTTGCATATCAAAGATGGGGCTACCCAAATGGATCTTCTCCAACACAAATTTTTCCTGCATCTCGGCAACAGTGAAAATCTCTTGGGTCTCCGAGTAAGACCATCCCATAAGAGCCAGAAAATTGAGCATGGCAGCTGGTAAGATTCCCTTGCGCTGGTAGTAGGTAAGAGACACAGGATTTTTTCGTTTGGAAATCTTCGACTTATCGGGATTTCGCAACAAGGGTAGATGCAAAAATACCGGAGCGCTCCATCCAAAAGCCGCATAGAGAAGCACATGCTTCGGCGTTGAGGAAATCCACTCTTCGGCGCGAATTACATGAGAAATTTTCATCAAATGATCGTCGACCACATTGGCCAAATGGTAGGTAGGAAATCCGTCGGCTTTCAAAATGACCTGATCATCTACCTGGTGGTTGTCGATGGAAATCACCCCACGCAACGTATCCACAAAATCGGTCTTTCCTGCTAAGGGGACCTTCATCCGCACCACAAATGAAGCTTGTGCCTGGAGCTGAGCTTCGACTTGAGGGGCAGATAGTTCACGGCAATGCCGATCATAGCCGGTGGTAAGTCCTTTGGCTCGCTGCTCCGTACGCACGGTATCGAGACGAGCACTGGAGCAGAAACACCGATAGGCTTTGCCGCTCTCCAAAAGCTGGTGCACATGTTGCACATAGATCGCTTGCCGCTCAGATTGGCGATAGGGCCCGTACGGGCCCCCGATATCAGGACCCTCATCCCACTGGAGGCCGAGCCACTTGAGACTCGACATAATGTTAGCTTCACTGCTAGGCTTGGCCCGTTCTCGATCCGTATCCTCGATACGCAGCACCAGTTTCCCGTTGTTTTGCTTGCAAAACACATAGTTAAACAGAGTCGTATAGGCCAATCCCACATGAGGATCCCCCGTGGGAGAGGGGGCAATGCGAAGACGAATAGGTTGAGTCGGTGCTGTCATGGTCGCTCTCGTTATAGGCGTTCGATGGAAACAAATGTCATACTATTTTTAGCACCGGTTATACAAGGGCTACGCCCAATTTTGCACAGGAGCCGTCTTTATGCGCACCCTATTTTCGGTCCTCAGCCTCATCTTGGTACCGCTTTCCCTCCTTGCAACCCCCAGTGAATCCGAGACTCACGCAACCCTGCGCAGCTTGAACAGCTGGGGCACTGTGGAGTCTGCTGCCGCCCATGGCATTACCGGCTTTCGCCTTGGAGCAGGCATAACAAGCTTTGATGTACCTGAGGCCTCTCAAGCTACTTTTGCCCAAGATACTGGATATACAGGGCCGGAGGGGCGCGTGTTGTTTCCCAAGCTTCAGGTGACCAAAGGGCTTTGGTACCCCTTTGATCTGGGGCTGGTCTATGGGCAGCTGCAACACAGCGACATCAGTCAGCTCGGCGGATATTTGCAATGGACCCTCTATGAAGGCCTGGCTCAACCAGCTTTTGCCCTTCGCGGTACCTACAGCCGTATACAAGGATTGCAAAGTGGAGCCCTTGAAAGTGGGGGACTTTATGCGGTAACCAGCTGGGGGGTACCTTTTGTGACGCTTTTCGCTAGCTATGGCGCTGTGCAGACACGGGGTACCGTGCCGGCGACAGAGGCAAACACAGAACCCACAAGCCAAACCTGGTGGCAACCAGAAGCAAGCGTTGGGGCCAATCTCACCCTTCTTCCGCCTTTTGCCGTACTTGGGATAGAGGCAACCTCCTTGCTGAACACAGGTAATAAACTGATCTTACAAGCCAAGCTCAGTGTCGGATTGTAAGAGGCTTTTCTCCCCTCCCCCTATTGTTCGACGCAGTACAAACTGTGTACAACTCCACAAGAATAACTCCAGTACGCAATCGTGCTATAGATCCTGGCATAATTGGTCCCTGCTTCTGAGAAGCCACCTGTGGAAGTCCAGTTGGTACAGGTCGTCGCAAACGTCGTCCAATCCGAATTCAGCCCCGTCCACGAAGGCGAAAATGCCGTAGTACCAGCATTGCTGATGGAATTAGTCAGGTAGGGCGGGTCGAGAACAAAAATGCTGGCGGCTGTGGTTATCCCAATCAGAGTCGAGCCATCGAGTTGACCGTACATCGTATTGGGACGTAAGGGCCAGTCGAGGTTTTCGCTCGCACCACCGCTACAATTGGCTGTGGTACATGCGATACGATTTGATGCGGCTAGCATGGCTTTGTACGTGCTCCCATCTGTTGGTTTGCGACTATCTCCACTGCAAATTGCATCTGCACCGCTTAGCCCCCCCATGGATCCATTTGTTGTGCTGAAGGTGACAAAAATTCTCTTATAAGCAGCAGTCAGCGTAATGGTGTGACTCCCCGTTCCTGTATTGCCAGCCGCATCTGTGATGCCACTGAGTGCAGTGACAAGAAGGAGCGTTTGGGCATTGGAGCAAGCCCCCCCGGATAAATTCACGGTTATAGTTGAGGTACCCGATCCACTCACGCTAGAAATTGCAGGCAAAGTTCCGCATGTGCTGCTGGAGCTGATCGTAAAATTGCTTGTAGTGGCACTTACACTTTTCGAAAATGTAAGTGAAATACTGCTGGGAAAGGAGGTGAAAAATCGCGTATCAGTGGCAGGATTCGAACTAGAGAAAGTGGGTACCGTGTTGTCCACAGTAATAAGAAGGCTTTCAGGGGAAACTGTGGATAAGTTGCCGACTGCATCTTTGACAGTGGCTGCATTGACATGCAGGGTCATTGTACCGTTTCCTGTACATCCACTGAGGGAGATTGTAGCCCCTGTGGGTAAAATGGATCCCACGGTTACCGTACAACTCGGTGATCCTGTGGCAACCGTCGTGGTGACCCCACCTCCGGTACTGGTAAGTGGGGTCCCCGTTTCTACTGTGCCTCCTGCATTAGATGGCGCAAAGGTAACAGCGATGGTGGAAAGTAGTTAAAGAAGGGGCTCCCAGGAAGGCACTTGGGCCTACGGTATCTACTGTATACGTTCGAGTGATTGTTGAGCCAGTACCGGAGTTTTCCAGCGTATCTTTCAGCGCAGTCGGATTTACCGCAACAGAGAGAGTTTGCCCATTGGTACAAGAGCCGCCAGAGAGAGAAAGGGTGGCAATCATATTCCCACCTCCCATAGTTACAGTTCCTTTTGTAGGCAGGGAAGAACACGTACCGGTTAGGACAAAGTTATCAACTGGTAGGGCATGCATTGCCTTGCTAAAGGTAGCCAGGATCGAAGTCGGAGTTGGGTTCACATAGCTGGTCGCGGGAAAAAGACTGTCCAGGGTGGGTGCTGTATTGTCTACCGTAATCAGAGCACTTTCGGCTGAGGTGGCGGATAAGTTCCCGAGTGGGTCCGTAGCGGTGCCTGCATCTACGTGTACGGTAAAAGTACCCGTTCCACTGCAGCCACTCAAAGTGATGATCGGACTGCTGGGCGTAGTCAGGAGGTCTACAGCCACTGTACAAGAAGGGGTACCTGTAAGGGGGGTCAGCGTAATGCCGCCTCCACTTGCAGTCAGTGCACTGGTGAGAACAGGGTTGCCTGACGCAGATGCAGCATATTTCACTGTAACTGTCGCAGTATGTAATACGGTAAGTACTGTCGAAGAAGGCGTCCCCACTGTTGCGAGAGGCCCTGTGGTAGCCAAGGTATACGTATTACTACTGACAGTGCCTGTACCTGCGACACCCGCTGCGCTTGTTACGGTAGTGGGGTCCAGAGAGACCATCAGCGTCTGCGTGTCCAAACATGTTCCATCAGAGAGAGAAAGGGTTGCCGTAGTACCATCTGTACTCATTGCCACCGCCTGTGTAGTGGGTAAAGTGGCGCAGGTGCCGCTGAGGGAAAAGTTACTGACAGACAGAGGACTCATTGCTTCACTAAATATTGCGACGATTGTCTTCGGAAGGGGATTCACCAGATTGGTTGCAGGCACGAGAGAGGAAAGCGTGGGAGATAGAGCCTCTGCCGTTGCCTGAGAGAAGATGGTGGATACCCCCGTATTTTTAGAGGCATCTGTGACGAGAATGGAAAAATAGTACAGCGTGTTTGGGGTAAGGGCAGAGACTGTTGTTGAGAGAGTATCTGGTTTTGTGATTCCTCCGTGGATCCAATTTTTCCGCAGTATGGCTGGAGATACCTTGATGCCACCGGGCTTTTTCTGGGTGTAGTAAAGCAAATAGGTTAAAGATTTTGATGGATTACTTGTGTCAACAGCGGCTCTCCAGTTTACTGTGATAGAAGTGGTTGTCACCTCGGTAAAGGTGATGGAAGAGGCGGCTGTAAGTGCTGCAGTCAGAGCGGCAGTATCTGTACTGCTGATATGTGATCCACATCTCAGCCCAGCAAAAAGGATAAAGAGGCTACCGATCAGGGAGAGAAACCACTTCCAGGTCACTTTCATACCGATCTCCTGTCAACGTCGAGCTCAATCTCCATGTGAGTGCCCCTGTTATAGGCCTCATCGGCTTCATGCTGGGAAAGATGACTCACTCGTCTTGAAACATGAGAGCAGAGGCAATAGCCCCTCCCCTTCTACTAGAAATCTTTCCTCGGCCATGATATACCGCCGTCTGCACCGTTCGGGATGTCGCCAAGTCGCCAGTCTCCGACCCAGCTTGAGAGGATATCCCGCATGTCAGCAGTCGCCGATACAATCGAAAAAAAAGTCCACGTAATTTCACTTGGTTGCCCCCGAAACCGAGTTGACTCCGAGGTTATGCTCGGTAGTCTTATGATCGAGGGTTGGGCCCATATCGAGACTCCAGAGGAAGCTGACGTCATTATCGTCAACACCTGTGGGTTCATTCAATCTGCCAAAGAAGAAAGTATCGATACCATCCTGCGCTGCGCTGCCTACAAGGACCAAAATCCAGACATGCGTCTCGTCGTTACTGGATGTCTCACCCAGCGCTATAAAAGCCGTTTGGTACAAGGCCTTCCCGAAGTTGACCTGTTCATCGGCACCGATGAGTTCTCTCGCATTGCGGAGCTGCTAGAGGCGCCCCCGGCAAAAGAAAAACTCTTTGCCAAGCGAACCCATTATCTCTACAACGAGGAACTCCCTCGGGTAAATACGCTAACCCCTCATTCTGCTTATGTAAAAATTGCAGAAGGCTGTCAGCACAACTGTGCCTTTTGCTCTATTCCAGCCATTCGCGGTCGCCTGCGTTCTCGCCCCATCGATAATGTGGTAGCCGAGGTCAAAGGCCTGGTAGCCAACGGCGTGAAAGAGGTCATCCTCATTGCCCAGGATATTGCAGCCTACGGTCGCGACCACTCTCGCGATGACCTCTTGCCGCTTTTGCAAGCCTTGGAGGAGGTCGAGGGACTTCAGTGGCTGCGATTACTCTACATGTACCCAGAAAATATTTCCGAGACCTTTTTGGACTTCTTTGCCAGCTCCAAGAAGCTGGTGCCGTATCTTGACATCCCGGTACAACACGCCAGCAACACCATCTTGGCTAGTATGAAGCGTTGTGTAGACCGAGAGACCCTCACTCACATCTTAAAGCGCGTACGCACTCGTCTACCAGCCCTTGCCTTACGTACCACCGTCATGGTGGGATTCCCGGGTGAAACCGAAGCAGACTTTGCCGAGCTGCTCGACTTCGTACAAGAGATGGAGTTCGATCACTTGGGCTGCTTTGCCTACTCCCAAGAAGAAGGCACCGTAGCAGGCCGCATGGAAAATCAAATCGAGGAGGATGTAAAGAAAGACCGCTTGCATCGCTTGATGGCACTGCAACAAGGGATTTCCGAACGCGTGCTACAACGTCGGTATGCCGATCAACGCTGTGATGTACTTCTCGAAAAGTGGGATCCGTCCAGCAAGACCTGGCAAGGCCGTCTCTCCACCCAAGCCCCCCAAATTGACGGCATCGTGGATGTGCATGGAGCACCAGAGACTGCAATAGTAGGTACAATTGGGCAAATCCAGATCACCGGATGCTCCACCTATGATCTACAAGGCGAGTGGGTCAAGGGTTAGGACAAGTACGCCACCAATTTTGTAATGGGAATCACATGAACTCCCTCGCGTGAAAGATACGATTCAAACTCTGTCCCTACGACTTGTAAGAGTTGAGGGGTATTTTTTTGAAAAAATTGCGCAAACCATTTTAGCTGTGGAGACGGGTTTGTATCCCCGTATTTTGCCTCTACTAACAATCTCGGTATGCCATCTACCATAAAACAAAAATCCACCTCTTTGCCTTCTTTGGTCCGTAGATAATGAAGGGCCGTTCTTTTTCCTTCTACATCTTCCAACCGATGCATTTCTTTATATAACATGCAAGCCAACAAATTTTCAAATCGAGCGCCCGTATTTTCTATTGGAATTTGTCCATTATCGTAAAAATAGTACTTGGGTTCTTTCAAGAGAGATCTGGCAATATTCTTACTCCATGGGGTAACCGTAAAAATAATGAATAAATTTTCCAATAAGGTAAGCCAACGCTTCACTGTTGTGGCATCACATTCCAGATCACGTGCCAAAGCGGCATATGAAACGGTAGACCCCACCCTCATACGTAAAAGCTCAATCAGAGTTTCGATATTCTGAATTTGTTTTACATTTTCTACATCCAGTAGATCTTGACGTAGGATAATATCCAAATGACTGCGGCGCCAGCGATTGTAATAGGTGATATCATTTGCCAGAAAAGGCTCTGGAAATCCTCCCACTGTCATGAGACGACGAAAGCATTCCCCCTCGTCCATTTGAGAAGCCAATTCTTTCAAGCAAAATGGATGTAACCGATAGAGAAAATGGCGCCCCGCAAGAGAGTCACCCATTTTTCTTGCGACATCCAATTTTGCGCTCCCGGTAATCAAAAGACGCGGCAACACCCCTTCCACATCATAAATTCCTTTTATCCAGGATTTCCAATTTTTCATCTTGTGCAGCTCATCGAAAATCACAAGATCACTCAACCGATTCCAGTCTTTCTTTTGCACCGCAACTCTATGCTCAGGTACATCATAATTCAGGTATGAATACCGAGAAAAAAGAGAGCGACTTAGTGTGGTTTTCCCTACTTGACGGGGTCCAGAAAGCAAGATAATTTTTTGGTCCAAATCTTGCTTGATTCGATCAAAAGCCCATCGCTCCATTTTCACCCTCCTGAAAAAGACTATTCCAGCATATATACCAGAATAGTCATGTCTATTCAAGGATGGGCACTGAAATAGTCTTTCCACAGCAGTAACCACTTGTTTTCTCTCTCATATTCACTATCCAAAGAACCAGAAATTCTACCTTGCCAACCGCCCCAACCTTCGATATGATCCCGGTCTACGTTGGCGCATGTCACTTCAGATACATGGCAACGAGTGAATCTCCCCGATTCAGGTATCCTCCGTTTTACAGCACATTTGGTTTAGTAGTTGATCGCTTGGCACTTCTTGTTCCAGCGCAAACCTGTGGTTGTACCTTCATCAAACCCTGATCCCCCTTTGGAAGGATCGCGACTCCAAAACGCATTTTTAACCAACCTTTTTATAGAGAGCTGTGTAGATGGCCAAAGATGCCAAAAAAACGCCAACCCCCGACGAACTATCTGACGTGATCGACCTGAACGAGATCAAAACCCGACGGATTGCAGACGTAACGCAATTGGCCCGCGACCTTGGTGTCACTGGTGCCGGTAGCCTGCGCAAGCAAGAGTTGATTTTTGCGCTTTTACAAGCCCAAGCCGAACGCGGCGGAGCCATTTATGGCGCCGGTGTATTGGAAACCTTGCCAGACGGATTTGGCTTCCTACGCGCTCCCGATTACAACTATCTGCCAGGGCCTGATGATATTTACGTATCTCCCTCCCAGATTCGCCGATTCAACTTGCGTACCGGAGACACCGTTGCCGGTCGTATTCGTCCGCCTAAAGAGAGCGAGCGATATTTTGCCCTCCTAAAGGTAGAAGTCGTCAACGAGGAAGAAGCCAGTCAAGATGGCGACAAGTTGATCTTTGACAACTTGACCCCTCTCTATCCGATGGAGAAGTTCAACCTCGAGTATTCTCCGAAGATTTACTCTACCCGTATCATTGACATGTTGATTCCCATCGGAAAAGGTCAACGCTCCCTCATCGTGGCACCGCCGCGTACCGGGAAAACCATTCTGATGCAACAGATCGCCACGGCTATCGAGCGCAATCACCCCGAAGTCACCTTGATCGTATTGCTCATCGATGAGCGTCCGGAAGAAGTGACCGACATGGAGCGCTCCGTAAAAGGGGAAGTGATTAGCTCCACGTTTGATGAGCCAGCCCAACGCCACGTACAAGTAGCGGAGATGGTCATCGAGAAAGCCAAGCGTTTGGTGGAACACAAGAAGGACGTCGTGATCCTTCTCGACTCCATCACTCGATTGGCCCGTGCCTACAACTCCGTGGTACCGCCATCCGGTAAGATTCTCTCTGGGGGGGTTGACTCCAACGCCTTGCATAAGCCAAAGCGTTTCTTCGGAGCTGCGCGTAACATCGAGGAAGGCGGATCCCTCACGATTATCGCCACAGCCTTGATCGAAACCGGCTCTCGTATGGACGAAGTGATTTTCGAAGAGTTCAAAGGTACTGGTAACATGGAGCTCCACCTCGACCGTAAGATGGTAGAGAAGCGCCTGTACCCAGCCGTAGATCTCAACAAGTCGGGTACCCGTAAAGAAGAGCTCCTTCTGCCGAAGGATGTCCTCAACCGTATGTGGATTCTGCGTAAGCTGTTGCAACCCCTCAATACTGTGGATGCTATGGACTTCCTGCTGAATAAACTTGACAAACACGAGACAAATGAAGAATTTGTCAATTCCATGAACACCAGTAACGTTGGCGGCGCTCAATAGAGACCAACCCTGTAAGGCACTGACTTTACAGGATGCACATATAAAGGATGCAAAGATGAAACCGAATATTCACCCTTCTTACACAGTCAGCCACGTCGTTTGTGCCTGCGGGAACAAATTCGAAACCCGTTCTGTAAACCCTGAAATTCGCGTGGAAATCTGCAGCGGTTGTCACCCATTCTTCACCGGTAAGCAAAAGCTGATCGATACCGCTGGACGAATTGAGAAGTTCAAGAAGAAGTATGCCCAACCAGCATAATTCCATGGAACTGACGGTAGTGCCGTTAAGAATAATGATCGTGTAAAAGGAAAAGGGGGCAACTATTCGCCCCCTTTTCTATTTCTGGGGGAGTCTCTCACGTGTTGGACAAGTTACAAGAGATTGAGCGCCGCTTGATCTCCATCGAGGAATCCCTTTCTCAGGGTGCTTTGGCTCCGACTCAGCTGGTGCAGTTGAGCAAGGAACGCGCCGAGATCGAGCCCATGGTGGAGGCCTATCGCCACTATACGGCCCTGCTCACAGAAAAGGCCCAGCTGGAAGAGATGCTCCAGGGCAAAGACATGGACCCGGACCTCAAAGAGATGGCCCAGGAAGAGCGCATTGCCCTAGAGGAGTCCCTCAAGACCTCAAAGCAAGCCTTGTTGGTTCTTATGCTGCCGCCAGATCCCAACGATAAGAAAAACGTCATCCTGGAAATCCGCGCCGGAACCGGGGGGGATGAAGCCGGCCTCTTCGTAGCAGATCTACTGCGCATGTACATCCGCTACGCCGAGTCATGTCGCTGGAAGACAGAGCTCTTAAGTGCCCACGAGAGCACCAAGGGGGGCTACAAAGAGGCCATTCTCCACATCGAAGGCAACGAGGTCTACAATCGCCTCAAGTTCGAAAGCGGTGTACACCGCGTTCAACGGATCCCAATTACGGAGGCCCAAGGGCGCATCCATACCAGCGCTTGTACCGTAGCCGTGCTCCCGGAAGTAGAAGATGTGGAAGTCGAGATCAACCCAGCGGACTTGAAAATCGATACTTACCGCTCTAGCGGTGCGGGGGGACAGCACGTAAACACCACGGACTCTGCCGTGCGCATCACCCATATGCCCACCGGCGTAATCGCCGAGTGCCAAGAAGAGCGTTCGCAGCATAAGAACCGGGAAAAAGCCATGAAGATGCTGCGAACCCGAATTTACGACCAGCTGCAAAGCGAGCAAGATCGCGTACAACGCGAAGACCGTAAGCAGCAAGTGGGTAGCGGCGATCGCAGCGAACGAATCCGCACCTATAACTTTCCCCAAGGCCGGGTTACCGATCACCGGGTGAACTTGACCCTGTACCGCTTGGACGCAGTCATGAACGGGGATATGGGAGAAATCCTGGATACCCTTGGCGCCCATCACACCGCAGAACGCTTGCAGCAAGATCAAGAACCATGACCGCACAACCCCCTGTTGAAACCGGGCCCAAAACCAACTGGACGCTTCGCGAGATGCTCCTCTGGGCCACCGGATACTTAGAAAAGAAAGGCTCCCTCTCGCCACGTCTCGATGTAGAGCTTCTCTTGGCACATGTGCTACACGTGCCGCGTATCCAGCTCTATGTGCAGTTTGAACGGGTGTTGCAGGCTTCCGAGAAAGACCAATTTCGCGGGGTCCTCACGCGTCGCGCCCAGGGAGAGCCCATCGCCTATATTTTGGGGACCAAGGGGTTTATGTCCCATACCTTCGCGGTGAACCCCCATGTGCTAATCCCTCGCTCGGATACAGAGTGCCTGGTAGAAGCCGTACTTCAAGACCATGCCGCCATCACCACCCCCTTGCGCATCCTGGATGCGGGGACCGGCAGCGGCTGCATCCTGCTCTCACTTCTCAAAGCGCGCCCCCAAGATCATGGCATCGGCTGGGACATCAGCCCAGGGGCCTTACAAGTAGCGCAGCACAATGCCCAGCTTTTGGAAATTCCCACCACGCAGCTGGCCTTGCACCTGCGAGACATGAGTCAAGCCGAGTCTTGGGCTACAGAGACCTCCGTGCAAATCCTCGTTTCAAATCCGCCATATATTGCGCCCGAGGAAGAAAGCGAGCTTTCCCCCAGCGTGCGCAGCTATGAGCCACGGGAGGCTTTGTTTGCCCCAGACTCTGGGGTATTCTTTTATAAGAAGATTCAAGCCCTCGCCGGAAACCTCCTCGCCCCTGGAGCCAAGGTCTATCTGGAGATGGGACACTTGCAATCTGGATCTGTCGTCGAGATCTTCTCTACGCCGGCTTGGTGCGATACACGACTTATACCCGACTTACAGGGGATTCCCCGGGTGTTGGCGACGACCTATACTGGAGTCCCCCCTCGATAGGAGTCCCATGATGACACAATCCCCCATTCCCAAGTCCGTTGACTGGGTATTGGCTCGACGATTCGTCCTGTTCTGCTCGGTGTTTCTCGTCGGGTTTTTTCTGGTAGGCCTCCTGTTTCACCCCATGTGGGTGCCTATTTTTGTCGGCATGTTCATCAGCTACTTGCTGCTTCCATGGGTGGATCGATTCGGCAAAAACGGAGCCCAACGGGTCTGTGGTATTTTGGGATTTTTGCTACTTTTTTATACCGCTGTCACCCTGCTTGCCATCTGGGGATTACCAGAACTCTATACCGAGTTATTTTCCCTCACGCGCCGTATCCCGGCTGTGTACCATACACTGCTCACCAAATGGGTACCGTGGGTCCAAAGCTTTTTGATCTCTTCTGGATTTTTCAGTCCCAAGGAAATCAACACGTTCTTTCTGGAATGGAAAGAGGCCTTGCAGCTCGTAGATCGCGCTCAACAAGCCCTGACCACGCTCTGGAGAACAGTACCCAATGTACTCGGCACCGTATTAAATCTGTGCCTGATTCCACTTGTAAGCTTCTTTCTCCTGCAACATTATCATCGGATTCAAGACCAACTACGGCAATATATCCCCGATGATTTGCGTGGCCCCTTGCGGATCTTTGGTACACGCGTGGATCAAACCATTCGCTCTGTTTTACGAGGACAAGTCACCGTAGCCTTCTTAGTAACCCTTTGCTACCTGATCGGGTTTAGCCTCATTGGTCTACCCTCTGCCCTCACCATCGGACTGATTGCGGGGAGTTGTCGCTTGATTCCCTACCTGGATGTTGTCGTCGGAGGCGTGTTGGGGTTACTCGTGATATTGTCGGATTTTCATAGCATCAGCCAAGTGGTCTCCTTACTCGTGGTTTTTATCGTGGTGCAATCCCTGGATGGTATGCTCATTACCCCTCGAATCATTGGAGAGCGCATCGGACTGCATCCCATGATCGTAATTCTTTCGATTTTGTCTTTTGCGCAATGGTTTGGCTTTTGGGGCGTTTTGCTTGCAATTCCCAGCATTGCCTTGCTGAAAGTATTGTGGGTAAGTGCAGCTCCCTTTTACTGGGCCTCGGCCTTTTTTGTACGGAGAGAAAAATGAAATTCTATTGGCTTATCAGCATACTCTGCGTCAGTGCTTGTAGTTATCGCGACACCGAGCAAGAGCCACTTCTGCAATCCCCCGTAAAGCCCATTTTTTTTGACCCCCCAACAAATTCTCATGTGGGATTTGATGTAGATGGCGTGTTGCACACCCATGTCTGGTATGGACGCAATGCCAAAGGCGAGCTAGGGCAATTTCATCCTTTAACCGCTCACAACGAAAATTTTTCTGCTAGGGGACGAAACCCTGCAATAAAAGCGCTCGCAACTGAATGGGGCACAAAGAACAACACCTTTTCCCTCGTGACACACAATCTGGCTTTCTGTAGCGCACCAGAAGCAGAAAAAGAACATTTTCTTGCGGAAAGTGGCCTTCCTTCTACTCTCTCTTCCGCAAGCTGCATTTCGAATCAACAACCAAAGTCAAAAACCATCAAGAAAGAAAAAATTACTGCTTTCGTAGACGACAGCCCTATAGTCCTACAAGAAATCGCCTATGGAGCTCCCGCAGTACGCCTATATATGGCCTTTCCCCATCACCAAGCCGTGGCACCCTACGCACATCGGAGCCCATTAGAAATTGAACGATGCGGTATGGTGCTGGTTTCTCAAGATGCCGCATCAAAAAAAAATCAGGTTCTCTTGCAACACGATGCAATGACAAAGCGATGGAAAATCCCATCTGGAGATTGTGATGCCACACTCAATCGACATAAAGCATGCACAGAAGCGACACCTTGTGAAGATCCCGTCACCGCTACTTTGCGTATTTTTCAGCAAGAGCCGGGAATTTCCACTCCGATCCAACTCTCTAGCGCCCCTCGTCTGGAAGTGCTCCATGTGGATTCATTATTTTTGTTATTGGTGAAAGTTGCGGATACGGTTGTAAACCCTGGCTTTCAATGGTTTACGGTTAAAGATTTGAAGGACAAGAAAATGAAGCCGGATCTCAATCCTCATGTCTCACTTTTGATTCACGAATATGAAGGAAACTGGAAGTGGTTGTAGGATCGAAGGAGATGCCCGTACGGCCCAAGCGGCCTGGGCATGACGGGAAAGGCCCGCGCCTCGCTCTATGCAGTAGCTTCTTCAAGCAGCGTTCCGTCATCCCCAGCGACCGAAGGGCGCGTCGGGGATCCCCCTCGATCGAAGGAGATGCCCATACGGCCGAGACGGCCTGGGCATGACGAAATGGGTCTTTTCATTGGCGATGAGTGTAGAGTCCCCATAGAAATTTGACTTCATACCCCCCCCCTGTTATCATACACACATATGCACACGCCCTGGAGAATCAGTTGCCAGTTGTGATCAAATTCAAAAACATCAAGATATATGTTTATCCAAAAGACCATCTACCCAAACATGTTCATGTAATTGCCCCCTCTTGGGAGGTGAAAGTCGAAATAGATTCGCAACATATTTTACATATAAAAGGAAAAATCACGAGCCGTGAATTGAAGTTGGTTCTTTCTGTTGTACAAGAACACAAAAAAAGACTTGAGGACGCATGGTATGAATATCAAAAAGACAACTGAAGGCTGGGAATACCAAGGCATGATCTTTATTTCCAAAAAAGATGCCGAACAAGCCAAAAAAAATGACCAAGAAGGCATTGGTGTAGGACTGACAAAAAGCCAGTTTGAAAAAGGCAAGCAACGAGTCAACATGTGGGTTGACATAGATGTACTCGACGAAATCAAAAAGAGAGCTGACAACCAAGGACTGGGCTATCAAACCCTCTTGAATAAATCGTTACGAGATACATTTTTGTCGGAAAAAACGGCCAGAGTGGTTGATTTGAAAATCTCTGAATTTAAAAAAGTAATTCGGGATGCCCTCCGCTCTGCTTGATCGTGGGAGATGCCCATACGGCCTTCGGCCTGGGCATGACGGGAAGGGGGCCACGCTCTCTACGCAAGAGCACGGCCCTCGCATCTTCGAACAGCACCCCATCATCCCCAGCGACCGTAGGAGCACCCCGTCATCCCCAGCGACCGTAGGACCACCCCGTCATCCCCAGGCCGCCTCGGCCGTCGGGGATCCCCCTCGAATCAATCCCCTCACTTGCCCTGTAGTTCATCCAGCTTAAGCTGAAGCAAGGTAAGATTGGCACCTAAAATTTCCAATCGGATATCCTCCGCTCTTTCATAGGCATTTTCTCCCGCAGTTTGCAACGCCTGTACTTGAGGATCCGGGGTAGTACCTGCTAAGTCCATTTGAGTCGCAGAGAGAGCTGCAGTAAGAATCCCAGCTACAATCATTCCAACTCCCACCAGCGTTCCAGCAATGTTAGTGCCTCTGCCTGGTGATTTTACCCTTTCTGTAGATTTTTGCGCAACGTACTCACCTGTGGCACTCTTAGACTTCGATATTGTTGCTGGTTTTTCGCCGACCTTATAGTTAGGTGACGGTTCACCATTGCCTGGAACGGGAGACCCTGACTTAGAATGCCAACTTGGAGTCGGCGAAGGCTCATGAATCTTAATTTGGACTTCAGCTAAGGCGTTCTTAAGACTAGCCTCTGCTTGAGCCAATCGAGTCTCTTGTAGACTTATTTTTGCATCCAACGTTACATCCATCATCCCTGCAATTCTCTGTAGCTCTTTGGATGGGCTGTTCATCTGAGCACCACCTTTCGTACCTGGAGCTTCATATAGCTTAAGATCTGACTCAAATTGTAGTTGTAAATTTTGTAAAAATTTTATCCTCTCACTATTCCAAATTCCTTTATACTGAACCTTATTACTTTGCTTAATTTTATCAACATGATCCTGTAATAATTTCTTACGAATATTTTCCTCTGCAGCTACAATTACGTTATGGTATTCAGACATCATCATTTTCAAAAAATTTTTATTCGCCCGCACATCCCCCTGCGAACCAAATGTATTTGCAAATCGCCCAGATTCGACAAATTTTCCGATTTCACTATTGAGTCTTGCTTTCGACTGTTTCATTTTTTGCAATTCTTCTAGTCTATTCTTTTCAACAGCTACCTTTTCCTGAAGGATTTTTATATCGTCAGGAGGTAGTATCTCTACATGTTGTAATAAATCATATTGGTGCGGCTCCGCATAAACAGCCTCACCCTTGTTGAGATGGTTGTATCCATCACCACTGATAGTCTCATAGGTTGGGTTAGAAAAAGCACCAATACTTCGAGGTTGAAATGACCTATACTCATAGGTTGGGTTAGCAAAACCTACCCGCCTACCTGTAGCTTCAACAGATCCTGATGCCAGTCTTTTCCCATAGACAAAGGCAACAACAGCACCCATGGCAATCAACCCAATACCTGTTGTAAACACACCGATTTTAGCATCGGACCAGCCCCCACCCCCACTTTCAGGCGGCGTTTCGGTTGGAGGCGTTTCGACCAACACATTCGTATTGTCATCTGTGGGGTTGGTATTTTCTGCGATCTGAGAATCCGTGTCCACATCTGTAGGATCTGGAGGCACTGTCGCAACCAGTGTATCTGTATCTGTTCCCGTTTCGGTATCTGTTGGGGGAGTTAACTGGGTTAATATATTATTTTGCAACAGTTGTGCGCAGGTAAACTCTCCCATATTGATAAAATTTTGTAGCAGAATCGAGTAGGTGTCTTTTCCTGCCGCTTGATCCGGGTGCGCGGTAAGATACGTATTGATCTGACCTTGCAAATCCGTACATGGCTCTAGATATTTCTGTAGTCCATCATGAACACCTCCAATGGCAGTCTTCCATGCATCATCAGGATTCTCTTTCGCTTGAAAGTACGGCGCTTGACTCCAAGTACCGCAAAGTTTCGATACATCGAGTGCATTTTCTGGCTTTACACAAGCTCGTACTTGTACAAAGGAGTGCCCAATCGGGGCATTGGGAAAATAATGCTCCGGCGCAATAAAAACTTCTGCATTGTCCACCTTGGGAAAACAAAGTGGACTTGGCGACGTATCCTGGCAAATACTGAGCTGCAAAAAATCCGCTCGAATATCTGGCTCTACAGTAAGGTATACGATCTGCTGAGTTCCGATATTGACTGGTTGAACCACAAGATTCGTAGCTGTAAGTTCATCACCCGGCACTTTTGGCTTAGGGGGCAAGTAGGCGATCGTAGGATCGATGGCATTGGAAACAGTAGGCGGTGTTACGTTTTCTTGGATAGCAACACCACCGCCCCCTCGGGATTTTAAACAAGAGATCAAGGACAGCAGCATCAGTGCCACGAGGGAGACATGGGGCATAGTAACTCCTTATTTTTTCACACTCACGTGAGGTGAATTTTTTTACTGGGGCACCAGCTTACTGGGGCACCAGCTGCGCAGGTTCCCCAGACCCCTCCTTGCAAGCACTGGGAGAGTCGGATGGTGAGAGGGTATGAAAATAAGGCCAAGGCCGGCGCTACGATCGGATCCCCCCAACTCTCAAAATCGCAGATCAAGCTCACGTCATGGACACCAAGTTCTGTGGCTGCGATTTGTGACCCGTTGGGCCCCTCCGATCTGCTGCCCTTGACCTTATTTTCATACCCTCTCACCATCCGGTTCTTCCCTGCGCAGGGGGAGAAGCAACCAGAGCTTGGGAAAGAATCCGAGATAAGACACGGGCAGCCAGACAGAAGGGGCCCAACGGGTCACAAATCGCAACCAAGAGTGGAGGGGCCTTGACGAGAGCGCTGCCTGCGATTTTGAGAGTTGGGAAGATACTGTCTGAGCGCCGACCGTGTCTCCTCATCGGATTCCTTTCTATGCTCTCGTTTCTCTCCCAAGTCTTGCAAGGAGGGGTCTGGGGAACCTGCGCAGCTGGTGCCCCAATAAAACCTTCAGCTCACGCCCCCCCATAAAAATGATATGCTAGGGAAAAAGTTTTGTACAGGAGGCCCCCCACCATGAATGTAACCGAACTCTTGCAAAATATCTTTTTGCACACCTCGTACTACTTTATGTTTGCGATGTTACTCTGCTGGGCATGGTCCGCTTGGCAAGAGTGGAACACCACCATCTCTCAGCCTCGCATTTTCCTGCGCACTCTACTCGTGGGCATCATTACCGCGGCTATACTGACTGCAATCATATGGAAAGGCGTAGGCCCGAGTTACAAAGTTCTGAGCGATGAAAGCAACCTCATGGGGGTGGCGCGCTCTATGTTCCTCGATCGAACGGTAAAACACGTACTCACAGGGGAATATTACTACGACAATCTCTGGCCCCTCTCCGTCGACGTACCAAAGCGCCCGTTCATCTATCCCCTGTTGGTATCGTTTTTCCACCTCATCTTCGGCTACTCCATCGACAACGGGTTCTATGTAAATGGAGTCACCCTGTTTCTCTTGCTATGCTGGACTTTTGCCGTTTGTGCTTCTCTTGGCGGCAAATGGGTAGGCATTGCAGCTCAAGTCTTGGTCGCTGCACAGCCCATTGTGGGGATTGCGGCAACATCAGCTGGCTATGACATACTGTCGCTCTTTCTCCAAATGATCCTGCTCACCTCTATGTGGCAGCTCTTGCAACGGGTTACCCCCCAACGATTGTTGTTTCTCTGGTGGACCGGCATGGTGCTTGCCAATGTTCGATATGAAACGATCCTATTTTTACCCTTTTTATTTGCTTGCTTATGGTGGTGGGGTCTTCTGAAATGGCAAGATATACGCGTCTATAAATGGCACTACTTTTCTGCCCCCTTGTTTTGTATTTCACGAGCCTTACAGATGTATCTCAAAGCCGGTACCTATGAAAATCCTCCCGGGGTGCCAGTACTGGGCTGGGTAAATTTCGTCAAACATGCGCCAATTTTTCTCCGCAATTTGTTCGACTTTACCTTCACCTTGCCTTATGCCACCATCCTCACACTTTTTGCATTGGCCGTACTCGCAACGGAGCTTGTTTGGACTCTAGTTGCTCGCTACCGCAAGGCGCCACCGCGTTGGGAACAGCGAAACCTTCGATTTGCTTTTTCGGTATTCGGGGTCGTAGTAGGCGGATTGATTATCTATCTCAGTCATCACTTTGGTCGGTATGAGCACCCCACCCAAGCTCGCTTGTTTATCATATTTGCTGCCGCCACCAGCGTGATCCCGTTGCTTGCCTTGCGATGGGTATCCTCGATGCATCTGGATCGAGCCAAAAAATGGAGCCTGGTGATAGGAGCGATATTTTTCACCCTCTACTTCCCCATTGCTGCTGAGGGTCGTTTTGTGAACCGACTCACCGGCATTCGTACTGCCAATGCAACCTTGCACTTCTTTCGTTCTCTAGGCCTTCACAACATTCTCATCGTAGCTGACACCCCAGGGCTCTACGTCGTAGAGAATTTTGGCTCAGTAAACTTTCAATACGCCCGTCAGAATGAAGCTCGCGTGCTGAACAACCTAAAGCGCCGGTTGTACCAAGAGATGTTCTTGGTAGAAACCGTGGACTATGGCACCAACAAGGTAAAAGAAGGTGGCTTGCCTGGTACTACAACAGAACCGGTATATACATTTCAACTCTCTGCTACAGAATTTATTCGCATCAGTCGCGTACTTCTATAGAACCAAGGGGCACCCATGAGTCCAAATGAGGAAGAAAAAACCGTTATTGCCACCCTCAAAGACCGAATACCGACACCACCAAAACCGGAGGGTAATCCCCCTTCCTTTATTCAATACACAGGCGAAGCGGTGGGCAAGCGCTACTTGCTGGTTAAAGAGCTCACCTCCATCGGTCGAGGGGCCCAGATGGAGCTGTGCATCCCGGAAGCAAGCGTTTCCCGTCATCATGCTGATGTGACGCTACAGGGCACGCAGGTACGCTTATCTGATGCTGGAAGTGCCAACGGTACCTACGTAAACGAGAAGCTGCTAACAGCGGCTACTGTACTACAAGATCAAGATATGGTGCGCTTGGGGACCGTGGTACTGAAGTATATGTCAGCAGAGAACCTAGACGGTTGGGTCCACGATAAGATGCATCGCCTCTCCACTGTTGACGGTGGCACCGGCATCTATAATAAGCAGTTTTTGCTTGATGCGTTGGAGGCAGAGTGGAGAAAGGCAAAATCCACTCACGATCTCACCTTGCTCTACTATGACTTGGACCATTTTAAGCGTGTGAATGATACCTATGGGCACAATGCTGGGGATGTTGTCTTGCGAGAAACGGTGAATGCCATCCGGCCTCTTCTCAATAAGTACCAACTCTTTTGTCGCTTTGGGGGGGAGGAGTTCGTGATCTTATTGCCGCAAACTCAGCTGGCAGCAGGCAAACAACTAGGGGAAATCTTGCGTGCAACTATGGCGGCATGCGATATCAAGTTGGAGAAGGACGGTGCTGCCATCATACATCGACAGACTCTCTCCATGGGAGTAGCGCAAATGAGCCCGACTATGTTGGCACCGAGAGAGTTATTGGAAGCAGCAGATCAGAAGCTGTATACAGCAAAGCAGGGGGGACGCAATCAGGTGGTAGGGTGATACTTTATGGAAAATCAGCTATGGGGTAATCACCGTAAAACCAATTTGCGCAGCAAGTTTGGCTTGCTGATGATCTGCAGTGGCAAACAGCAGGTCTTTTCCGGATGGATCCAAAAAATAGGCACAAGCAAGATGATGCAAATGGGCCCCTCTACAATAACCCAACTCCAAAATTTTCATGCAAATGCTTTCTAACTCTGGGATCTCAGACACAATATTGACCAGATGCACCTGACGAACCAATAATGGCAGCGCCACCCCTTCCCGCTTACCTACAGCCAATAACTCTGAAATCAACAATTGATGGCCAAACCATTGCATCCCTTGCAAACGCTTGTACATACCTTCATACAGGTTTTGTTTCAGCAAAAGCCCCACTAGAATTGAAGTATCGAGGTAGCACGCTGTCATTTCGGCCCCCCCTCCTTCTCATCGTCGCGAGATTGGAGAAATCTCTCCACAACTCCCTCTATATTTGCAATGGGCTGGAGCATAGATTCCGTTGCAGGTTGGATCATACCTCTCATCGTTAGTTCTTTGACTCGATCCGAAAAATTTTCGGATTTTTGATACAATATGATCTCAAATTGGGGCGTACCACGATCTGAAATGATCACAGTCTCTCCCTCTTTAACAAGCCGCAACAACTGAGAAAGCTTCGCTTTTACATCATAGATGGAATAAATATGTCGCATGACACCTCCCTTTCCTATATTTTGCTATGTCTAGTCAAGTTAGTCAAGTCGAGGAAGGAAGGAAGGGTATGGGAAAACTCCGCAGGCGGTTTCCCATAGAAAAAAAACTACAGCTCGACCATCGAATCTGGCCACAGGCTCTCAATGGCATAGTAGTTGCGAATATCACGCAAAAATACATGCACCATCAAATTCCCATAATCCATGAGAATCCATTGCCCGGTTTGGGCCCCTTCGATGGCGGCCGGGCGAATGTTGCCCTGTACCTTGCAAGCATCTGCAATGCTTTCGGCAATGGCGCGGGTTTGGCGGTCATTTTCGCCTGAGCAGATCAACTGAAAGTCACACAGATCCGACTTCCCTGCCAATCCTTGCAGAACGATGTCGCTGGCTTTTTTGGTTTTCGCAGCTTCTGCTGCAATTCTGGCTAGGTCTAGACTCATGATAACGGTCCTTCCGGAAGTAAAACATGCCAACTGGCGGGAATCTCTTCCCCCGTGGCCAACGCCTTGCGCACCCAGGTACTCTGGGCAGGGCAATACGCATTATGCAAAAACAATATTCGCTCGCGCGCTTGTAGTTCTGTAGCGACTTTTTCCAACATTGGCAACTCATTGCCATCGGAATATCGACACACCACCACCAACTCTGCGTTTTCTATGATCTTTTTTGGCTGATCCCATTTCTGAAAATGCGCGAATTGGTCACTGCCCAGGAGCAGTTTGCAGTCAGCTTGAGGAAAATGCGCCCGAAAGTACTCCACCATCTGCAAGGAGTAGCTCGGTATCGGCAAATCCTTCTCCACCGCCGAGACCTGTACCCGGTCTCCCAATCCATGGAGGGCCACAAAGCGCTCACATAGCGCTACACGGGCATCAAAAGAAAACAGCGGATCCTTGATCCCGCAGGGGATTTTGGGGGGCATATACGCTGGGATCATCCAGAGCTGTGCCCGCGGAAAGGCTGCTGCCGCCTCTTGCATGCACAACAAATGCCCTGCATGTGGCGGATCAAAAGTTCCCCCGTACAGAATGATCTGTTCGGGAGAATGACTCACAGCAACTCCTGCAACCGCTCATACAATCGCATCTTCAAAGCCGCGACCCCTTCACCGGTAGCCCCAGAAATGCTCACGACTTCGTAGCCTAGCTTTTCTAGTGCTTCCACCTGGGTCACCCGCTCTTCTGCGGACAATAGATCAATTTTATTGAGCACGACAATTTTGGGCTTGCCTGCCAAATCAGGTGAGTATGCTTGCAACTCTTTTTCTAAGATCGGTAGCGCGACCTCTGGTGCATGGATAAAATCCATGCAACCCAACAGATACACGATGAGGCGGGTGCGCTCCAAATGCTTTAAGAATTGGAAGCCAAGGCCCTTGCCTTCACTCGCCCCTTCCACCAGTCCCGGAATATCCGCCATCACGTACGTCGGTCCAAAAGGCTCGTCGTCGCGCACCTGAATCACACCCAAATTGGGCGTAAGTGTAGTAAAGGGATAATCCGCGATTTGCGGTCGCGCAGCGCTCATCTGGCTCAACAGCGTAGACTTACCAGCATTGGGAAACCCAGCAAGACCAATATCGGCCAAGACCTTGAGCTCCATGTGCAGCATACGCGTTTCGCCCTTTTTGCCCGGCAGCATCATATGAGGTGCTTGTCGGGTCGAGGTAACATAGTGCAGGTTTCCATACCCTCGTGCACCGCCAGCCGCTACCAGCAACCGTTGGCCTGGCTCCAAAAGCTCGCCCAAAATCTCGCGAGTATCCGCATCAAGAACCAAGGTTCCCAGGGGAACTGGAATGATACAAGGATCTCCGCAACGACCGGTGCAGTTCTTAGTGCCACCCTTTGCGCCATGTTCAGCGAGATACAATTTGCGGAAACGCAAGGCATGGAGGGTATTGAGCTGGGGGTCGGCTTCGAGGAATACATCCCCGCCGTTCCCCCCGTTGCCACCATCAGGTCCGAGCTTGGGCAAGTTACGTGCTCGCTTGAAGCACAACATTCCGTCGCCCCCGTTACCGGATTGGACTCGAATCTCTATGGTGTCGATAAATTTCATGGGGTTGGAGCAGTGATCACGTGTACCTGACGTTTATCTTTGCCAAGAGCCTGATACGTAACGATACCGTTTGCTTTTGCGTACAAGGTAAAGTCTTTTCCTGTGCCGACGTTCACGCCTGCATGAAAAGAGCTACCCACTTGACGAATAATGATGGCGCCAGTTTGCACCGCTTGTCCGCCGTATACTTTAATACCGCGACGTTGGGAGTTTGAATCCCGACCGTTCTTGGTACTACCCCCTGCTTTTTTGTGTGCCATGTTAACACCCTTCTCTATCTACCGGCCCCAATTCCATTGAATTAGGCCTGGATGGTTTCAATCTCGATCACAGTAACGGGTTGGGCATGTCCGTAAGATTTTTTGTGGTTTTTTCTGCGTTTATACTTGAAAACCAAGATCTTAGGATTGCGCTTTTGCTCTTTGATCACCGCATGCACAGCAGCATTGGCTACCGTTGGGGCGCCAAATACCGGCGTCTCGCCGCCCAGCATCAATACACGATCAAAAACAACCTTGTCCCCTGCTTTGCCTTCAAGACGATCGATGACAAGGGATTCACCTTGTGCAACGCGATACTGATGGCCCCCTGCTTGAATCACTGCATACATAGCGCAAAAACCTCTTAATAAACGGAATACTCGGGAGGAGTAATAAAAAAATTTGACATGACAATATCTATGCAATACCCGGAATTGTCAAGGTGAAACACCACAACGGCCCCATTTTGCCGCGATTCTGTCGTACAAAACAGCAAAGCCCCCATTTCCCAGTACATTTACGAGAGTGGTCAACGAATCCAGCAAAATATCGAGGGCTACCACGATCGCGATCATTTCCGGGGTAAAGTGCAGATATTTCTCTAAAACCGGCATCATAATAAAAGTAGACCCCCCTGGAATGGCAGCAGCAGCAAACCGCGACAGGGTCAATGAACTCGCCATGATCAAAAAGGGTACCAGCTCTGGCATCGGGAAGTTAAACATTTTCATCACAGCCAAAGCCAAGATAATCATGTTCAAGCTATCACCCATCAGGTGAATGTTTACTGTGGTAGAAATCGAAAGTTCAGCATGACCCGAGTTCTGGGTATTTTTAGCAGCAGCCTCCAAGCTCAACGGCAATGCTGCCGCACTGGAACCTGCACAGAAACCCAAAATTCCAGCTGGTACTACATTTTTCAGACCGACAATCGCCTTACGCAACGAAAAGCGAAAACTCACCCAATAGAGGAGGAGCAAGTAGGAAGCCTCCACCAGCAAGATGGTACCCAGCACCCACCCCAGTTTCGCCACTAATACTGAGAGCACACCTTGATACAATAAGTCTAAGGTGAACCCAAAGACCAACAAGGGAAAGACGGGAAGAAAGATACGCTGTAGCAAGAACAACAAGATGCGATTGCCTCGCTGGGTACACGCAGCAAATCTCACTGGCGCAAGCCGAGAGAGCATGGGAGCGAGCACCAAGCTTCCGAGCAACAGGTACTCGTTACCAAACGGCAAGAGTTGCACGTTAAAGCGCCATAACGCCTCGAGCCCCGTGCCGGCGGAAGAAGCCGGTAGCGCCAAATGAATCAAGGAAAGCAGCGGCATACCGAGTGTATAGGAATACAACGACCCCAAAATTCCAGACAGAAAAACAGCAACGAAAAGCCCCCCAATCACAGTTCCCCAGCTGGCCCCTCGTTTTTGATTTTGTAAAAAAGCGTGGAAGATACTGAGGACGATCAAGAAAGGCACGACCATCACCATGGCATCCTTCACCGCAAGCCCCAACGTGTAGAAAAGCTGGGTGAAAAAGGGAGGGAGAAAATGAAACGACAGAACAGCTGCCACAATGGCAAGCAATAAGCGAATGGGCAACGATACTTTCATGGCGTCTTTCTTTTCTTATTCTTTCTTTTTTCGTAACTCGCTATTTTTCGGAACCAGCTGCGCAGTTTCCGAACCTCCTTGCTGAGGAACGGGAGAGAAACGAAAGCTTGGGGAAAAAGCTCATGAGGAGACACGGCCGGCGCACAGACAGAATCTTCCCACCTCTCAAAATCGCAGATTGGACTTACTTCATGGACAGCAAATTCTGTGGCTGCGATTTGTGACCCGGCGGGCCCCTTCTGTCTGGCTGCCCGTGTCTTATCTAGGCTTTTTTCCCAAGCTCTCGTTTTATTCTCCTCTTTGCAGAGGAAAGATGCGGATAATAAGATAGTCGGAGATACGACCCAGGGCAGCAGATCGGAGGGGCCCAACGGGTCACAAATTGCAGCCAAGGGTGTAGGGACCTTGACGAAATTTTTGCCTGCAATTTTGAGAGGTGGGGGGATCCGATCGTCGCGCCGGCCTTGGTCGTATCTCCGACTATCTTATTATCCGCATCTTCACCTCCCTGGCAAGGAGGTTCGGAAACTGCGCAGCTGGTTCCGAAAAAAACATCCAAAAAAAAGCATTACTCCAATTTTTTACCAAATCTGTCAGTCCGTAATTTTGGCAAAAACCCTTCGGTTTGCGAATCTAAAGAAAGGTAAACCCAGAGAGCCTTTCCCTTGATATTCTCTCGCGGCACAAATCCCCACATGCGGCTATCAGCGCTATTATCTCGGTTGTCACCCATGAAGAAATAATGGCCTTCTGGCACAGTCCATTTCTGCGTAAGTGTGACTGATGTATGTGGCAAGCGTTGCACTGTATAGGTTTTACCAAAAGCCGTCTCTTGGTACTGGCCCCCTTCCGTCACCAATCGCATGGTCTCATAGGGATCTGAAATAGAGGTTTGGAACCGAATGTCATTGACTGTGATGAATCCATCCGTCACTTCGATTTTATCCCCCGGAAGACCGATCAACCGCTTCACATAATTGATGGAGGGATCGAGCGGGTAATCAAACACCACGATATCTGCCCGCTGAGGATCTCCAAAATGCTTAATCTGAATATTGGTAAATGGTACGCGCAAATCGTAGGCCATCTTATTCACAATGAGACGATCCCCTGGCTCAATATTATGAGCCATAGATCCCGTAGGCACGGTGTAGTTGGCAATAAAAATGGATTTAAACGCAAATACCCCGAGTACAATCAGCGCAATGTGAATGCCTTCTTTGATCCATTTCTTCATCTGAGATTCTGGTTGGTTCATACTGATACTCATGCAAGGCCCTTTTCTGTAATTTCAACCTGATCCAAGGTATAATATCCGACTGTCTGTTTTTGTAGCCACGTCATCAACCGCAGTGCCCCTTGCGCATAGACCATACGAGAGAGGCTCTGATGACACAACGTCAACCGCTCCTGGGGCCCCAAAAACTCGATGGTGTGCTCCCCAAGTCCCTCCCCTCCTCGCACCGAAGCAATAGAAGGATTCAAAGACCCTAGCTGCTCTGCAAGATACAGCGCTGTGCCACTGGGTGCATCCTTCTTGTTGCGCTGGTGGATCTCTCGCATCTCCACATCAAACCCAAGAGATGCCAACACCTTGGCTTGTCGCAGCAGTCGCGATAGCACCAAAATGCCCAAAGAACAATTGGGTGCATACAACACCCGATGTCGTAGGCTGACTTCCCGCCAAGCCTGCAGCTGGGCTTCGGACAATCCGGTCGTACCCAACAAAATCCAAAGCGGAGTCTCCACCTGTTGGACAAACGCCAATAAAGCTGCGTTACCCGCAGCTGAAGAAAAATCTACGATGGAGGTTGTAGAGGCCAGGGAAGCTGCCGTCAGCGGCTGTTCCGACGCGCTCCCCCCTGCGTACCAGAAAGTTGGGGCGGATTCTAGTGCTTCTTGCAGGGCCCGGCCCACTTTTCCCTGACAACCGTGAATCCAAAGCGGTGTTTTCATCTAGGCCACACTTTCTAGGGAAAATTCCCGTACCGCCTCTGCAATTCGTTGTGCAACCTCAGAGGCAACGGGTGCCAAGGGAGTTCTAACCTCATTGCGACACAGCCCTTTTGCCGCAAGGGCCGCTTTAATGGGCGTTGGGTTGGTATCGCATTCGAGCAGATGCATAAGGGGCAGCAGCTCACGATAAATCGCACGTGCACGTTGCGTATCCCCACAGGAGAAGGCCCGGTCCATCTCTACACAAGCTTCTGGAAATACATTACTTATGACGCTAATCCAGCCGTGACTACCCACGGCACGACTGGCCAAAAATGTAAGGTCATCCCCTGATAAAAGGGGCTGCGCAGAGATTTGCGCAGCCCGTGACAGCAATACCATATCTCCACTAGAGTCTTTAAACATCGCAATATGTGGCAACTGAGAGAGCAACCCAAACTCTTCTACCGTTAAGCGTCGCCCCGTACGACTGGGCACATGGTAAATACAAATTGGGGCGTTTACTTCTCGCCCTAGCGTTTCATAGTGCCGAATCAACCCTTGGGTATTGGGTTTTACGTAAGGCGGCGTCACCACCAGCAGACTCTCAGCCCCTGCCTCAATTGCAAGCTTGGATAACTCCACCGTTTGCCCGGTGTGGCTCAACCCCGTACCCGCCATAAGGCGTATTCGGCCTTGTAAAACTGCATGGGCGCGTCGAATCACAGACAAGCGCTCCTGCATACTGAGCGAGGCCGACTCACCGGTAGAGCCGATGACCACGACACCGGTAACACCGGCAGTTACTTGCCTTTCAAGACAGACATCCAAGGCCTGCCAGTCGATGGAGCCTGTTTCATCAAAGGGGGTGACCATCGCGGTCCAAACGCCGGTTGGGATCAGAGGATTTTTGGGTTGATTCATCGGTAGTTTCTTTTTTGCGAGTGAGATCTTTTTTTGTGGTGACTGACTTTGGCGCTATCTCATGAAAAGGGATATCCGGTTGCAACTGCAACGCATCGCTCTTGGGCAAGGTTTTAACCCCACACCCCCACATTCCAATTACCAGGAATCCGAGGGAAAGGAGAACTGAAAATCGCTCGAGAAGAGAAGCAGCAGAAGAGAGACATCTCTCTTTCTCCCCAGCGCTCTCCCTGCGAATCGAGGCCGATTGCGCGTGCTCCTGAAGCTGCTGTAAACATTGAGGGGATAGCGCTACATGAATCTGCCCCAGTTCACCAGGTAGAACCTCATGAGGCGAAATACCATGGGTGACACAATACCCCAACAGGGCTTGCACCGCAGCGCGGGCCCGCTCCAGAGGCACCCCCTCACCCATCAACGTATCCCATAGGCGACGCTCTACTGCACGTGAAACAGGCACTTTTCCTAGCTCCACGCTCCCTTCTCTGCTCATGATCTCTAGAAGAGTGGCTTGCACCTGCCCCATGGCATCTTGCATACGCAAAAACCCCACTAAATAGGATACGCGCACCTGCTCTTGCTCCAACAGCCCCGCTTCAGGCGAAACCGCCACTCCCTCCATCTGCTGAATAGCCACGCGCAGCCCCCGGTAGTGGGCCCAACATACACCGTTGACTCCGAGTGCACCATGGGGAGAGACTCCCATGCGCAGCAAAACGGCCTCCACCCAATCCGTAAACCTGCGATAGATGGCCACCAACTCTTGATGGGCGTGCGTTACCCAAACCACGGAGAAAAGCCGGGTTTCCACCTCCTCAAAACCCAATGCCTCCGCCAACTCTTGATCTGCGCGTACCTCTTCTGGCAAAGCGCCTGCAAGTGCATGCGGCATCCAACGCGCCATCTGCCCCGCTACCCGCTGAAGCCCCTTGCACCCTTGCTCTATAGCATGCGCTAGCTCCAGCAATACCTCTGCATACCCGGCATCTCCCTCTACCCCCTGTTGTGCATAGCAAATAAAGGATCGAGTCAGGTGAGCCGGCACTTTTTCAGAAAGAGCTGCACCAAAATGACGCCACTGTTGCATCGCCTCTTGCAAGAGCGGACGCAACGTTAGATGAAAAAAATTCTGGGAAATTCGATACGCCCCATACCGGACCTGTAAGAGTGCGACAAAGTCACACTGTGAAATTGCCGCCTCCCATGGAGAGTCAGAGGGAGAGCGAGAAATAATGGAAAGAAAGTCTCTCACATCCTGCACATAATGAGGGGATAGGAGACCCCGACGAGGCAGGACCTCTGCAAAAGCTGCGAGAAAGCGCACCCCATCCGCATCATCGATTTTTTTTCGATACGTGGGCAGCCCTGTCATGTGGTTCTCCCTATATTGTTACGTCACATATACAGCGTGACAGTTTTGTTATTGGAGAACCATCTTATTGGGGAAACTGCGCAGCTGGTTCCCCAATAAGATGGTTCCCCAGGGAAAAAACAAGTACTAGAAATTCAGCACCAAATACGTTTGCAAGAGAGTCTGGCCCAGTGGATGATGATCCTCGTCAATGCGCCACGCATCCCCTGGCATCAAATAGCCAGCACTCACACCCCAGTCCATGCCCTTGTCGATATGCATCGAATATGTGGCATCGAGCTCATATCCCAAGGTAGATCCATAATACCCAACCTTTTTGGTGGTCTGGTTATTATAGTAGGTATGCACTTCATCGGGCATTTTTTCATTCAAGGCAGCATACACCAGCCGAGTCTCAAAATTCCCGTACTGCATGTTCTCGTATCGGTACCCCAAGGTATACACGCTGGCATTCATCACACGAGTGGAATCAAAGGCTCCATCTACCGCAAGGTCATCGATATCGGGACGTCCATTAAATAAAATCAACGCAGGATGAAAATTTCGGTTGAAACTCATGGCCTTTGTCGATGCAGTACGTTGTTGATCCCCCACTGTGGCATCTGCCCCGGAGTAATACCCTTGAGCAGCACCCGGCGCATAGGTAAAGCCCGTGAAAAGCACATGACGAATCAGATCCCCTTGGTGATAGCGATCCGGTCCGATTTGACGACCCGATTGAGAGAAAACCCAATCCAAGCCTACTGTTCCCCCAATGGAGTCCATCTTATTCACCGCAACATCGTTTTGGTCCTGTATGGCACCCCCAAAGCGCGACACATTGGGATCCCCGGTTTTTCCTAACCGCAAGAGAACCTCAGAGCGCAAAGAAAAGCGCCCCAAATAAAAACCCGAGTACAAGTCAATAAAAGTTAAATCGGTACTCGTACCGCCAGAATCCACACTGGCAGAGCTCAACTTGGCAACATATACCCCCACCTGCTTTGAAAAGGCAGAGGCAGTGAATTGAGACGCACGATCATCCAACTCGATGGTGAAGTACAATTGATTCAGAACCCCACCGCGGCTATTGGGCCCTTGTACTTGTGAAACCTCGTCTTTAGCCCCCGGCAACACAACGCTAGACCCCGTCTCAGATAGCTGGTCAAAACCGAGAGTAAAGCCTAAATTCTGCGCCTTTTGCATATTCACATGGCAGCTCACCCCGTCGAAGGTACTGGCAGAGGTATCAAAAGGCGTGTGCCCAGCATCCAGAAAGAGCCCCATACCCCACTGGCGATCCCGGCGACCGATATCGAGCAGACAGTACTCAAATGCATGTTGCGCGTATAATTTGGTGATCTGCGGGGTGTATTTTTTATACCCCGGCTCAGAAGTATCCTGATTGGAACCTACACATTTTTCATCGGATCCAGCCCGACAAGAAGTGGGTTTCGCCGTATCTCCCATATAAGCAGCACGGGGATCATCAAAGACTCGCAGTTCAGAAAAGAAACTGGATTTCTCGCTGGCACGCCCTTCGAGTTCTAAACGAAAGGTTTGGTCGATGGCGCGATACGTACCTCGCTCAGACGAAGCCCCGGGATTGGTGCGAAGCTCGCCACGCGCCCCATAGAACCCTTTTCCATCCAGAAAAAAAGCCCAACCGGTGCTAGAAAGCCACCCAGCCACAAGAGCCGTCGTGAGTCGTCCATATTTTCTCATGTTGTACTGTCTCCCACTTGATTCATATCTGACATCTTCCAACGAAAGCGAGCGACATGTCGGCAGTGCCCCGTTGCTTGATCCACATCCGCTACCAGAAAACAAAACCAGGGATCTTTCTTCGAAGGCTCAAATTTCTTCGAAGGTTGATCCAAAAACCGGCGCAACGAGTGCTCAGTTTCAATTCCAATCACCGAGTCGTAGGCGCCTGTCATGCCAAGATCTGTGACAAACCCGGTCTTCTCCGCAAAAATTCGCTCATCGGCTGTAGGACAATGGGTGTGCGTGCCATAGAAGAGAGAAACGCGGCCTACGGCGTATTGGGCCAATGCCTGCTTCTCACTCGAGGTCTCTGCATGGAAGTCTACAACGCGCACCTTCACTGCAGGCGGAATCTGCTGCAACACCCGATCCAGAGTCAAAAAAGGACACCGATTCTCTCCCTTCATAAATACGCGACCCAATAGATTAATCACCGCATATCGACACCCGGAGGAGGACTCTTTGACGACAAATCCCTCGCGCGTTTCCTCAACGTTATACATATTTGCAGGGACAAGCAACTCGCGATATTTCGACTTATAGGTGTATATTTCCTTCTTGTCGGCCCAATGATTACCCGTGGTGATCACATGGATCCCACTGTCTTGCAGAAACTGCTGCAAGACTTTTTCTGTGATACCAAAACCGCCCGAGGCATTTTCTCCATTGGCGATGATGATATCTGGCATAAATTGGTTTTTGGCCTCTTGCAGCCCGATCTCCAAGCACTCCCGCCCGGCTCGCCCCATAATATCGCCAATGGCGAGGATCCTGACCGTAGATTCTCCTTTAGGTTGCATAATCCGTGTACTTGCTTTCTCGTAGTACCGTCACTCTCACTTGCCCAGGGAAGGTCAAATTTTTGCGCAGTTTGGTTGCAATTTGGTTGGCCAAATCCCGAACGTCCTCATCGGTGATACCCTCCTTAGAAACCAAGGCGCGCACTTCTCGACCAGCCTGCAAAACATAGGCCTGATCAATACCCGGAAAGGATTTGGCTATCTCTTCCATATCAGTGAGACGTTGAATGTAATTCTTCATGAGCTCTTTACGTGCCCCAGGACGATTTTCTGACAGCGAATTTGCTGCCCCCAAAATCACGGCCAAGGAAGAGGCATTGGTAAGATCATCCGCATGATGCAAGCGAATGGCATCCACGATGTCCTCTTGCTCCCCATACTTTGCACACAAGTCAGCACCCAAATCCGCGTGGTTCCCTTCTACCTCGTGATCCAAGGCTTTACCGATATCATGCAACAAGCCAGCTCGCTTTGCCTTTTTCGGATTTTCCCCCAACTCTGCCGCGATCATACCGCAGATTTGTGCGGTCTCAACAGCATGCTGCAATACGGAATGCACACCGGTGCTGCGATAGCGCAATTTTCCCAATAGGGACACAATCGCAGGATGGAGATCAACTACACCGGTATCAAAAGAGGCTTGCTCTCCATACTCCTTGATGATCGTATCAAACTCTTGGGTGACCCGTTGTACCGTCTCTTCAATTCTTGCAGGATGAATCCGACCATCGGAGATCAGCCGCTCCATGGTTTTCTTTGCTATCTCTCTGCGGTACGGATTAAAGCAAGAGAGGATCACCGCCTCCGGCGTATCATCTATAATCAAATCGACCCCAGTGGCCTGTTCCAAGGCGCGAATATTGCGACCCTCGCGGCCGATAATGCGCCCTTTCATTTCCTCATTGGGTAAGGTGACGACACTCACTGTAGCTTCATTCACATATTCATTGGCAAGACGCTGCACAGAAAGACTCACAATGTGCCGTGCCCGATGGTTGGCTTCTTTGCGCGCTTCCTCTTCGATTTTGCGAATCGAGTGCTGCGCTTCTTTGCGGGCCTCTTCCTCTAGCGAAGCCACGAGCTCTTTGCGCGCTTCTTCCGCTGACATACTGGCCACTTTTTCGAGGGCCTTTTGATGTTTTTCGAGGGATAGCTCATACTCTGCGATGAGACGAGTTTTATGCTTTTCATCGAGAGCCAACTTGGTCTCTCGTTTTTTCATTTTTTCTTCGCGCTGGTCCAACAAGGTAATCTTGCTATCGATGGACTGCTCGCGCTGTTGAATTTTTCGCTCTACTTTGGAGGACTCCGCCTTACGTTCTCGCGCTTCCTCCTCGAACTGTTTTTTACGTTGTTTGGATTCTTCTTTTGCCTCTTTGATGGCAGATTTGATAATCCCATCGGCTTCGCGGCGAGACTCTTCCAAAATTTTCTTGGATTCACTCTGCGCCTTTTCAAAGGTCATCAGCACTTTTTTCTTGTGAAGAAAAAATCCCGCGAACAAGATCGTCAACAACGTACCAACGGCGATAACTAAGATCGCTTCTACTACACTCACTGTAACTCCCTTGAACACGCCATATCATCATCTCATTTCATGTATACAACCAATCAACTTGAAAAGACTTCTTCATCGGCGATAGGTATATTATGCCAGCAGGTCAATGCCCTTGCCATACATAAGCAAAAAACACATGGGAGTAAAGCAGATAGACATGATTCTCACGTTGCGGCTTAGAACCAATCGCCTCCAAAAGAAAACCCCGGGATGCTATTTTGCATACCCGGGGTTTCTCGCGAGAATCGATCTGAAAGGTCGAAAGAAACTCGACAGACCTTACTTGCTGGTGAACTTGAATTCAGCGCGACGGTTTTCCGCGTGAGCTTCTTCGTTGTGAGCTGTATTAGCCATTTTTTCTTTGCCGTAGCTGATGGTGCTTACTGTGCCAGCATCTACACCAAGATTAACCAAGTAGTCGCGAACAGCGGTCGCTCTGCGGTTACCCAATGCGAGGTTGTACTCAACAGTACCTCTTTCATCGCAGTGGCCTTCAATTTGTACATGTGTACCTGGCTTCGCGCGAAGGTATTCTGCCACTTTTTGTACTTGGGCTTCTGCAGCTGCATTGATCTGAGACAAATCGAAACCGAAGTGTACCACTTCAGCCGGCTCTTGCATGTTGTGTGCATCAGAAGGCGTTGTAACAGCAGTCGTTACTGGCTCTTTTACTTGGTTATCGTCACCAGAACAACCGGTGAACAATAGACCAAAGCCCAATGTTAGGGAGCAAAGGACAGACGCGGATTTTTTCTTGAGCAACATTCGATATCTCCTAAAAATTACGTGATGATACATACCGTCATCGTTGGTTACGTAGTGGGCGATTATTCCACAACACCTGGCTGATGGCAACGGATTTTCGATAAATCCCGGTCTTCATGAGCTGGAAAAGGTAGAGTATCCAAACTACAGGGTTTTTCAAGTCTTGTTTTTTGTTGAAGGGGTGTTTTCTCTTTTTCTTCGGAACCAGCTGCGCAGTTTCCAAACCTCCTTGCTAGGAGCTTGGAGAGTTGGGTAAGACAAAAAATCGGAGATAAGACCAAGGCCGGCGCGACGATCGGATCCTCCCACCTCTCAAAATCGCAGGCAGAGTTTTCGTCCAGGCCCCACTATTCTTGCTTGTGATTTGTGACCCGTCGGGGCCCCCCGATCTGCTGCCCTTGGTCTTATCTCCGATTTTTTGTCTTACCCGCGTCTTCCCTGCAAAAAGGAGAAGAATACGAGAGCTTGGGAATAAATCCGAGCATGAGACGCGGGCAGCCAGACAGAAGGGGCCCAACGGGTCACAAATCGCAGCCACGAATTGGGTGTCCATGACGTGAGCTTGATCTGCGATTTTGAGAGGTGGGAAGATTCTGTCTGAGCGCCGACCGCGTCTCCTCCTAGGATTTTTTTCCAAACTTTCCTATCTATCCATTTTCCGGCAAGGAGGTTTGGAAACTGCGCAGCTGGTTCCAAAAAAAGAGCAGAAAAAGAAAACAGAAAAACTACAACACCCGGTATTCTTGAAAATCCTGCCAGGTTTCAAGATCCTCCGCTTCTTTTTCCAGTAGGCGATGAAAGACCTCTGCTGTCACCTTTACGTCACCGATGGACCTGTGGCGCGCCTCGAACTGCAGCCCATAATACTGAGCCAAGGTATCCAAGTTCTTACGCTCCAAGGCCGGCAAAAGACTGCGCGCCATCTTCAGGGTACACAAAACAGGCCATTCTATACCCATACCCAACCGCAACCCCGCCTCTCGAACGAACCCAATATCAAAGGTCGCATTATGCGCCACCAAAATACCGCCCTGCATCCATTGCAAAAACTGCGGAAGCACCGTTTCAATGGACGGCTGCCCATGCAGCATCTCTTGGGTAATACCGCTGATTTTAGAGGCTTGAGCAGAGATTACTTGCTTGGGACACACTAAGGTTGACCACTCGCCAACCAGCTCCCCCCCGAGATACTTTTGGGCCCCAATTTCCACAATCTCATCGAGAGCATCATCCAACCCGGTGGTTTCCAAGTCAAAGAAGACCAGCAGCGTACTGCGAATGTCCGTGGTCAACGTCGGCGCATAGCGCACCAACTTCTGCAACTGGAGATCCCCGCCACCGGCTTTTCCCTCTCCATCACTCTCCCCTGTGGGGAAAAAAACATCTTGAAACATGGAATATTGCAACAAACTCACAAGCGCCTCTTTCTCTGCTTCAAACACAACCAGCCAGCGCTGCCCAGTAGCAATAATAAAATCGATAGTTCTACCGCAGAAAGCCCCATAACATTCTTCAAGAGAAAAATCCCACCAGCAGGTACCAATAACGCAACGTATAGCATACTGCGCAATACGGGTGCCGTGCTAACATAATTGGCAAACGGTTCACTGGTCCGATAGTACCAATGCACAAACAACCGGCCCAACCGAAAGGGTTTTAAGAGGTGATCCCGGCCCCATCGATAGGTATCTGCTACAGAGCTATATTTTCCGTGCGTGGCAGACACCACAAAACAACGAGGGTCTCCGGCTTTTGGGAGATCATCGGAATTTTGCACATCAGATACCAAGAAGTTTTCCATAGGCGTTACCTGCTTACACTGTGGCACGGTGGAGTTCTCAAACTGGTAGATCACGGTATACGTTTTATCTAAGTCCAACCCAGTAAAACTCGCCATACCGCTTGCTATCGTGAAGGACTTAGCTTTTACCAGGGCTTGGTTTTGCGCTGTCAGCAGGTATGCATCCCCAGCCCCTAAGCAGGTAACACAGTTTGGCGTATCCGCATTGACATTCACTGTACAGGTGGTTGCGGTATCGTTACCGGCTGTATTATCCACGAGTTTTCCATCCAACGTACCGGTAAAGGCTGGGTCTACCACAAGCATGGCGTAATTGCTTACCGCTTGCGTATTGCCATCTGTCCCCGTTACGGGCGCTACCGTTGTAGGACAGGTCAACAGGATTCCTTTATGAATCCCAATTGGTTGTGAGCAGGTCGTGGCTGCCTTAGGCTTCGCATAGAGCACAGATAATGTTTGGGTTACCCAGTTGGAACTCCCCGCAAACTGCACGCGTACCGTTACTGTCTTGACACCGGTATCCTGTACTTTCGCGATATCCCCCCCATTATCCGTATTGGGAACAATGGTGGCTGTATAGGACAAGTTGTAGGTGGCATCATCGTTGGTGGTATAGCTTACATCGCTACTATCATCCCAATAAAAGTACTTATTTCGACCTGAGATGGGTTGGTTCGGCGTATGCAAGACAGGATTCACATCCGCCTGCGCTCCGGATCCGCCCCCGGATACATTTCCCAATGCAATCTCCAACATATTCAGCAATGAGACTGAATCACTTGGATTTTTCACCTTTGTCGGATCCACATTGGACACGCTCACCGTCACACTGATCGAAGTACTCCCTACCTGCCCCGTTACCACCACATTCTCGGCCCGCAGAGGCACACTCGCCAGCAACAGACTGATACAACAAACAAAATTCGCCACCATTCGCCTACCCACCCTATTCCCCCCCATACAATTGGAAAGATCTCGCACTGCGGAATTTTCTATGCTACACTGCCCCTCTTTTCGGGAATAGTAGAATGTGTTTTGCTGCATCGCAGAACCTTCTTTCTTTCATTATTATGTAAGTGATCTTGTACCTATTTGAGAAAGGGGAAACCTACACCATGGCCGTAAGCATCCGCCTACAACGCAAAGGCTCCACTCATCGCCCATTCTACCATTTGGTTGCCACCGACAGCCGTAATGCACGAGATGGCCGTTTTATCGAAAAATTGGGTCACTACGATCCTACGCGTCATCCATCCGTAGTGGAAGTGAATGCCGACCGCGTTCAATACTGGTACAGCAAGGGCGCTCAACTTTCCGATGCCGTAAAAAGCTTGGTAAAAGTACAGAAGATCTCCCTTACTCGCACCTCTGCTTCTGTCTAATTTTGAAGTCCCCTGTGTATACCCCATCATCTTCATCAGATATGACCTGTATTGGCGGCATTGGCCGTCCTCATGGGGTTCACGGGGATTTTTCCCTTACGGGCCGGCGCGCATTGCTGTGCTTGAAACCAGCCGATGAATATCCCGCTCACTTGGGGGCCTCCCCAAAAGAGGGTCGCGCGGTAACCATCTTGCGCCATCAGATCCTGCAAGGACGAGATGTTCTCCACGTGCGCGAATTGTCTGATCGCACGGCAGTAGAAGCCCATGCCGGCACGTCCCTTTGGATGCATGCTCGTTTCTTCGCTGATCCCAATGCGCCCTGGACCGGTTGTACGGTGTTTGATGCAGCAGGTGTTTCCCTCGGAGTAGTACGAGATATCGTAAACCATGGGGCCACGCCCAATGCCCAGATTGAGTCCCCCGCTGGCGATTGGCTCGAAGTTCCCTTTGTGGAAAGCTACTTCCGTTTGGATGCAGCCCAAGCCAAAACTTCGAAGCAGGTTCACTTGACGGTAGAAGCGGAGATCCTGGAAGACCTATGGGATCGCGCCTCTACGAAGACACCTTCATGCAACGAATCACCGTAATCACCCTGCACCCCCATGTATTCGAGGCTTACGGGCAGTTTGGCGTCGTACGACGCGCGGTTCAACTAGGCGCTATCGATCTACGCTTCGTGCAACTCCGAGACTTTGCCATCGATCGACACGGCTCTGTGGACGATCGCCCCTACGGCGGTGGAGATGGCATGGTGCTGCGACCGGAGCCACTTGCGAACGCAGTAGAAGCACACCGCACACCCAACGCCCACATCATCGCATTTAGCCCTGGTGGCACCCACTGGACCCAGCCTTGCGCGACTCAGCTTCAAACAGAAGGCCGAGATCTCATCCTCCTATGCGGCAGATTTGCTGGCATGGATCAGCGGTTCCTTGACCTCTACGTAGAGACCCAAATCTCCCTCGGGGATTTTGTGCTGTCCGGCGGAGAAATTCCTGCGCTTGCTATCCTCGATTCCTTGGTTCGCGGATATCCCGGGGTCCTCGGCCATGCAGATAGCGCTACGCAAGATTCTTTTGCCAGCGGCATGAACTACGGCCTTGAGCATCCTCTCTATACACGCCCTGAAATTTTTGCGGGCCTCGAAGTACCCCCTGTGCTACGCTCAGGGGATCATGCTGCTATCGATACGTGGAGAAAAGAACAAAGCGAAGCGATGACCCGCAAATATCGCGCAGATTTGTTGCCTCCCAAAACATAAGGCCGCCTCATGGACCTCTCTGTCGCCATTTTGCTTGGTATCGTGCAAGGTATTGCGGAATTTTTGCCCATTTCCAGCTCCGGACATCTCCTGCTCTTCGATCATCTGCTCGAGGGAAAATCCCTTTCCCTGCATATGAATATCGCGCTTCATTTGGGGACCCTACTCGCAGTGTCGCTCTATTTCTTCTCCGACTGGTGGAGAATGCTGATGGCGCTGATCGCCAAGTTTCGACACAAGACCCCCTCTTTTGAAGCCGACACCTTATTTCCTGCCCTTGTCATCGGGTCGATTCCCGCTGGGATTTTGGGACTCTTGTTTGACAAGCAGATCGAGGCGGTCTTTCACAACCCCCATCACATTGCCATCCCTCTCATCCTAGTGGGGATCCTCATGTGGGCTGTAGATCGCCACTACCCTGCGCACAAAACCTTGGAACAAGGCTTGAACATTCGCCAAGGACTATGGATCGGCATCGCCCAATGTTGTGCGTTGATCCCCGGGGTCTCCCGCAGCGGATCCACGCTCACAGCCGGGCGCTTTTTGGGATTTTCGAAAGACAGTGCAGCACGCTTTTCTTTTTTACTGGGCACACCCCCCATGGTGGCCGCTGTGCTGCTGCATATCAAAGGCGTAGGGCAGGCTCTCACAGATTCGCATTTTCAGGTTGGTGTACTCGCATCTTTTATCGTGGGACTGGCAAGCATCCACTTCTTACTTGCCATGCTGAAACGCTATAGCTTGTTTCCCTTCATGGTCTATCGAGTGGCACTGGGGATTGGGATCTTGTTGTGGCTGTGAAACTGTTTGTCTACAATGATATCCATAAAGCCCTACCAACAAAGACAGAGAAGGTCTGCACTCATTCCAGTGCAAGATGCTCCTGCAAATCCCGCTAAAAAACGAGATGGCACCGGGGGGGTTCTGCCGCCACTCTCCTCATCCTCGCTTGTGCTATCGTAATATCCTCCTTGTCCAGATGCACTCCCGGTCCAACCTGTACAGTTGTAAGCAGAAGCGAAAGCACCTCCTGAGAGGGTCCCCGTCCAAAAAACCGTTGTGCTACCACCTAGTATAGTTTGCAATCCCACCACTCCCCCTCCATTACAAAAAGAACCAGTCGAACAAGGGCCCACTGTACTGGAAATGAGATCGGACCAATTTGCGGCAATAGATACATCACTGGTATTGGCAATTGGGATTGAAGTAGGGAACTTCCCATTTCCTGTTCCATACTGTGTAGGAAAATTGCCGATATAATCGGAGTTGGTCACACTCAAAAATGCGTGCGTATAGTTACAGTGCAAGGAAGAGTAGCTTGCCGCTTTTTTTGTAGCACAAAAGGCATCTGCACCTAAACGTCCATTTGCCGTTCCATTTCTCAAATCCCCAGTGCGAGTACTTCCTTGGGCAAACATATACATCAAGCCAGAGGTAGCCTGAGAGGTCATCGTATAGGCACTTTGGTTTCCAGCTTGATCCTGTACCAGCACATTAAAATAGTACGTGGTATTCGGCGCAAGATCAGCAACAGCTAGTTCGATGCCGTTGGTCGTTACACTTCCCACAGGCGTACCATTGGCGAGGGTATGTGCCACTGTATCAATATTGTTCGAAGTAGAGGAGTACAGTTGGAACTGCAAATTCGCTTGAATTGTACGGTCATCGGTTACAGCACTCAGCCTCCCTCTTACCGTCACGCTTGTTGTACCCACAGAAGAAAACAAAATCCCAGCTAAAATTGGATCTACAACAGGAGCGGTTGTATCTGGAGTTTGAAGAGTCGTATTAGCAGCCTTTGTATACACGCCTCTGTTTCCTGCCGCATCAGAAACCACTACGTTCACATAATAGGTGATATTGGGCGTAAGACCGACCACGGCAAGTGAAGCACCTCCAGCCGGCACAGAACCTTGAGTAGACAGATTGGCAGCATCAATAGCAGACAGCGTTGCAACCTCACTCTGGGTGGTAGAAGCGAACACTTCGTATGCCAAGTTGGCTGCCGATGTTACCTCATCTGCAGCTGCCGTCCAAGTTACGGTAAACCCCGTAGTGGTCGTACTGCTAAAAGCCAAGATCCCACTGTTTCCCGGTACTGGAGGGGTTAGATCTAGGATGGCTGTGGCCGCAGTCGCCACATCATACAGGGTGATATTGCCTGCTTGATCTGAGACCATCACCATGAAGTAATATGTGGTGTTGGGATCCAAGCTCTGTATATCCACCGTCGTAAGAGCGGTTGTCGGAGCTCCTACCTGCGAGGCTTTTGAAGCACCTTGCCAATCTGCTTGTGTCGTCAGGCTTGAAGTAGATTTGTACACAAGATACACAAGATCTGAATCAGGCGTTACAGTATCTGTAGCCGCTATCCACGTCAGGGTGACGCCTGTGGTAGACACAGCAGAAACGAGTACTCCACTGGAGGATAAAGCAGGAGCTATGGTATCCACAGGTACTGTTGTTGTCACGGTCGTTGTTGTTTGAGTTGCAACCTCTACCGTAGAGGTTGCTGTAGCTGCAGTAGCAGGCTTTGCCTTTATTGCATCTGCAGCTGTTGGTGCCGATTTGGATTCCCTGCCGCAATTAGCTAGAAACAAAAGTGAAAGACCGAACCACACCTTCTGGCCTACATATGAATTGCACATATTTCCCCCACTAAATGCGACAACAGGTTTTACTGCATTGATCTGGTAGAAGATCCCAGAGGAGATGCGATATTCTCTCCAGATCCCTTCTCTCCGCAATGGTACAGCGTACGGTTCAATCCACCTTCCGTATATTTCCGAACCCAATCTATATTCTCAGCCAGCCAAATAAAAGGAAGCGGGGTAGATCGATATCGATCTGTCAATATCATGCACCCTTGACTTGCTAGTTTTCGATCAAGGGTGTCCGTTTCTATCGTATATTTATTTCGTAAAACAAAAATATCCGGACGAGAGGGGGGCAAATACGCTAGATTAAAGATCCGCAGCCTTTTGATATTTGCATCCAACAGTGGCAGCGTATAAATACCATATCGGCTCGGAGCCAAGGTGTAGACCGTAAGCGGCCCGCTTCCACGAAATCGTTGCAACTCCTGCAACAAATACATATCACTTGGCCCAATGGGGAAGAAAACACTGCCCATCAAATAGTAAATATTAACACCTACCCAAAAGAGTCCCATGATGTGCAGTATTTTTGCCCGCGCCAATACCTTCACCCAAGAAGACCATGCCTCACTTAGCTCAAACAAAAAAATGGGGAAAAAATACAACAGAGGAAATAGCACAAATCGCAACTCCTTATGCGGAATCACCGAGTGAATCACAACAAAAGGCACAAACATCCAGGTCAATAAATGCGAGGGTTTCCATACAAAAAATGCCAAGATGGTAGCGAGAACAATCCAACCAAGCGGGTAGAAATTCTCTACAAATAACTTCGCATAGCCCCACATCGGGCTCACACCAAAACTAGAAGCTTTTCCATGCAGCAAGTTGGTAGCAAAATAGCGCCAAGGGGTGAACACCCACTCCCCATATCCCCATCGATCACTGAGCAAAAAAATCCCTGTTGCTACAAGTGCACTCGCAATGCAAGTCCACAAACGAGGTGACAGCAGGTTTCGTTTCTCTTGAAACATCCAAAGCCATGCAACAAATCCCGCAACCCAAATTCCTGACTGAAAACGCACGACAAAAGAAAACCCGCACAAAATTCCATATAAAACATAGGGCCACAGTCGTATACGATCTCGCGCAGAGGTTGCCCAATAGGCACCCACCAGCGACATGCATCCAATTGCGGCAAGATTATCGGAGGAAGTCCGCACGAGAAAACGAGGTAATAAGCCAAAAGAAAACGCCACCAATAAAAAAACAAGAGAGGAAGTTTTTGTGGCAGTGCGCAACCGAATGAATTGGTAACACAAGAAAATGTAGGCACACCCCCCTAGAAAACCCGTAAGAAAACGAAAGCTTCGGATGTAGTCAGCAGGTGTGATTACGCCAAAAATTGCTTCTATGGGAAAACTGGAGAGCCAGTATAGAAAGGGCTGCAACCAGGGGCGAATCTCATCCCGGTACTCCCATTTGAGAGTAGAACTTGGGATAAAGCCCTTTTTATACGCAAAGAAATCAATAATTTGACAATGTTCATCCAGATGAAAAAATCCACAGCTATACCAGGCAGCCAGGGCGACAAAAGAAAAGAAAAGAGTGGTCCATCCAACTCGAAGTGATACACCCACAATGCCCCCTCATAAAATGGGGTTATTTCATGGATTGTATCACAATATTCGCCAACTCTTGCGGATCCTCTACAGGCAGTTCATGTCCCCCTCCATCGATGGCTATGATTCGACTATTGGGCAACAGCTGTCCCAGCTGCAGCGAGTTCTTGGGAGAGACAAACCGATCTTCGGTTCCATAGAGAATATGACTGGGGATCGATAGGGTTTGCATCTCTTTTGATGCTTGAAACTGGGTAGCAGCATAGAAGTGCCGAAAAATCACCCAGGAGGATAGCGCCCCCACTTGCCGCTCCAACTCTTTCCACTCGCGTTGAATGTCCTGCCTGCGAGCAGTAGATACACGAGAGCCTACAGATACAGGCAAAATCTTATCCAGCCATTGCTTCTTCCATACCGCACTCTTCAGCATGGCTACCCAAGCATCTGGCTCGAGTCGCCTTTGTCCCAACCCACCAATCGAGCTATTCAAGATGAACTGACTCTCCACCATATGGGGATAGTGCGCACTTAAACACAGCGCAACCATGCCGCCCAAGGACAATCCAAGTAAATGTATTTTTTTGATATGCAAGGACTGCAGGAGGGAAAAAGCCTCTTCCGCCAACTCTGGCACAGAGGTAGCGCCTTTCCCCTTGGAAAGACCCGTACCGAGAAAATCGAGGGTAATCACCCGAAAATGCTGCGCCAAAAGGGCATCAAGCCCATACCAATGGCGCAGGTTTCGGGCCAACCCAGGCAACAATAAGAGAGGGGGGCCCTTTCCCTTCTCTTCATAAAACAAGGAACCTCGAGGCAGTTGAATTTGTGGCATGCGCACCTCCACCCAAATTATACCGCTTCTTCTACCAGCTCCTCCCCGTTCATCACCGCACGAAATCGTTCTGACGGGTGAAATACCACCACCTTACGTGCTGTGATCTCAATTTTTTGTCCGGTATGTGGGTTACGGCCTGGACGCGCTCGTTTGCTCTTCACCATCCATTTTCCAAACCCAGAAATCTTGACAGACTCTCCGTTTTCTAGCTCTACCTTCATCTCTTCTAGGACGGTTTCCAATAGTTCCTTGGCTTCGCGCAACGAACAATCGAGGTGTACCTGTATGTCGTCGGCCACTTTTTCTTTCGTTAGGGTGGGAGCTTTCATGCTGAACCTCTTTATTTTTATATTCTATCTGATCATATGTACGGAGCGCTGGGCATAACGTGTAGAACATGTTGGCTGAGAAGTCAAACATGTGTATGGTTTCCCGCTTTTCCCCGTAAAAACAGATGATTATAAAATCACTCGCAAAGACAAAAACACCAGCGTTTCCACATGATAAGTATGTGGGAAGAAATCAAAGGCTGTAACAGAAGCAATTTCATAGAGTTCGAGCAGTTGTCCCAAATCTCGCGCCAAGGTAGTCGGGTTACAACTGACATAGGCAATGGAAGGGATTCGAAGGCGGAGCAAGTGTGGCACCAGCTCTTTCATCCCACTGCGAGGCGGGTCCACCAATAGATAATCAAAACGCGCCACTTTTTGTTCTCGTAGATACCGCTCTGCATCCTGGGCTACATAGGTCATCTGCCGCCAACCATGGGTCGCAGCGGTATGCTGGGCTGCTCGAATGGAGTCTGCACTGAACTCTACCCCTGTGACCTCGATTCCCATCTCAGCAAACTGCAGGGAGAAATTACCCGCTCCGCAATATAGATCCAGCAACGAGCGAGGTTTTTTGCTTTGCACATGCTCGGCAATACGCGCCCGTACGATCTGATTTTGCGCTGTGGTAATCTGCTGGAAAATCCCCGGCAACGTGAAGGTCGTCGCTTTATCTCCTTTCTCAAAAACAAAGAAAGGCGGCTTCTCCCCTTGCATGCCAACCCACGCCACTCTGGGATGTGCTGCCAACTGGGCCCGCAATGGTTCAACCCAGGTATAGGGTTTCTCAATGGGCTCTAGTAAAACCAGCACGGTGGGCTCGGCCTTCTCTCCCGCAATTTCTTGAATCTGACAGCGAAATTTTTTGTTCCCATCCGGCAATTGCATCTTCGATAAAGCGAGAACGACCTCATTAATCGGGGTACTTGCCACTTGACACCGAGAAATCGGCACCAAGTTGTGAGAGGCAGAAGCAAAAAATCCGACTTGGATCTGTCCCGTCGCCCCTACATGCCCTCGCAGCAAAATCCGATTGCGATATCCAAGCAAAGCGCCACTTGGCAGAAACTCCACGGGAGGCAATGCTGCGATTTTCCCAATCCGCTGCAGCGAGTCTTCTACAAACGCTTTTTTCCACGCAGTTTGGTGGGCATAGGGAGCCTCAAGCCACTGGCACCCGCCACAGGTAGCAGAATATTCACAAGGAGAAGACTGTCGCAAGGGAGATGGCTCGAGAATGCGCATCAAGGTAGCTTCTAAAAACCGACCTTTGTCCTTTTGAATTTCGACTTCACAGCGATCTCCAGGCAAGCCGCCTTCCCAGAAGACCACACGCCCATCTTCGCATCGCGCCAGGCTTTTTCCCGGAAAAATCAGTTTTTCTATAACGAGGATCATAAGAGGGAACTCCGTACAAAAGAGGGGGGAATTGTACCGGGGATCCTTGCTACTGGCGAGCGGAAAGCATCCGGTGTTTTTTGCCTGGTAGTTCAAGCACTTTGATGCCGATAGGGGGATGATGCTTATACGCGGGGGTGGTGTGCGATTGTCTTTTTTCTACATCGGCCTTGGACTACTCCCCCTTCTGGCCTGGGGCAAGACCAATCAACCGTTCTACGAGGATCCCTTTGACCTCGCATCTGGAGGCGCATCCCTTACATGGGCTACCCAAGAGGGTATTCTCATTTCAAACCCTGCCTTGCTTCCCTATGGCGGGACCCTTTTTCGGTGGGCAGGGGAAAAGACCACAGTATCGGCTGGAAAAGACTCCATCGCCATCGCGCAAAAAATGGCAAATGGCACCAATGTCACCAAAGATACCCCAAGCACCCAAGCCTTACTTGATACGCTCTTTGACTCGCCTGTACATGTCGGCCTCTCGCAAGCCCTGAGCCTGATCACCAACAACGGAGGCTTTGCCGCAGTCACGACACAAGAGCCAGATGTACGTGCTTGGAAATATGGAGACCCAGAAACAGGCGCCGGTACCCCTACGGTACAAATTCACGGAGAATCGTATACAGGGGGCATAGGCAGCCTGGCAGCCCATATAGAAGGGCTACCTCTTTCCTTGGGCGTATCCGCAAAATATGTCTTGGTAAAAGATTTCAGATCCAGCCTCGAATTGGTCGATCCTCAAGCAGTTCAACAATTTTCTGACACATTCTCCAGCATGGTGCGACCCAGTGGATTTGGTCGAGGGATGGGACTGGATGCAGGTAGCTTGCTTTTCCTACAAGGCAGCGCAGTGGATTTTCGCCTTGCCAGTACGGTCACCAACATTGGAGGTGTTGCGCTACAAGGCAGCACCACCCCTGCCTCACTTCCACAATATATGAGTGCAGGTGCAGGGATTACCTTCCACAATGAGCTCGATGCCTTGCATCTGGCTGTAGATGTTCGCGATCTAACCAATGTGTATCACGACCCCACCTTTAAGAGAATCTATGCAGGGGCCAAACTACTACTGCGCCGCTATATCGGCCTCGGTGTCGGGCTTTATCAAGGGCATATTTCCTATGGAGGGGAAATTGATCTGTGGATCTTTCGGTTGGCAGCCAATTCCTATACCCGCGAATATGGAAACGCCCCGGGGGTTGATCCTCGCCCTATTTACAGCATTTCTCTCAGCATAGGGATTACCCTATGAAGAAATATGTTCTACTCAGTTCGCTATTTCTCCTGCAATGCTCCAAAATGGGCCTAGAATGTGCCGGTACATTAGAAGAGGAACAAAAAACGGCATACTGCACGGAAAAATCACCGGATGAAAGATCCATGTTGGCCATGAAGCAAGGAAATTTCTCCTTGGCGCAAACCCTCTTAGAAAATCTGATTCACAGTGAACCAACGTCGTATTTTCGTTACCCTCGTCTTGCCGCGGTTTATGCAATACAAGCCGGTTTTATCCTCCTAGATGCAGATATCACCAAAATTTCTGGCACTGGATTTTCCACCCTTACTCATCTATTTCCCTCCCCCAAAGGAGAGAGTCGCAGCGCCTTTCAAAAGAAGATGGCGAAGATGAACGCAGCTAAAACGCTTCTCTTACAAATGCCTGAAGTAGAAAGAACCAGCGGGAAAACATCCTATGGCGCAAGTGCCCAGTTCCAACTTACCGTATATTTAACAGCGTTTGCCGCTATGACGCTGAACCAATTTTTCTCCGCTGATGGACAGGTTGACCCGACTTTGTTACAAACGCTGAGCGCAGAAGATGCGGTGAATATCCTAGGGAGCTTGGTGCAAGCCGCACAAGCTTCAGGAAAAATTTCTCCGACGCTTACGCCAAAAATTCAGGAGGTGCTGGACGAAATCGACCAAGCCAACGGAGAAAGTAGCCAGCAAAAAATACAAGATTTTATCCAGAGCCATGCATCATGAAAAAATCCCCCCCCTCCGATCCCCTAGAAAAAATCAAATCGAGTGGCCTGTCTCGAGGTCTATCCCTTCTTCAACTGACGGTCTCCAGCGGCAGTAGCTTGATGGGACTTAAAGTCGGCGACCTTTTCTCTTCCAAAGAAAATCGGAAAAAGCGCTTTGATACCTTTCTGGGTAAACAAGTTTTTCAACTCGTAGAAGAACTTGGGCAACTCAAAGGCAGCATCATGAAAGCGGGACAACTGCTATCCGTATATGGAGAGCATTTTCTACCTCCAGAAATAAACGAAATCCTACGAAGCCTGCAATCCAAAGGCCGGCCTGTGGTCTGGCGTGAGATGCATCGCGTGCTGCTACAACAATTGGGAGAAGAGAAACTACAAGAACTTGAAATCGATACAACCCCCATTGGAGCCGCCTCCCTCGGGCAGGTCTATAAAGCAAGATGGAAAAAAAACGGGGCACTCTTGGCCTTGAAAGTACAGTACCCTGGTGTGGATCAAGCCATCGACAGCGATTTGAAAGCGCTACAAAAAATTCTTTCCTTTTCCCAACTCCTGCCAAGTCGAGCCGGATTTGATGCGCTCTTTCAAGAGATTCGCATGTTGCTTCACTACGAAGTGGACTACGCAAGAGAGCTTCAAACCATTTGTACCTATCGGAAGTGGTTGACCTCCGACCCTCGATTCATTGTGCCCCAAGTATACCCAGAATTTTCAGGGCCTCGGGTGCTTGCCATGAGCTATGAAGAAGGACTCGATGTGGAAGATCCTTCTATCCAAGCCCTATCTCAAGAACGCAGAAATCGACTGGCGCTATCGGCCATGGATCTCATGTTTCGAGAAATTTTTGTGTGGAAAACCGTGCAAACGGATCCCCACTTTGGCAATTTTCGGATTCGATTGAATGAAGCGGGGCAAGATCAATGGGTGCTATTGGACTTCGGCGCGGTTCGGAAATTCCCGGCTCGATACATAGATCCCTTCTCGCGTCTGGTTCGAGGTTCTTTACATACGGATGTACAGGAAGTCATTGCAGCCGGCACAGAACTCGGTTTTTTGCGTCCCGAAGATTCTGAGACTGTACTCGCACTTTTTTGCGATCTCTGCCTGACGGCAGTAGAAGGCTTTGAACCTGGCTATGAAAGTCCCTCAATAGATGGAAGTGATGCAGGCAAAACACCCTATCTATGGGATCAGAGCGATTTGATATCTCGATTAACCAAACTTGCAAAAGATGCAATTTTTGCCTTTCGCCTACGACCGCCGCCTCGAGAGGCGTTGTTTTTAGATCGAAAAATGATGGGGACCTATACCCTGCTGGTCAAATTGGGATTACAATTTGGTCCCAGAAAATTGCTGCTCCAATACGTGGATCCCATCAAAAAATCAAAATGACAATATAGCCTCTGCGATTTCCACTGCATCGGTAGCTGCACCTCGACGCAAGTTATCTGAGCATACCCACAACTGTATACTACGAGCCCGAGACAGATCCCTTCGCAGACGCCCTACCCAGACCTCATCCGACCCCACGACTTCGACCGGGGTTGAATAATGATTTGGACTGATTTTTACCGACGGCGCAGCACGTAAGGTAGCCAGAATCTTTTCTATCTCAACCTCACAAGAAAATTCCAATTGAAGCGCAATAGAATGTCCAATTAATACAGGGACCCGCACGGAGGTCGCAGAAATTTTCAGCGATGGATCTACAACTTTTTTTACTTCTTCTATAATTTTATATTCTTCGAAGGTCATACCGTCAGGACGAATATCGCCCACTTGTGGGATTACATTAAACGCAATCTGCCGAGGAAAAATCGTGCGCTCATAGGAAGAACCTCCGAAACAAGCTTTTGTCTCTGCTATACATTCATCCATTGCCGCTTTTCCAGCACCTGCTGTGGATTGGTAGGTTACTGCATCGATATGTATAACACCAAACTTTTGATGCAAAGGCGCTACTATCGTAGAGATGGGAGAGGCCAAGCAGTTAGCATGAGCATAAAGTTTTTGCTTTTGTTGCACCAACTGTACATTCACCGGAGGAATGATCAAAGGCACAGTTGGATCCAATCGATACTGCGAACTTGAATCCACTACATAGGCACCAGCCTTCAAAGCTGTTGGAATCCACGTCCGAGAGACAGGGGTCTCCGTAGTAAAAATACATAGTTGGGTATCAGAAAAACTCGATGATGTGGTTTCTTCTACGTGAAAAGTATGCCCGCCAAGGGTAAGAGACTGCCCCTTGGAACGGGACGATGCGTATAGGCAAAGCTGCTGAGGGGATGCCAAGTTACGGGCCAGCAACATCTCCACCACTGTACGACCCACATTTCCCGTTGCGCCAATAATGGCGATTTTTGACGCTTGCATCCTTGCGGTATTCATCGTGCTGTGACTCCCAGTGGAAGAAAGTAGAAAAACAATCTCAAATCAATTTCCAAATCGAGAAATGGCTCAATCCTGATGGTCCCTACTTCAATGCAAGGTCTGATAATGAGGTGCTGTTCCAGATAAAGAAAACACCTGCAGCGAACTTTTCTCAGGATCGAGAATCCAACAATATGGAACTCGGGCTTTCTCTAAAAGCACCCTTTTATATTGGGTATCTTGTATCCAATATAAAAAAGTATCTCACAGAACCAAAAAAGTGTAGCTCAAATGGGAGCCTTGGCAAAAGTAGGCAGACTCTTTTATAAAGTGCTGTCGCATCACCTACGAGACTGGTATCGCATCACAGGGAGTTCTGGATACGTGGTACCGTTTTTCCACCCGGATCACTTCAATCGAGAGTTCAAACGTACAGCAGTAGCTGCAAGAGTGCCCAAGATTCGGTTTCACGATCTACGACATACCTTCGCTTCGCATTTCTTGGTGGGAGGGGGAAATATCTATGATCTACAGAAGATTTTGGGGCATTCCACAGTACAGATGACAGAGAGATACGTTCACCTAATTCCATCTCATTTACAGGGGAAAACTGAAGTGCTGGGATTTTGATTTCTAAGGAGATCCCCGACGCTCACTTCGTTCGCTGGGGATGACGGAAAGCTGGCAGCTGACCTGTCTTCGAGTTCTAACAACAACATTCATAACAAAAAAGCCCCTGAAAATTTCTTCTCAAGAGCCTACTATAACAGCGTTTTGGTAGCGGGGGTAGGATTTGAACCTACGGTCTTCGGGTTATGAGCCCGACGAGATACCAGACTTCTCCACCCCGCGTCAAGGAACCCCCAGAATAGCCTGATACAGAATAAAGTCAAGTTTTTTCTGTATCAAAACAAATTTTTATCCGCGAATGGGACCCCATATACCCCATACCAAGGCCCCCAGCGCAAAGAAGCCCTCCATAGATCAAAGCCAAATTTGGATAGTAATACACCAAACAACACAGGGAAGTACTACTGGTGATCAAGGCGACAATCGCAGTATATGGGAAAAAAGGTGTGCGAAAAGGCCGATGGAGCGCCGGCTTTTTTCTGCGCAACTGCCACAATGCCACCGTCGACAAGAGATACAATGTAACTGCACCAAAACAAGCCAAAATGATAATTTGCGCGGTCTTGCCTGTTACCAAGGCACAAATCCCCACACACATATTCAAAAGCAGTGCCCAGACCGGCGTCTTGGTTCTCGGATGTAATCGCCCAATCCGCGCGGGCGCAAGCCCTTCGCGACCCAATTCAAAGGTAGCGCGACCAGCGGCCAAAATAATCCCATGAAACGAGGCTACCAGCCCAAAAATCCCGATCATAACCAGAAGATGATAAAAGAGAGCATTTTCCCCCATGATCGCTTTTAAGGCGAGAGGCAAAGGAGAGTCTGAAGGATTGCCTGCAGCATCAAAGACAATCCACTCCCACCCCTTGACGCCAATCGCAGAGACAAAAGTTAGCCCACACAAAATCACCAGCGTAACCATGGCAGAAGAAAACCCCAGGATGATATTTCGTTGAGGGTTTTTTGTTTCTTCTGCCACATTGGCAATCCCTTCTATGGCAAGAAAAAACCAGATTGCAAAGGGAATTGCCGGCAAAACCCCAGCCCATCCATGTGGTAGAGCATTGGCAACCAAATTTTTCATCTGAAAATGCGGCAGGGCAACATAGGCAAAAAGCACCAGCTCGATTACAGCAACCACGGTAATCCAAAGTTCAAAGGTTGCAGCCAGACGCACACCCAAACAATTGATCCCGGTAAAAATAAAATACGTTCCAATGGCAAGGGTCAATGTCGAGATTCCAGGGAAAAATATATGGAGATAGGCGCCAATGGCAGCTGCAATTGCAGGGGGGGCAAAAACAAATTCAAAAAATTGCGCCAAACCTGCCAACATCCCCCATTTGGGGCCCATGGCATTTTTCACATAGATGAAACATCCACCTGCTCGCGGATACAAACAAGCCAGTTCTGCATATCCCAATGTGAAACTGACATACATGGCGATCACCCAACAGGTTGCCACAGCCAGCCCCAATGTCCCCCCTTGTTCCAACCCCAAATTCCAACCAAAATACATCCCACTAATTACATATCCAACACCAAGCCCCCAAAGAGACAGAGGCCCCAGGGTTTTTTCCATTTTGGGTTCAACAGTCATAGGAGGTCCTCTATGTACGCGTGGATAGAATATGGTCTCGAATAAAAGCGGAGGTGATTTTAGCTGCTGCTTGAAAATTTTCTTTCCACTGTTTGCGACCATCCGCCCCCACTTGATTGGTAATGGCAAGCAAAACGTGCACACTCTTAGCTACAGATAACAAATTTTTTGCACACACATAGAGCTCGATATTTTCTGCCAGTTGTGCCGATTCGATTTGAAATTTTTTTTGAATCTGAGGATGGATAAAGTCAGAGATTGAAATGGTTGGACCACATAGCAACGTATAGACAGGTAATCCTGAAACTGCTTTTCCTGGCATGAGTGAGTAGGAAGATTCGACACCTTCGATAGATTCAGCCAGTTTCGCTCGTTCACACATCGGCAACCAAATTAGTCGATCTGTTGTAATAAGCGATACCCCAGAAAAAGCAGACCAACTTCCACAGGTGCCCACAAGCCAAACGTCTTTTCCTTCTGCTGCAGAAAGAAAGGCACCTTCTCTTCGAGCGGCTTCGATTGCCCCAATGCCAAATGTAAAAAAAGATACAAATGGATCTTGTGAAAAATCTACACGCAATGGTGCAATTTCAAATGTGGCAGCGGAGGCAATGAGCATAGAGTCTCCTAACAAAAAGGAGCACTCTTTTACCATAAACAAAATTCCAGACAAAATGCTTTCTTTGCTTTTCCCTCGAATTACGATAGGACAAGATCAGATCTTTCTCATATACTTCGACCCCATTTCCCCGAGGAGCAAGAGATGCTGCAGCCCATACAAAGCCTCTGTTGGATTCTTTTGTTTTTTACAACTGGATTGGTAGAAGCTGCAAAAAAAGTTCCCTCTCCGAAAGAAATAGCAAGAACACCAACTCAAATTGAAGCCATCACTCGGTGGCGAGATTTACCTGGCGGAAACTATGTAATGGGCTATGGCCCTCATCCGGTAGATACTGAAAAAGAAGTAGCACTGGCTGTCTATGACAAAACCTTTCGCAGTCTTTTATCACCTGGATTTATGAAAAAAAGTTGGCTTTTTGCCTTTGGATATGAAAGCCGAGGTCTCTCGAACATGGCACGAGAGTTACGTCGAAGCCATAAAAAAACCGGGGCGATTGTAGAAGAAACTTTCGAAGAATTTATTGACGAACTTCAAAACACCAAAACCACCATTGTTTTTAAAAAAGGATTTTGGAAAGATCGTTACTGGAAGTGGAAGCCTGATCGAAAACCAGATTCATCAGGACCAGATCCGGAGGTAATTTATCTAGCTGATATAGATGTTGCAGCCATGATGCATAACAGTAAAAGCTTTAAGAAAGTAAAAAGAAAGCTGCCACTTGTTGTATCCAACCAACTAACAGAAGAGGATACAGAGGATATTATCTCCGCCCTACAAGAGGCCAAATTGGTACGATTGCCATCAGGAGAATATTGCTATGAGGGTGGTAATATCGAGGTGGCATCTCCCCCAGTCAAAATTATCGACATCATGGGAAAATACTCTTCCTATCGATGGGCTTTGAAATATGCCGTATCTTCCATGGTACTCAAAAGTGCAATCAATGCCATCCCTTTTTACGGCCCTCCGCAAGCGGCAGTATTCACCATGGAACGCGTATTTAACCTAATTGAAGCAGTCTATCTCATTCGTCATGGAATGGCCATCAGCTTGGCATTAGAAGCCCTAGAAGGGAATAGCCGCTCTCCTTTCTACGGACAACTCACTCAACAAGAATTAGAAGATGCGGTCTCCTACCTGTTACTCAGTCGCACCATGATTTCTAGTTTAATTATAAACGCCACTGGCCAGGAAAAAGTCTTCTATCACTTTTGGAAATTCGCACAAGAAAAAAAACAAGAGTGTTTAAAAGCATTGAAAAAGAGAGGCATCGAAGTATTTCCTCTTGCCAATAGCTTCTATGCTGTCGGAAAAAAAGAGCGAAAAGACGGAAAAAAAAGCATCAAAGTTTATTCTTTATTAAAAACCAAAGTTTTCCGACCAGGTAAGCCGATCAATGTGGTAGATTTTGATCATTCTCGCGCAGAATACCGAACACGCAATACGATGGAAGGAATCTTAGCTGCTATGAGTTTTATCGCAACTCCCGTCGTAAATGTAGGCTCCCCACTCAAGCTGATTTACAAGGAGGGATTTATTCGCGAAGTACATCGACGTCAAATACAAGAAGGGGGATTTCGCAGCTTGTTGTTACATCATCCCCATGATTTTTTTGATGCACTCTCTCAAGCGGGATATGACACAGCAGAAGAGTGGCAAGTCTATTATATGCGCGCCTTGGGTATTGTAGAAGACAGGGAAATTAATCCGTTTGATCTTAAAGCAGTAGAACATGCACACTGGAGAAAGAAAGTCGAAAATTGGATCTCCAAAAAAGACCCAACTTACATCCCAGAGCCCTTTGTCTTACCAACTTTACTACAAGAAGTAGCGAAAAGCACGGAAGGGAAAGATTTACAGACAGTTGGCTTTGAGATGGAGGAAGCCGCTCCTGACGAAACGCCCCTAGAAGAAACCTCGTAAGAAAGGATTTGTTTTTTTTTCTTTGTACACGGTGGTATTCGGCCCATGCCCAGGAATGCAGGTAGTCTCTCCCGGCAGAGGCAAAATACGCTGCTGAATGGAACGTAGCAATACTTGTTGATCCCCGCCGGGTAAATCGGTTCGACCGATGGAATTGGCAAACAACGTATCACCAGAAAATAGGACCGGCTGCTCCAAAGCATCGCAGTAAAAACTGCAAGAACCCGGCGTATGGCCTGGTGTATGGAGTACTTGCAAGATGCCAGGTGTTTGAGAAGAAAATCCGATTTGTTCTTCATTCTCCATCCAAGCGTCCACATCCTCTATCTCTGTATCAACAGAAATACCAAACAATAGACCTTGTTGCGCCAAGGCTTCGTATAAAAAAAGATCTCCTTTATGAAGATGCATCGTGGCTTTTGTTGCCCGTCGTACGGTGTTGGATTGCCCAATATGATCAAAATGCGCATGGGTATGGATGAGCTTGCGCACTTGTAAATTTTTACTTTGGATTTTTTTCAGTAGATAGAGCGCATCATTTCCAGGGTCGATGACCAATGCCTCTCGTGTCTCCGAGTCATATAGCAAAGAACAATTACACCCCAAAGTACCAACAGGAAAACTTTCAAGAACCAGCATGAGCAGGAATCTCCACAAAAGAGCAAGAATTGGTAAACCAGACACCACACCGAATCGATTTTTCCGGCCGATACCGCGCCACTGCTATACGATATAAATTTAACTGCGCTTCATGAGCTGCGACATCTGGATCCCCGGTAGTTTTATACTCGATAACCCAACAGAAAGTTGGGTGTTCAATAAAGACATCCAGCCTGGCGCGAATCCATTTTGTCTCTTCAAGCGACAAAAGCTCCATCTCTGGCACAACCTCCTGTGCACCTTGAAATAACGTACGCCAAACCGGATGCGCACAGGTTCGGCGAATTTCACTACAAGCTGTAGAAAATACTTCTTTCCAAGAGGATGAGGACAACGAGAGAGACTTTCCCTGCGGTGTGAACTGCACCAATCGAAACCAATTTCGCTCAAAATCCCACTCTCGCCGTAGGGCCGCTCGTTGTAATGCCCCATGAATAAAGGATCCATAAAGAGCCTGTAGCTCCGGATGCAGATCCTCTCGCCGGGTTTTTCTCCGCATGACCGCCACAGGGCGTATCATCTGAACCGCATCCGGAAGCAATGTACTTCCGGCTCTTCTGGTAAATAACGGAAATTCTGTTGTAATGGGAACAGGCAGAGCCTCTGGAGGCACTTCACACCTCACATCCGTGACCTCCCATATACGAGCAGACCCAACTCGAAGAACCTCCACAGGAAGTGCACGCAATAAGGCTCCATAAAAGCCCTCACTACGACTATGAGGTTCATGGGCACTGATCACCAAATATTGACTCGCCCGTGTAAGTGCAACATAGAGCAACCGAATCGCTTCCTCTCGCTGCTGGGCGGCTTGCATCTCCAAGCGATGTTGAAACTGAAGACAAGTTTGAGGTTGCTGGTCTTTTCGCCCTACATACGCAAGACCCGGCTGTGGATGCTTCAACTTAAGCCAATAGCGATCTTCCTTAAACCAAGACTCACCTGTTTCCACCACACAAACCAAGGGAAACTCCAACCCCTTCGACTTATGAATCGTCATTAGTGTTACAGCTTCCGACTGCACATTGGCACTGTGCACATATCCATATTTTTGCCATTTTTCGATTTCCTGTAGCAATCCAACCAGCGAGGAACCACATTTCTTTTCTTGCTCAAAAGCCAGCTCTAAAAATTTTTCTAAATTCCGAAGAGCCAACCGAGCCTCTGAAAATGAAAGCTGAGCCAGATACGACTTCTCTGCTTGGAAAGATTGAATGGCTTGTCGAATCATTTGGTGCGGAGGCAATAAGAAAGCCTGCTTTTGCAACTTACCCAAGATTTCGCCTCGCACCGGATCTTCCCCACGGTACCAGGACAACATAGAAGCGGCTGTAGCATCAGCAGAAGCCGAAAGAAACGACAACGCCTCCCGATCCGAAACACCCCCCATTGGACTGCGCAAGAAAGTAAGCAGCGCAATTCGGTCTGTGGGTACAACCAAAAACCGTATCAAAGCGACCATATCTTGGATTTCAGTACGCAAGAATAGGTTTTGATTTTCTTCGCGCCGAAAAGCAATCCCCCGCTTCTGCAACGCTTCTGCAAAAACAGCAGCGTGGGTGCTATTTCGATACAAAATACAGCAATCATTGGGCGTGAGGACTCTTGTCTGGCTCGATTTTCGGCTCACGACCAAATCTTGTCGCTCGAGGGCTTGCTGGATCTGATCCGCAACGAATTCCGCTTCTTGCTCCAAGGGAGACTGAATTTTTTCCGCAGATTTGGTAAACAACTCGCTCAATACAATGCGCCCTTGATTGGGCATGGGAAGCGGAATGGCAGCACTACGATGCGTCGGGCAGAGGGGGTCCAACTCTCCTGAAAAAACCCGATTCACATATTCACAAACCAAGTCCACAGAGCGAAAGCTTTCATCCAGAGATAGCTCTTCATGTTCAAATGCCAGCAACTTCTCTCGCGCTAAGGTGAGTACATAGGGGTCGGCTTCTCGAAACCCATAAATGGATTGTTTACGATCTCCCACCACAAACACACTAGAAACACCGGGACGATCCTCTGTGGCATTGGCACCTGACAGCAACTCTTCCATCAGTTTTTCAAAGATGGACCATTGCAAATGGCTCGTATCTTGAAACTCATCCATTAGGAGATGCTGCAGCGATTTGTGAATCACCCACGTCGCACCCGCTGCTTCTTCATTGTGGTGAATCCGATAGCAGGCTTGAGTCAAATCGGAGAATTCACATAAGCCCTGCTGCAATTTCAACTGATGACAGCAGCGCTGCCAGGCTTCGTAAAATTGTTGTAAAATATGATTCACTACATCCAGTGTTTCATATTTTTTCCGATCTAAAAAAGATTGGAGCTGAGACTCAACGTACTGAATCGAGTCTTGCAAAGACTCCCGCTTCTTACCTCGAAATACGGTACCGCTGACGCCTCCGCTCTGGGTAATCATACGACTACTCAAAATCGCATCCAGCGTCCCTTTTTCTAGGGCAGCCAAATATACATCCGGTTGCCCCGTTTGGCATGCAAGTGCCCGTACTGCAGGCAAGAGAGACGCGCAAAATTCGGCTTCAGTTTTCCTCTCGTGGTGGCTGTGTTGCAGATGAGAAAGAAAAGGTGCCTCTCCTCGTTGCTTTCTTTCCCACAAAAACGTCTGATGACGATGCATAGCAAGAAGTTGTTGCTCAAGTTGCAACGGCCCCTGCCCTGTAAGTAAGACCCACTCCTGCAAGAGAGTCCCGCACTCTTTTGGTGCCCACTTCGGTTGAAAGAGCTGACGCCAGGCTTGTCGATGAATGGCTTCCATTTCATGGATTTCGCCAATTCGAAACGGATGCGGCAACTGCGGATCATGTTGTGTACCACACCCCGCTTCCCACGGAAAGCGGCGCACCCACTCGTGGAAAATGGCATCAATGGTGGAAATTTTTAGCAATTGGGTAGAGGCTAGAATTTTTTGCGCGGTTTCCATGGGACTACGCGGTGGAGGTAAACGCCCTCGATGGGGGGCATAGAAAGAGTCTAATGCATGCGAAAATTCTGCTTGAAAGTCTGGCTGGGTCCAAAGTGCAGCAGCATCAGACAAAATGCGCGCTCGCATTTCATTCGCAGCTTTTACCGTAAAAGTTAAGGTTAAGATATGAGATGGGTCGGCGCCTGAAGCCACCAAATAAAGAAAACGACGACTCAGTTGGTAGGTTTTGCCACTACCGGCAGAAGCTTGCACAATAAAGCTACGATACGGATTTTGCGCCTCGATCCCCAACGTAATTACCCGCCTACCATCCGTTTTTACAGAAGAGCTCGCTCATTTTCATTTGCTGCATATGGAAATACCTCAGCATAAATCTTCTGATACAGCTTCTGTACATGTACAACTGGGGCATCTTGTGACAATAAGAAATCGGCTTGTTGCCCCGATTCCGAGACTTGCCAGAACACATCGAGCCGCAACACCAATTCCATGCTGCCATGTCTTTCCTCCGGATTTTCCACCCGAGTGAAAGACAAACTCACGGATCTACCCAGCAACAAGTACTTGTGAATCATGCAACGCCCTGTGCATTACACCTTCTTTCTTCCTGTTTTTTTTGTAGAAGAATTTGCGGTGGTTTTAGAGGCCATTTTAGAAACAGGCGGTTGCGCTTTTTTTACTGCAGGGGCTTTTTTGGCACCACCAGCAGCAACCGTTTTTTTCTTTTTTTCTTCTCCTGTCACAGACTCGCTATCGGCTGCAACAAGGGTCTCTGTTGCCGCCTGAGAGGCATCTGCCTCCGGCAAAGAAACATGCTCCTGGATGTTTTGAAACAAGCGAGGCCATAATGTATTGTCTTTACGCAACCAAGCTTCGAAGAGTTTACGCGCCGGTCGATTGATCAACGCCTCTTGCAAAAAGTACTCACTGAACGCTTTTGGTTCCGTCAACGTACGCAACACCCGTGTGTAGGTAGGTAGAATCAAAATTTCAGAATTACGGGCACGCAAAATAACATTCTCATTGCGGCAATAAATTTCCACAGGCAACATCGATAACTCTCCCAATAAAACACAACTTACGTCTTTTTTCTCGACTGACAGTTTGCCTCTGCTCCAGAAAAAGCGCCTTCGCTTTCTAGCACAGCTGCCGCCCGATGGCGAGCCCGAAACCCTCGAAAGGGGAGCTTTTGCCCGGGTTTTTGGTTATATCCCACCACTTCTTTTAGGAAGAATCCCTGAAAAAACTGTGTCATTCGCAACCAAGCCGCCTCTTGTGCGGCCTCAACCTGCAGGTTCTGGCAATCGATAAGCAGATTCCAATGAGAATGCCACAAGCGAAGATTGTTGAGCAATTTATCCTTCAACACCTGGATTTTATCTGCAGAATCGATCACGACAGGGTCGAGAAAACGAAGCTCCATGGCGTGCGTCTGGAAATGGTTATCAAATTGGATACTCGAACGAAAATCCTCTGATAACCGCACCCTCTGTCCGCGAATGCCCAGCTGTACGCGCGCTTCTTCTTCCTCCGCGAGAACCGGAAAGGGGAGCCACCCATGGCCTTGGGCAGCCGCAAACCCAATACCCACAATTTTTTGCAAAAAAAGGCCCTTCAGCAGGGTAAAAAACCGCGCTAAATCCGCCTGCAAAGAGTCTGTTGCGATGGTCAAATTAGAACAGTCTACCAATGCCTTGTAAGGGGAGTGCCACGTTTTGAGCGCCAAAAGCCACTCGTTTTTCCACTGCAGCACATCTTCTCGGGTCTGTAAAACCACAGGTTCTGCAAAGCACACAAAAAGCACGCGCTCTTGGTAGTTGGATTCAAAGGTAAGTTTCATGGTGGTAAAGAAGCTGTGGGGGAACTTGTTTTCAGCACCTCTTGTATGGCTTGCCGAAACTGATCTAGATTGGATCCACGGTACTCTCTTCCGTTGATCCAAACGCTCGGTGTCCCGCGAACTCCTACTGTGTCTCCCAAACGAATGTCATCATGAATCTTACCTAGAACACTTTGATCTTGAAGACAAGCGGTGATTTCATGGGAAGAAAGGCCCACAGCCTTTGCCCACTTTTCTGGTTGCCCCACCGTAAGCTGCGCTTGCTGAGAGTACACCAGATCATGAAAGGCCCAGAAAGCTCCACGTTGCCCTGCACATCGAGCCAGCTTAGCTAGTGCACAGGCGTGTTCATGTAACGGAACCTTCATCTGAGGGTTGCAACTCATATCTAGGGGATAGCTGTGGAAAACTACCTGCACCCGACCTGAAAATTCTTCGCTGATTTGCTGCAAGGTTTCGCTCATGGACCGGCAGGCAGGGCATTGAAAATCCGCAAACTCGGTAATCACTACCTCCGCTTTCTCGGTTCCTTTGCGATAGTCTTCGCCATACCCAGAAAAGGCAGAGAGGGAAATCGGGATGTCTTTCTTTTCTTTCCCAAGTAAAGAAAGCATGGCGGGAGGCGTAGAAACCACAGCCGCGATCTGAGTATGCGGCTCATGAAGAAAAGCATGATACGACACCGGCAGTAAAACCAAAATCACCAGAGCTGGGCAGAAGGGCAACCACCAGTTCTGTATATGTCGAAGTTCAGAGCCAAAATCTTTTCTTACGCCCCAAATCAGCACACCTTGCAATATCACCACCCCATAGATTGCAATGCAAATCATGCAGTACGAACCCAGTCGGAAAATGGAAATTCCCGCCAATAATGCGGCACATCCAATCCCCACCCACACGCCAACCCCATAAGGCGGGATCCATCGCGACTCTGGGCGACGAACCAAAAGAAGAGCGAAAAACAGCATGAGAGTGAAATAGGTAACCCCCCAAACTCCCAGAGGAACTTCCAAAAATTCGCTGTATTCGCTTAGTGCAACGCTATCACAACTGACCTTCGCATTCAGATTGCAGAAGGCGGTACTTTGTCCTGATCGATGGACCTCGCGATGGTGAAAACTGCTATAGATAGAAAGCCCCAGCCCCAGCAAAGCAAGAAAACAAGCGCATACTCCGATAACTCGATTGAGTGGTTTTTCCCCCATCGCGCAGTGCTCCTTTTCATATGCAATCTATCGTAAAGTGTACCAGAAAAATGAAAGGGGATCTCTCTCAAGCCATGGAGCCGCTTCGCGGCCTTGGATTGATACAATGTGGATTGACAAACCCCGCTAAATAAGCGAGATAAGGAGACTGCACGGGGGATTAGCTCATCTGGTAGAGCGCAACGCTGGCAGCGTTGAGGTAACCGGTTCGACTCCGGTATCCTCCACCACGCTTCTTCCAACAAGTTCCAAAACAAACCCAATACCATATAATGTCGTGATTTCGACTTGCGCACTCAGCTCTCGCACAATACGGCGCACTTCGTGCAATTTTCGGTTCAATGCATTGTCGCTTACGTACACTTGTCCCCAACATCGTCTCTTTAAAGTATCTCGCTGTACCACCGTCCCTTTGGCATGAAGCAAGCAGAGTAAGAGATTCATTTCAGTAGAGGAGAGATGCCGAGTGGCGCTCCGGCCGGATAAGGTTCGATGGGTCTTATCTAGAATCAGATCCCCCAAGGGGACGACTTCCTTGAACTGTCTCTTGGCAAGCGCATCAAGCCGGGCTTGAAGGCGCGCCAAAAGTTCTTTTGGCTTCAACGGCTTACACATTACATCATCTGCGCCACTGGCCAACGCCTCGCTCAACAGCGCCCCATCCCCAACCAGATCCGCGACAATCACAATGATGGGACAAAAAGGCCAACGAGCTTTAAATTGGGGGATAAATTGAAATGTCTCCCCTATTTCATCTAAGGGTACGTCTACAAAAAAGGCCACCGGATGGACTTGATCCCATTTTTTTTGAAATGCCAGAACAGAGGAGAAAGAAAGAGAAGCACGGCCTGTGGCAGCTTGGACAAGAGACAGTATCTGTGGATCCTGATCCAACACGATAATATGCCCCGTTTGGTGCATGCTTCAGCTCCATCCTAGACTCTCCCTCACACCTCGTTTCTCAAGTATAGCATAGGGGAGTTATGATACAGCTGCTGCGGGGTCTTTATACTGCACCCGAACTTTCTCAATACGGCGATTAGAGGTGGAAAGCACTTCTAAGTACAAGGGGCCAATACGCACGGTCTGGCCCTTTTTCGGGAGCTGTCCGATCAGTTGAGTAATCCACCCTGAAAGGGTATCGATATCCTCTTCGTGCCGCTCGCCTAAGGATTCTTCTGTAAGTTCAAAGAAGTCCAAAAATTCTTCGATATGAATCGTGCCTGAGACTTCAAAGACTTCATCCCCCATCGGGATGATTTCTTCTTCCTCTTCTTTATCGAATTCATCTTGAATTTCCCCGACAAACTCCTCCAGGATATCTTCCATCGTGACAATGCCGGCAGTTCCCCCATATTCATCGATAATCACAGCCAAATGGCTTTTCGTTCGTTTTAGCTCCTTAAAGGCCTCCATAATGGACTTGGACTCTGGCAAAAACAAACAAGTCCGAAGAAAATCCCGCGCTGTAGCCCGATTGTCTCCCTCTTTCTTCTGGGATAAGACAAGCAAATCTTTTGCTAACAGCATGCCAATAATATGATCCTTCTGCTCTTTATAGACAGGAATCCGCGAATGCCCAGATTGCACCACAATATCCAAAATTTCATTCACCGGCATGCTGTCTGGAATGGCAATCAGATCAGGTCGAGGGGTCATGATCTCCTTGACTTTGGTTTCATCAAACTCAAAGGCACCCTCGATAATATCTCGTTTCAAATCCTGGATCACGCCGGCTTTCTCCCCCTCGTTTACCATGAATTCGATTTCTGCTTCTGTAATCAAGGGCGCTACCTTTGTCCCTTTGGATACCAACCGGATGATGTAATCCGCGAGCCCAGACAACACCCAGACCACAGGAAAGCCAATGTAGTAAAATGTCAGCACCAACCCCATAGAGAATATGGCCATTCGCTCCGCAAAGACTTTGGCAAAAGACTTGGGTACAATTTCCCCAAAAATGAGAACAAGCAGCGTAATGATTGCAGTGGCAACCCCAATGCTTTGGTCCTGAGTATATTTCAACGCCAGTTTGGTAGCCAAAGCAGAGGCAAATATATTGACGCCATTGTTAAAAATCAAAATGGTGGTCAAAATGCGAGACGGATATGTCAACCATAGCTTGAGGAAAGAGGTACCACGCTTATGGGTATCCACCATATGTTTGGCTTTAAGGGTCCCCAAGGAAGTAATAGCCGTTTCAGCAGAAGAAAAGAACGCAGACAGCACCAAGCAAAGGAAGATGCCGCCAAGGGAGTATATTTCTTGCACTAGGAAAGTAAAAAACGGGAGACTCATGCAGAATCCTCTTTTCGGGTCACCATATTGAGCCAAGGCACTGGGTCTTGCTCCTGCAATATACGCAGAAGTTGCTGTTGCTGTTCACACATCGCGGCTTCTTCTTTTGGAAGTTCATGGTCATGCCCACAAAGATGCAACAAACTATGTATCAAAAGAAAACATGTCTCGCGATCCAGCCCATGTCCGATGTCTTTTGCATTTTTTTCAGCCTGCTCGAGGGAAATCACGATATCCCCCAATGGCTGGGGATAGGGAAAAGAAACAGATTCGATATCATCACCCAGACAAAGCGGTGAATCCCATTCTTGTTGGGGAAAGGACAGTACATCGGTGGGTTGGTTGCGATTGCGATACTGAAAATTGAGTTGCTGAATCTCTGACTCGGAAACAAAACGCAAAGAAAGCTCTCTCTCTGCAAGTCCTAGACAGTGTAGCAATCGCTCCATCACCCGCCGAACCACATCGGGTTGGATACGGTAGCAGGAGGGAGCTGGTTCGATGTCTATATCAATATGGCACGTTATCACTTACTCAATCTCTTTCTTACGATGTCGAGCCAAATCGATTCGATTCACAGGCATATCGTCGGTTTGCATACGCAAAGAATGGGTTTCCGCTTGCAAGACTTCCAAAGCACAAACTCGAACACCCGACACCACGGCGCCCAACCTCTGCGTATCAGCATGCGCAACCTGCGCAGCATGCAGCATCAAACGAGATACTGTGATCTCTGCGTTTTGCGTTTGGATTGATGGGGTCCAAGATGTAGGTTTCACGCGCTGATGCCTTTTCAGTTAAGCCGAACCGGGAAAAAGCCCTTCCCCTCTATCGGCGTAACGGAGCTCTCATATTATCAATTTTATGGCGCTAAGCCAACGCTCATGGCAATTTGACCCAGAAAGACTCATAAATGGGAAGCTTTTGTGCGCGAAACTTTCTCTCAAACGTCGAAATATACTGCTGTTTTTTCTCCACAAAGGGCATGGGAACCAAAGAGGGCTTTCCGCCAAAAGCTTGCACAGCTGCTACAATTTCCCCGTGATAATCCTCATCATCGGTTTTGACCCAGAAAAAGCCCCCTTCACGCAGCATCTGATAGAGCGCCTGGCAAAAAGAGGCGGAAAAAAGGCGGTTTTTCTTCTGATGCCGCTTTTGGTTCCAAGGATCAGGAAAAAACGCCACAATTCCATCTAGTTCCCCAGGAGAAAACAGTTGGGGCAATTGAGCCGCATTTCCCAAAATCGACCACATATTGGGAAGTTGCGACTCCACAGCCTTCTGCGCTGTTTTTACGGCACGCTTGAACGTCATATCAATCCCGAGACAAGCCCCATGGGGTACGGTTCGGGCCAGTTCGCGTAGGGTTCCCCCATTGTGACAACCAATTTCTAAGAGGAGGGGCGCTGTTTCTATTTGAAAATCAGGATGATGCTGGGCAATGAAGCGACGCCAGGCCCCTCGCTTCTCTCGTAGCGCAGGGCCGGAAACGAGCGGCAAATCATGGGCCGCAGCGAGCAGATCTCGATAGGGATTCACACCAGATTCAAATCCCGCCGTAAGGTCGGAAAAAATATCCAATTTTCGCAGTGACATGGGAACCTTTGATCGTAGAAGAGGAGAAACAAAAAGCGGGAAGGGAAGACTGTAAGCCGGATCCTGTCTACATCTTGCTGATTTCCCCCCGAAAGAAAAAACCAGATCGATGGAGGTTGTCATTCCTCTAGGAGGATCGTTACCGATCCCCTCCAGCAGCCTACCCAGAAGAACATCGGGCCGATGTATCTCTTCTCTATTTGGCCTTGCTTCAGATAGGGTTTACCGAGCCGTATGTGTTACCACAACGCTGGTGGGCTCTTACC
>CANIBL010000007.1 GCA_947466225.1 Deltaproteobacteria bacterium
TAAAACTGGAGCCTCAGCTCCTACAATGCTACTATTTCTCACGGTGTACCTTCCTTTTTAGTTCATTGGTAGGCTACACCGCCCTCTACATCTCATCCACTAAATCTGGTCATACCTCGTGGCACCTTGGTTTTAGTCGAACTCAAAGTGCCATTTTTCATTTTAACTTTCAGCTCTTATCTGCCCCGCCAGATTTACGCCAGGTTTAGGCAACAAAGCCAAACCAAAGCAAGCCTGAAACGGTCTGGTGTTTGTCAGAAACATACGATGGGAGACTGTTAAAACTCGTATTCATCCCATACCCAGACAAACATCTTGCCGTTCTTCGTACCGCTTATGAACCAGATAACTCCGAGGTGGATCTATGGAACGAAAACCAATGACCAAGAAAGAACTAGAAGAATTTGCCAGAGAAGCAACCTCTGATGATGAACAAAAGCTATGGGAAAAGAAAAAACTTGGAACTGACGCTCAACACGTGGGACGCAGCCATTTTTATAAGGCTCCGTCTAAGCTGATTTCTATACGTGTCCCTGAAGAGGTGTTGGAAGATCTAAAGACAATCGCTGATCATGAAGGACTTCGGTATCAAACCTATATTATAAGTCTTCTTACGAAACATGTGCGACGAAAAAAAGCAGGCTAAGGTCTCAGTCACTACGGAAATCACTATGTCAACCTTTAATCTGTTCAGCTGTCATAAATATCTCGAAAGCTCTGGTGGAAGCATTCTTATTGATTTGGCTAGATGCGACTAGGATGATCCTAGCGCTCTTGAAGCAATTCGAAAACGGATTGATTTTTTCGACAAAATGCTGAAGGGGCAACGCCGGTTGGGGAGAGCATTTTGTTTTTAACGCGCTTCCCTTTGAGTCTGTAGAAACCGAATTAGAATTTCATCGTCAAATCGATACTGAGATTGATGAGATTCGAGCTGGTCTCAATTCAAGTAAGAATTCAGCTGACATCTACAAATGCTATCTTCGATTTCGCAAATTTTATTCAGAATTATTGGCGCATCTCTACGAGGAAGAAACAAAGCTCATGGATTTGTGCCAAAATCGATTGTTGGAAAGTGAACTGCGAATGATTGACCACGAAATCTACCAAGGAATGTTAGCGAACGATATGATTGAAATGTGTACCGAACTCTTACCACCCTGCACATTTTCTGAAAAGCAAGCTATCCTCGAAGATCTGAGGTTAGCCAATAAAAGCTCCTTTTTCGAAGCTTATCCCAATCTCCTTCAAATATTCACGAATGTAGAGCAACGGAAACTTTGTAAAATCTTCGAATAGCATACTGAAATTGTGGTGGAGGTGATGGGAATCGAACCCATGTCCAAGTAAAGTATCCATAAAGACGCTACATGCTTAGCTCAGTGAACGCTCCTCTCTTTTACCACGCCCACGAGCAGGCTTGGTAAACTGCAGTCTGATTGATGTCCCAAGCGACCCCCCAGACGGAGAGATCAACTCAGCAAGCCAGCTGAATGACGGGACCTCGATACACCGGCGCTCTCGAGGCCTCGTCGCTGCGGATTAGGCAGCGAGAGCGAAGTCATAGCTAGGAGCCATGGCTACGCTGCGATTTGCTGTTGCAAATACAATTGAAACGCATTTTGACTGGGTCACGTTCCCACCCCAGGCATGCTTCTTTACGCTTTCCCTACCTGTCGAAACCAGGACACCCCCATGTAAGAGACAGGCCTGTTCTGCAGTAGAACGCAGAGAAGATCCGAGAGGATCTACTCTGCCCAGCATAAACAACGGGTCGATTGTACGCTGTTTATGCAAAAAAACAAGGGAGGCTGCGGTTTTTTTCTTGCGAAGTCCATAAATGCCCCCATAATGACGGGAGCTTGTTTGAACCTGTGAGAGTGGAGCTTTATGACAGCAACGCCTACAGTTAAGAAAATTGTATATGCCTGCCCGGTGGATCATCACAATAGCATAATCTTTATTACCAGTTGGTTCCATGGGCGAGAGGCACATACGTCTCTGCTGCTTGTGCCAGATTTTGCAGCCCCGATTGGGCTGTATGCAACGTTTGCCAGCCAGCTTGTACAGGCCGGAATTCATGTATATCTATATAATCAAAGAGAAAAAGCGCTGTTTGTGAGGGAGAGGGACCTGTTACAAGTCGCCGCGTGGATCCGCCATCGGGAGGACGGGGTGCCACCCGTTTTGGTTTCTAAAGGCCTTGGCGCACTGCTATGCAGCTATTTTTCAACTCAGTATCCCAAATTTTGTCGGGGGGTGCTTTCCATTGATCCGGTCTCTTCTGTCCATTTTTCTTTCCCTGGGCAGCGGGAGTTCCTCCTGTTTTTTGCTGAAATGTTTCCCAATATGTCGGTTCCAGCTTGGCTTAATTGCTTGCGAGCACAGGGTCACTCCTCCCCTCCCCGCATTTTATTTCATACACTTCTTGATTTTTTGCCTCGATTATTAGGGCCGACTCGGTCGCAAAGCCTACTTCAGGGGAAGGAAATACGCCCCCAGCGCGTCTTGACTTCTAACGCCGCCCCTACGTCGCTGGAGTTTTTCCGAGAAGGGGTGCTATCATGGGTGATGGATACCTTTTCTCCTACGACAAAGTCTGAATGAACCGATCGATTCTCGACCGAATTTCAACTTATCAAAAAGTATCGGATGGGTGCCTTGTCATCCTTATTTCGATGCAAGCCGCAGCTCTCTCTTTGTTCTTTTCCGGGTGCTTGTATCAAGTTACTTCCCTGCCTCCCAATGAAATCTTGGCTTTTTTCTTCCTTTTATTCAGTGTTTTTTTCTATTTTTCGAAGCCTCGATTCAGGAAAAAACCGTCTTCTGCCCAACTGAAAATTTTTTTACATATAAAAAATCCATCGGTTTCATCGATGGATTTCTATTTACAGGAAGAAGTACAAAAAAGCGTACTTCGGTTTGAGAAAGACCGTCTTTTTTCTGCTCTACGTGGATTGGTCATTCCGACTCTTCTTTTACTCGCTATTTTAATCCCAGTTACTTCGCTTTTTTCTGCTTGGGGGCGAGCATGGAAAGTGCTTGTCTTACAAGAGGTTGTTTCCCTGGAGATCCCTTCTGGTGTAGACCCTCTTCAGCCTGCTCATTGGAGGCTTTCGACAAGCTCGCCTCCTCTGATCCTTTTGCAAAGTGAAAACCTGCTCGTGCTACAAATCAAAACACCCGGCGCCTTTCCTCTTTCGATTTCTCTTAAAAAACCCAAGAACCAGGAAGAAATCCAGTCGATTCAAATGATGCCTGTGGATGTAAGCTTGCATACGCAAACCTTGTCATTTTCTCTCACCGAATCGGCAGATCTATTGATTCCGGAGTTATCCGCAAAACCCTATGCCCACTTTCAGTTGGCAGCCCCCCTGATTCCGATGGTTACCCTTACGGCAACGGAAAAAGCTGGGCAAGAACATATCGATACCCATCCGCTTGCTCTTTCGATTCAAGTGGATTCTACGCGTCCTCTTCATACCCTTTCTCTGCAGGTTACGACATCGGATCAAACCATTGTAGATCCAGTTCAAACATTTGCCTCGGACCAAGCGCTTGTATCCTATTCGGGTAGCCACAATTTTTTTGCGGAGTCTTTTCTCCATGAGGAGCGAGGGGAAATTGAACTTGTGGCCGTAGCCGAGGATTTTTCCTCCCCCATACCGGCTGTAGGGAAAAGCAAGCCTATCAAAATTACATTTGTTAGCGCATACAGTCGGTACCAAAAAACCTTAAGAGAACTATCAAAAGTAAAAGAACAAGTAGATATGTTGGTAGAAAAAAATGAAACCCATATCGACAAAGACATCATTGATCTTATGCAGCAGGTCCATTCTCTTTCAAAACAGGCGCCATTTTTTGATGCGCCAGATCGTCATTGGTTGGAACAATCCGCTAAAAAATTTCAAAAATTTTCCGTGCAGCGACCTGATTTTTCTTCCTTGTATGATCTATCGCAGGAAATCACCCGTTTTTTAGATGAGCATGAATTCTCCGATGATCGAGACCGGGACCGAGATTTTTTTGTAGCCGCTCACAGCATTTCTCGGTTGCTCTCCCAGCACTCAGCTCAAGAAGCCACGCTTCAACATGTGATACAAAGAACCGATACATTTTTGCAGAATCGATACGCAAGATGGGATGTTCGCGTGCGTCGCCTGTCGCCTGCTTATTCAGTTGGGATGTGGCAAAAAATCAAAACCCATATCTTAGAAACGCAATTACGCGAAACTTTAGTTACACCCCATGCTAAAAGGCAAGTGATACTATCCGATCTTACCGATACCTATCGAGCTTGGATTGAGTCTTTAGAAAAAGCTGAGGATGCGCAACGGGAGTCCCAAGAGAAAAAGAGAGAAGAAGGTCTTGTTTCAGCGCGAAATGAATTGCGAGATATTCAACAGCTGCAGGGGGAAATTTCCACTGCGTTGGATCGAGCGGAGCAACAAAATTTGGATAAATTGACGTTATCCTGGCCCTCCACATTGGCTAAAGAAACCCAAGCAGCACAGGCAACCAAGCGATTGGCAAAAAAAATACGTCCCTTATCTCCTCCGGCGTCAGAGCGGCTCCAAGTTGCAGCGGAAGCGATGGAGCATACGATCCAACAAGGGGAAGCCCATCAGTTTACCGAAGCGGAATCCTTTTCCCATTTTGCCAATCGCCTATTGCGACAAGCCAAAAATGCCAGCCAAGAAGGAACAAAATCTACCAAGAAAAAACGGGCCCAAGGGGGCACTTACCATGGCCAGCCAATTCATGGCGGCGATATGGATTTGCGCCATACCTACCGCGTAGAAGAGCAGTATCGCGAAGCTTTGCTTCGGGAGTTGCAAGAGCAAGAATATACCCCGCAAGAACAACAACTCATCGACCCCTACCTGAGAAAAATGATCCGGTAAATCCATTGTTTTTTCCGTCTTTTTCGCGTAGTAACAGGTATTGCATACCGTTGCGAAAAAGGTGCCCTTTTATGGCGTGGATACAAAGTGTGGAGCTGGTCGAAACGCGCCAGGTGTTGCGACGTTTGTATCAACTGCTGCCTCGGCGATTTTCTGATATTGAAAAACAGTATCGGAAGGAATTTGCAGCGGGGAAATCTCGACGCCTCGCCTTACTTGATGGGCGATATAGAGCTTATTTAGATGAAATTGTTGAAATGCGTTATCAATTGGAGAGAATGAAAGTGCAGTGGGATATACAGGTAAAGCGGATTCAAACCCGGCAATCGCTACGGCACCTGCCTCTTGACTCCTAAATAATAGAAGGGCATTGGAATGAATGAATGGTTGGAGCGACTCTTATTCTCCCTCTTGGTACTACCTGCCTTTGGATTTTTTACCTACCGATTGCAACACACGTGGAAACTACTGCATAGCTTGGCAAAAGGAAAAGAAGAGGCGCGCTCTCCCCAGCTCGGTGGGATGATTGCAGGCGGTTTGCTGCAGCGAAAAATGTTTCAAGAACCGGTTGCCGGCATCATGCATGCAGGCATTTTTTGGGGTTTTTTACTGGTGAGTCTTGGGACAGCAGAAACCATGCTCCAAGGTATTTTCCATGTAGATTTTGGAAGTTTATTTGGGCCGGGATTTCTGTACGCGTGTTTTTTGCACCTCCAAGAATTTGGTAATGCCATGGTCGCGGTGGCCATTCTCTTTGCTTTTTCTCGTCGACTTTTTTTCCCCCCAGCTCGATTGGTCTCTCTACCGCAAGCAGCCAAACAAGATGCTATGGTCGTGTTGGGTTTCATTCTCAGTTTGGTGCTCAGTGCATTGTTTGTCTTAGGGTGTAGAGCGCATCTAACAGGTAGTGCCGGTATACCTTCTGATCTCGTTCCGATTTCCTTTGCCCTCACAAACTGGTTGCCCATCTCTTCTCCAGAGAATTGGTTTTATGCCAGTCAAGGTCTTTGGTGGTGGCATGTGCTTACACTATGTGGTTTCGTTGTATTTTTGCCTTTTTCCAAGCACCAGCATTTGATTTGGGTCTGGCCCAACTTGTTATTTCAATCCACAAAGGGGACAGGTCGACTTCGGCCCATGGAGTTTGCAGAAGACGCTGAATCTTTTGGCGTGGGAAAAGCGGAGGATTTTACCTGGAAACAATATTTAGATGCAATTTCTTGCGTGGAATGTGGTCGTTGTACTTCCGTGTGTCCTGCTACTACAACTGGAAAACCTCTCGATCCTCGTTCTATGATTCATCATTTGAAGGATGCATTCCAGCAGCTGCAGACTCCAGAAAAGGCTGCAATTCCTCTTATTGGGGGCAATGGCCTCGTACATCCCGATGAGCTCTGGAGTTGCACCTCCTGCGGGGCTTGTATGCAGGCGTGTCCTCTCGGTATTGAGCATATTCCTGCGATTATGGATATGCGTCGATATTTGACGATGACAGAGGGAGCTATTCCGGCTGATTTGCAAGTGACCCTGGAAAAAGTGGAAAATCAAAATAACCCATGGGGCTTCAATAATGCGCAACGAGCTGATTGGGCCAAAGGTCTTGAAGTACCCATTCTTGCGGAAAAGAAATCTGTCGATTATTTGTTCTGGGTTGGATGCGCGGGCTCCTTTGATGAGCGATACAAAAAAGTTAGTCGTGACTTCAGCAGCATACTGAAAAAAGCCAACGTAGATTTCGCTATTCTGGGCACAGAGGAGAAATGCAACGGAGATACGGCACGCCGAGCGGGTAATGAGTACCTAGCGGATATGCAGATTCGCGGCAATATTGAAACGTTGCGTAAGTATGAATTCAAAAAAGTGGTGACAGCATGTCCCCATTGCTTCAATACATTTAAAAATGAATACCCTGATTTTGATTACAAAGTCGATGTGATGCACCACTCTCAGTTATTGGCTGAATTGTTGAAGGAAAAGCGCATAACCCCAATGCAAGCTTCTGATAAGAAGCTGACCTATCATGACTCATGCTATTTAGGCCGACACAATGAAGAGTACGCCTCTCCTCGAGAAACCGTGGCAAGTACACATACAGACATTGTGGAAATGCCTCGTAACAAAGAGAAAGGCTTTTGTTGCGGAGCCGGTGGAGCGCGTATGTGGATGGAGGAAACCATCGGAGATCGTATCAATGTCAATCGAGCCCAGGAAGCTATCGACACCGGCGCTCAAGTGGTGGCCACTGCCTGTCCCTTCTGTATGACGATGGTGCGTGATGGGGTGCAAGCGAGTGGAAAAGGAGATGAGGTGGTGGTAAAAGACATTGCAGAGCTTGTAGCGGAGTCGCTTTAAGCGAGACATGGAAGATGGGCGCATATTTTTTGAGTTGGAGCTAAGGGTATAAAAAATGCATGCGGAACCATTTACGTATTTTCATGGAACCACCGAATTTCATGGCTATTGTGCCTGGACCAGGACCGGGTCCTCTCGTAAACCAGCTGTTATGATTGCGCCCGATTGGAGTGGGTGTAATGAGTTTGCGCAGAATATCGCTCGCGAAATGGCGAAACTGGGGTATGTTGGCATCGCCCTCGACATGTATGGTGAAGGAAAGGTTGCTGAAATCGATGAGGAAAAGCGTCAGCTTATTCAACCGTTGATGGAGGATCGCCTTCTTCTGCAAGAGCGGATGCGATGCGCTTACGAAGCGGCCAAAGCGTTGCCTCAAGTAGATTCAGAGCAACTTGCGGCGATGGGATTCTGTTTTGGGGGGTTGTGTGTACTGGATTTGGCGCGGAGTGGTGTGGAAATTCAAGGGGTTGTGAGTTTTCATGGTCTTTTGCAGCGACCTGTGGCACTTTCCCCTTCTCCTATTCACGCCAAAGTATTGGTCCTTCATGGATATGAAGACCCACTTGCACCACCAGAGGCGATGACGGCCTTTGAGAGGGAAATGACGGAATCAGACGCTGATTGGCAAGTCCATGTGTATGGGAAAGTACAGCATGCTTTTACCAACCCAGTGGCACAGAATGTAGCAGCAGGGCTGATATACAATGCACACGCAGCGAAACGCGCTTGGGCGAGTATGACGAATTTTTTTGAAGAGATTTTGACTCGAGAAAGTATAGAACCATGACCCCACGTTTTCCTAGAGAAACCAGTGCCTGTGAAATTGAAGGATTATCTGCTGTAATGGAGTATCTGCGGTATCGGCCTCAAGCCATTACCTGTGTGTATCATCAAGATGCACTGCCTGGTTCTCTTGCCCAATGGGTCAAAGATATCCCGACTCAGTCTGTATCCAAAGAACGATCTCAAGGAAAAAATCGAACGATATGGGCTAGTGTAAATGTTACGTCTCTAGATGAAACAGATCTGTATGCTTCCGTAACTCATGCTGCACCTGCTACCATTTTGGCATTGGATCATTTGCAAGACCCCCATAATTTGGGTGCCATTGCGCGTAGTGCAGCATTTTTTGGTGTGAAACACATTGTAGCGCCTGATCGCAGGCAAGTATTGCTAACGCCGGCAGCGATCAAAACTTCTCAGGGTGCCTTTGCCGTTGCAGATCTTTACACGGTGACCAACCTAGTTCGTACATTGAAGAAGCTCAAAGAACAGGGCTACTGGATTATAGGTACGGATATGGAAGGGGAGCCTATCGAGAAAGTTGCGAAGCAGTTTGAGAAGCGGGTCTTAATCGTAGGAAGTGAAGGCGCTGGGTTAGGGAATTTGGTGCGCAGAACCTGTGATGTGATGGCAAAAATCCCAACCCAGTCCTCTACATTAGATTCTCTCAATGTCTCGGTAGCAACTGGTATTTGTTTGTATGAATTACACTGAATCGGTTTATCGGCGTGGGGCATCGGTTATGAGGGCGTGTAATAATTGTTCTTCTTGCGCAATTCTTTTTTTGAGTTCGGTTGAAATGTCGGTTCCAAGTTGCTGGCTCAGGGTTTTTTCTTTTTCCTGATTGGTACCGGTATCAGCGAGGGTAAAGATGGAAATAATCGGTAAAATGGTACCGATTACAACCAATGCAACACCGAAAACTCCAAGTGCCGTCCATTTTCCTGCGCGGCTCCTTCCCGGTTCTTTTTTAAATTCAGTGTGATTACGAAGGGTTTCTACTCGCTCTATCATGCGTTGATTTAATATCCCAGCTGATTTATATCCGCCTGCAAGCCACATAATGGATCCCAGGGCAGCAAGTGATGCGCCTGCAATAATAAGCCCCAGTTGAGTTGAGGTATATGATGAGGAAGAAGAGTCAGTAGACGTCGCGGTTTCACTGCCGGTATTGGAATTCTCAAGGGCGTTAGCACTAGAACTATCTACACTGCTTGATTCTGGAGGTGTTACATTTACTGTCGCATCTGGAGCGGGCGGTGTGAATATTTCGGTTTGAGCAGTGCAGCTATCATTTGCTGTTGCTGTCAACGCCAGTGCGGCGCTCTGAGGTGAAGTTGAAAAACCGCGAATTTTGGTTAGCAGGGTAGCTTCTGTCGATGGATAATGATCTTGTACCAAGTTGATATATTGTGAAATCCCCATGTTGACAATATTAGATGCAGATTTACAATACTCTGTTTTTTGTTGTGGAGCCGTTATGCAGTTGGCTTTGGCCCATTGTGAAATCGTGGAATATGCCTCTTTGGTTTTTTCATAGGTGGCATTTTTACTCAAAGTGTATTGGGTTAATGTCGCAATCGTAGCGGAGTCTAAGAGGGAGGCTTGTTTATAATATATTTTGGGTTCGGTGAGGGATGGGTATAGGCTTCCACATTTTTGATCCGAATCTCGACAGCTTTGTAGGGTTATCGTATATGTACCGAGACAAAGTCCATATATGACAACCGTATTTTTCCCTTCATGGAGTGCCATCCCTGGAATGGAAGCGTTTTTTGTATTTCCCTCTATCCTTGAAAAGCATCCATCCGTCATGCGATCTATTTTTTCCACTGCTATTTTGTAGTGCATGTAAGTGCCGCTACCGATGTCGGCTTGAAGCAATAGGGTGGATTCTTTGCTAAAGTCAAAAAATGGTGTCGCTATGCTGGAATCCGCAAGAGGGCTGATCAAGAGCTGAGATAGCTCGGGTTCACTGAAAACAGCCGGCGCCAAGCATAAAGCGCCATTATTGTTTTTAAGAGTGGGCGCGGAGCTGGAGGGGGGTGTGGGCGGAGGGGAATCCGAAACTTTTCGGCTGCAGCCGGGTAGATAATAAGCCAACCAAAATATGATAAAGCAGCATATATTATTCATATGCCTAGAATACCACAGACTGAATTATTTTTACAAGAAAATTTGTAGAGAAAAAGTGGTGCACCCGGAAGGATTCGAACCTCCGACCCCCAGATTCGTAGTCTGGTGCTCTATCCAACTGAGCCACGAGTGCATAAACAAGAGAAGCGAACCTACGTCCAAAAGGACAAAAAAGCAAGAAAAAATCTCTTTTGTCTCTCAAATCCCATACAAGATGGCGGAGAGAGAGGGATTCGAACCCCCGGTGAGTTGCCCCACAACGGTTTTCAAGACCGCCGCCTTAAACCACTCGGCCATCTCTCCATAAACAGGATCTTGGATTTCTGATGGCGGAGAGAGTGGGATTTGAACCCACGGAGCAGTTACCCACTCGCTTCCTTAGCAAGGAAGTGCTTTCGGCCACTCAGCCATCTCTCCGAATCAGAGCAGCTACGGTACCAGGGTTGGAGAAAAATGGGAACCTTTTCTTTTGCCTAATATAAGGCGAAAAATTCTTATAGAAGTTGATCTTTCACAATTTCTCGTTCCTTCAAAAGTTCATCCGTGGTTTTTTGCAATTTTTCCCGGGCGTAAGCAGAAATGGGGATGTTAGGGACGATTTCATAGGTTCCATTGGCCAAGGTGCGAAGGGGAAAGGAAAAAATCAGTCCCTTGGGAATCCCGTAGTGTTCGCCGTTGCTGGGTACTGCGGCGGAGAACATCTCCCCCGTAGGTGTAGGTTGACTGAACCGGCGGATGTGATCAATGCAAGCAGAGGCAGCAGAAGCCGCGGAGGATTTACCGCGGGCTTGGATGATTTCAGCGCCGCGTTGCTGTACTTGTGCTAGGTACTGAGATTCCAGCCAAGGGCGATTTCCACAGACTGTTTCTGCTGGCTTGCCCCCTACCAATGCGTTTTCAAAATCCGGGTACATGGTTGGGCTGTGATTGCCCCAGATCACCAGGTTGTGTACATCAGCCACTGGCACTCCGATTTTCTTTGCTAGTAAGGCTTTCCCTCGATTTTCATCCAGCATGGTCATAGCAGAAAAACGAGTGGCGGGCACCTCCTGACAGTGGTGTTGCGCGATCAATGCATTGGTATTACAGGGATTTCCCACTACTACAATCCGCACATCGGAGGCGGCGCGGGCCAATGCTTTGCCTTGACGTACAAAAATGGGCGCATTCGCTCGAATCAGATCGCTTCGCTCCATACCAGGGCCGCGAGGCTTAGACCCAACTAAGAGCGCCCAGTTTACCCCAGAAAAAGCAGCCTCAGCTTGATCAAAACACTCAACCCCGGCCAAGGTAGGAAACGCGCAGTCCTCCAGCTCCATGGCTGTGCCTTCTGCCGCTTTCATCGAATCAGGTAGTTCTAAGAGGTGGAGTTTTACCTGTGTGTGAGGTCCAAAAACTTCGCCTGAGGCAAGGCGAAACAGAAGACTATAGCCGATTTGCCCGGCAGCACCTGTGATTGCAACATGAATCATACTGGAGTTCCTTTACCCAGAGAAAGAAGAAGAATAACGCAAGATTTTCGGTCGAGTTGGTCTGAATAGTCAACTCCAAAGACGGAGAATGATTGCGGCCGCTTGAGGGGTACTCTATACTGGCCTTGCCGCCTCTTAGACTGAAATCGTGGAAGAAAGAGCGCCCATGTCTCCCCGAGTTGATCGACTTGCCCCCCCTTTCCGACTGGAAGCCACCCGTGATGGTTTGCATGTTGAGGAAACCCTATTGTGGCTAGACGCAAGGCTGGGTAAAGAGTTGGCGTTTCTCTCTCGGGTTCCCCCTCAGCCCAAAAAAATTACCAGCAAAATCTTAGCATCAGAAGAGACGATTCACCTGTTGCGGTTGTTTCAGCACGAGGTAGACTCTTTATCTTGTCAATATCAAAGACCTTTTTCTATTGGGGCTCTCTCGTTAGAGCTTTTTCCTACTGGAGCTGCCTTTGGAGGGGCTGCCCTGCTCTTGCGGCAAAAAAATAGCTCTTTGCTCTATATGCCTGAAATGGGGTTTCTCTCGCCGGAACGAATATTGGAGTTCCCTCCGGTGACACAGGTGATTATGGGGGCCTTTTGCCCAGATCCAAAGACAGTTCAAGCTCACTTTGACCAGGAATGGGATCGACTGTGCGTAACTCTTGCTTCCCTGCTCCAAGTAGGGAAGAGCCCTTTTCTTGTCTCTCCATTTTTGGCTTTTCCCCAACGAATTTTGTCGGCACCTGTCTTGCAATCCGTTCCGGTCCATATGCATCCGATTTTAATTCGCATGCACCGGATTTATGAAAAATTTACTGCCTCTCCTTCTCTTTATCAGGTGCCTGCGCCGGACTCTGCTATCATGATCTCGCCTTTTCTACCACCTCGGAAAAGTTTGGAGTTGTCGCAACGTCCTCTCCTTACCCTCATACGAGATGACCATCGAACCAAATGGCCGGAGTGCCATCCCCAAAATACCTTTCACTTTTCCTTTTTCTGTCAAAAAATGTATCGGCAGCTCTTTAAACAGATCATGCCCGAACATATTTACTTTGTGGGTCCATATGCATTGCGATATGCCAAAGCATTCAAGAAATGTGCCCCGCACGTTCAGCCTCTTTTTGTCGAGAAGCAGCCCAGCTTATTTTAAAACCAGTTCCTCTCTTCCCTTCGGTCGCTGGGGATACCCTCTTCAAACCTGCCTCTAGGTTCGGTGTGATATGCTGAAAGCACCGGAGAAAAGAGTCTGAAGGAGGGGTGAACCGATGAAGCGAGCCAAACTCTATGATCTTATGATCCAGGTCATATTTGTTGGAGTAGTGCTATTTTACTATACAAGTCTCGCTTTCTATCGACCCCAGGATCCTGCATTTAACTCGATTTCAGAGCCTCCGTTTCCTCTCTTGAATCCCATGGGCAGAGTTGGTGCAAACCTGAGCGCTTTTGCCTTGTACTATGTAGGTGTTGGAGCTTTTTTCCTTCCGTTTTTTCTTTATGCTCTTTTTACTTTGTTCTTTTTTAGGCGTCTAATTTACCTCTATCGCGGCAGCTTGATATTGGTGATTGGAAGCGTATCTTGCGTGCTAGCTGAGAAAACCGTAGTTGAAGTCTTGCTTCAACAATACCCCATTCGAGCTGGGGGTCTATATGGATATATAGGAGTACAGTTTTTACAACATCAGTTGACCCCTTTCCTCTTTTGGCTTCTTCTTTTGACAAGCGGCATTGGCAGCGCATTTTTATATACGCGTCAGGTGGAGGCATTTTTTCCGTTCTTGCTAAAAAAATTGCGCATTCGCCCTCTCTTTTTTTCTCGAAAATCTGCGGTAGACTCCCCAGTAGACTCCCCCTCTGCCTACTCAGATAAGCTAATTTCTCTCCTTAAAAAAGGAAAGAAAATTGACACTAAAGAACAAGATCGATTTTGCTTGCAAATCAAAGAAACGCTGCTCAAAACCTTGCGAGATTTTCATATCACGGGGGCAATCTCTGAGTATGTAATTGGGCCCGTGGTGACAGTTTTTGAATTTCGACCCACAGATGGCACGAAACAAGCCAAGGTACTCAGTATTTCCGATGAGCTTGCGCTTGCGTTAAAAGCCGATGCCGTGTTGATTTCTCCGGTTTCTGCCAAGCAAGCCTTGGGTATTCAGGTGCCAAATCGGTTGCGCGAGCAAGTCTTGTTGGGAGATTTGGTGCGACAGCCGACGGAAGCGCGTCTGCCTTTCTTTTTGGGTAAATCAGTGTCGGGAGAAGTTTTGGTAGAAGACTTGACCCAAATGCCTCACCTCTTGATTGCAGGGTCTACTGGGTCAGGAAAATCCATCGCGATCAATTCGCTTATTTGTAGCATCCTGTTGCGTTGTACCGCCTCCCAGGTACGCCTTTTGTTAATCGATCCCAAAATTTTGGAGCTCTCTTTGTATGAAGGCATTCCGCATTTGCTTGGGCCCGTGATTTCAGATCCGCAGGAGTCGGTTGCGGCATTGTCGAATATGGTAGATGAAATGGAACGACGCTATGCATTGCTTAAAAAATTACAAGTACGCAACATCGAATCCTTCAACCAAAAAATTCTCGAACAAACAGAGCAGAATCCCGATCGTCTCGAGAAAAAGTTGGGCGTGAAAGACAACAAGCCATTACCGTATTTGTTGGTTGTGATCGATGAGCTTGCTGATTTGATGCTCTCGACTTCTCGACAAATTGAGGTACAAATCCAACGGTTGGCGCAAAAAGCACGAGCGAGTGGGATTCATATTGTTGTGGCCACGCAGCGCCCCTCTGTGGATGTCATCACCGGGGTCATCAAAGCCAACTTCCCCTCTCGGATTTCTTTTCGTGTGGCCTCCCGGCATGACAGTCGTACGATTTTGGATGCGCAAGGTGCAGAGAAATTGCTGGGGAAGGGAGACTTGCTCCTACAAAAACCGGGGCAATTGCGTAGTATTCGCGCACAAGGGGCTTATGTAAGTGAAGAAGAAGTATTGGCGATTGCGACGTATTTGAAGAAGCAGGCAAAGTTGCATCCTGCAGAGAATTTACTTGATCGCGGGGGATCCCTGACGCGTCTTTCGGTCGCGGGGGGTGATGCTGCTGATGATCGAGCAATGGCAGATTTTTCTTAGTAAAAGAATCTGGTGATCGGGCTACTCGATTTCTTGTACAGTAAACAAGTTGCTTGATTCCGTTCCCATGGAAGAAATGGAAACGGAAACAAATACAATTCTATCCCCCGAAGCGAACCATTGGTCTCGCTTCAATAATACTTGCATGCTGGGTAGTACTGTATCTAAGTTGGGAGATCCCTCAAGGGTTACAGCAATTACGCCTCGGATCAAGGACAGCTTTCGCTTCGTCGATTCGGAAAAAGTCACTGCGACAATGGGCATTTTAGGGCGAAAGCTTGCAAGGCGTAGTGCGGTATTTCCGTTTTGTGTAATACATACGATGGCCTTTGCGCCTACCCGTAGAGCGGTTTGATAAGAGTGGTACGAAACAGCATCCAATACATTGAGAATGGGTAGTTCTCGCTTTCTCCAGTTGCTACCGATCTCCGAGTGATCTTCTAGGTCTTCAATGATGTTATTGCATACCTGAAGGGCACGATCCTCATATGCGCCTGCAATAAGCTCTTCTGCGAGGGTTACCGCATCGACGCCATCGATTACAGCATTGGCAATGTCTGACACTTCGGCTCGTGTGGGGGTTGGCTTGTCTCGCATAGAGGCCAACATCTCACTCGCAAGAATTACAATTTTTGCTTGTTCATTGCAGAGTTGGGTGACCCGTTTGGTTAAAATCGGTACGCTGGCTGCATCTCCGGTTAACGCAAGGTGGAGGCGAGAAATGACTACACCTTTCACCCAAGGCAGGCATGCTTCCAATGTATGAAAGGAATCAGGGGATGCAATACGAAGCAAAATCCAGGGTGCTTGTGCACCATATTTTTCCATTTTATGTTGAATGGCCTGAATATGTGCAGCTTCTAATGTGGCAGGTAGAACCAAGTAATCCACTGCTTGAAGTGGCAGTGTGGAAAGAGCCGAAAGAAATAAGGCTTGGTGAGCAGAGAAAAAGTCAAGGTTGTATAGCTGTTCTTCGGCTCGTAGGATTCCTTCGTGTACGACGCGCGCTTTAACCTGGTCTTGTTCTACCTCTAGCACAGACAATACCACGCTACCTGATCCGAGATGAATGTAGCCTCCTACAGAAAAAAACAGGGACCATTCCTCGCACACGATTTGGATCTCCCCAGCTGTGCTCGAGGGATTGCGTACCAGTTTAATGTCCTCGCCGACTTGAAGCGTAAGGGGGGCTTCTAGGGAGACAATTGTCACGGCTGGATGAGAGCAAAAATCTACCAGGAGGGGCACCTCTTTTTTTTGCGTAGATTTTGCAGCAGTACTTCGTTTCTCGAGAAAAGCGAGAGTCTCGCTGTGAGCGCTCGAGGCGTAGAGTAAGCTCAGAGCTCCGATATCTTTTTCTGGTAAATCTGCTAGGAGAGACTCTTGTAGCCGACTGCTACTTAAGGACCAAATTACTTTGGTTTTTCGCTGTAAAGGCATCATCATGCGTGTATCTCCGTCAAAAGACCGGCTCCCATTTTTACCGGCATCGGATGAGCAATCGATAGAACGGGGGAGGCATATCCCGTCATTTCCGCGTGATCAAGCAGCACGATAACCGTCGAGCCCAGCATAAAGACCCCAAGTTCATCGCCGGCTGCAATTTGGTGCGCAGAGGGTACGTCCACTACAGGTGGGGTTTGTAAGAGGCGCTCTTGGTTGTTGCTATAAAAGGGAGGGTCCATGTGCGCAGGTGCGATCTTGCCAACATTGAGGGCGCCTACCATGACGACGTATACGTGTCCCTTTTCTGTCGCGATATCAAAGACCACTCGTTCATTTTCCACGAATAAGCGAGGTAGATGCTTGGCAAAGAAAGGGGAGACGGGCCATAGTTTTCCTGGAATGTAGCGCGTGGCAGTCAGAGTGCCGCTGACCGGTGCATGCACGCGATGATAGTTATGTGGCGCTAAATACACCGTACAAGCCCATCCAACGGCAAAAGGCGCAGGGCGAGCTGCCTCCCCATATATCAATTCGGAGAGAGAGTAGGCATTCCCTTTCGCAGGGTGGAGGGTTTCCGCTATTACGGGTACCGAGCGTGTCAGCATGCCATCTGCGGGGGAGCAAAAGGGCCCTTGGATCGGACGACAGCCAGGTTGGAGTCGGCGTACAAAGACAGATTGCAGGGTGCTGTAGCGATGCAGTGGGTGCTCTGCTTCTGCCATATCGATGCCAAAGAAGGCTACAAACCACTCCCGGGCTTTTTTGGCTAAAAAGGGGTGTGGGATTTGCCACTCCACCAGCCGCCCCGTGAGGAAGCTCAGGAGGTTCTGTGGCATGATCTTGACCAACTGTAAAAGAAAATAGGTACCCATGTCTGTGGCCCCCGTGTTGCGGATCTGCTACAGGAGTAGAGAGATCGCTGTGGTATTTTTGCTACAACCCAAAAAAACAGAGAAAATTTCAGATATGATACTCTGATAACGTCCGTATATTGAGGTCTCTACGCGGGACAAACAATCTTTTTCTTTGGAATTTTATTGGCACGATTCTTGCATGCGTCTGTAAAGTGAACCTTTTCTTCCTAATATGGCGAATTTTGGTAGAATGGGAAAAATGACGTGGAAAAAAAATACTCGGAGACTTTGGAATGAAGACATTCAAAACGGAAGAAAGGCTGCTGGCCGGATTTGAGCATGGAAGTCCTCTGGCGGATAAGGCAGTGCGTATGTTGGCGAAGTCAATCTACCAGACGTTGAAGGAAGAGGGCTGTCAGCATAAAGATATTATTGGGGTTTCAAGCCAGTTAATTGGGCTGGTTACCTCTGCCATGGAAGATACTTCGCCGAAGTAACAACGCCTCTCTGCAGAGCTCTCAGCTTATCTCCCAGCATCATGTACTCGGCGCTATCGGAGAGCAGTACAAGGGATTTCCTTGGCGTTTGGCGCAGCCCATTTGGCTGCATCCAAGTCCATGTCCTTCTGGCGGCAAAACTCCATCGCGCGCAGCATAGCTTGGTGCTGCCCCTCCACGTCTGTTCCGGAGTAGCGCGGCGTTAATTTGCATCCCACCAAGAAACACATAAGTAGAACAACGTAAAACAGCCGTGCCTGCAATGTACTCCCCTCTTCAATATCGGTAAATTTTCTCCCATTCTACGTGAAAAAGGATAATCCGCCTAAAAAACAGAGGCGATATTTAGGCGCAATGTCAGGTTGTTTAGCTATTTCCTCTCACTTAACGCAAGCGGTGCTTTGGTTTTATCTTTTGCAAAAAATTTTTTAAAAACTTGACAACAACTTATGCCTACAGTAGGTAAGTTCGGAAGATAGACCACCAGTCTCCATCGCGGTAAGCGCGAAAGTGTCTTATAGAAAGTTCGCAAGAACCTGGGGTTGTCGGTCTATCTACGCTGGAGGCAGTTCCTCCTTTATCGATTAACTTTAAGCTCAGCCGCTGCAATAATATCTGCCCTCCTTGTTTTGCTAGACTGCAAGTACTGACTTTTCCTTACGATCAACACTTCCCAATTTCACCTTAAGTGGCCGGAGCTTAAAGGCCCCCTTCGGGGGGAGTGTCTGCCATTTTTTATATCCTGATATTGAGTCTGCTTTCTCAAGATTCCCCTGCAATACCCGATCCAAGAACATATGCACTCCACTCTGCTTGAGGCGTCATGCGCATTCTTTGGCTTATCTGTTGGATCGTGTCTGTGAGTGCGCTTGCAGACGATAATACGATGCCCATTCGCTCGGCTGCTTTTATGCGTCGAGGCAATACCGGCATTGCCATTGCGCAAGATGAGGATGCCATTTTTTTTAATCCTGCTGGCCTTGCCTATGGGAGTGGGGTATTTCGCAAAGTCTTATTTCTGTCCCCATATGTAGAAGTATCCCAGGATACCCGCAATGTGATCCGCGAGATTGCTATACAAAAAGACGATCCAACAGATACTTTGCGCGCCCATGAGGGAAAGGTGCAGCATGTGGCAGCTTCCAATGTTTCGGGGCTGATTCTCCGGCGTGTGGCGCTTGCGGCATTTGGTGCAACTTCTACCTCTGCTTTGCTTTTCAAAGACCCGGGTCAGGGCGGGTTTGAATCTGTACATGCGAGTTCCATTTCTGATGTGGGGATTGCCATGTCCCTTGCGGATCGAGTTGGTACATCCCGCTTTCTTGTCGGGGCCACGGGAACCTACTTTCAACGCAGCCAGGGGGAGCTGTTTGCCAACGCTACGGCTGCAGGTCAGCTCCAGGATCTAAAGTCTAGTGAGTCACTGCTTATGACGGGAACGGGGCGTGCAGTTAATCTGGGTCTGATGTATCGAGGGGAAGGGCGTCTCAATTTTTCGTGGGGGCTTACCTGTTTAAATGTGGGCACGACGACGTTCACGCCAAATACCCCCACAGATCTAGATGCTAGCGCATGGCCGTTGCGTCCGATCAAACAGACGTTGAACTTGGGTACTGCCATAGAAACGGGCACACAGCACTCCAAATTTCGGTTCTTGGCTGATATGCAAGACTTATTGAATGCCAATCACAATGTATATGCCAAGCGCATTCATCTGGGGACAGAGTTGGTCGTGTATAACCGCGTGGGATTTAGCGCTGGATTGAATCAAGGTTATCCAACCGGTGGTTTCTTTGTGGATCTGTTCCTGTTGCGCTTTGATTTGGGGTTTTACACAGAGGAGTATGGAGACAGGGCGGGGGATCGCCCGGATCCTCGGTTGTTTGTGCGTATGGAGGCCAAGCTGTGAAGCGGTTTACATTTCCTACCTTTCTTGCGTGCGTCAGCCTTCTTTTTAGCTGTGGGGATCGCAATGCTTTTTCCTCCTTAGAGCATCCAACCCCAGCGGAAAAAGCAGCTGCTTACTTAGAGCAGGAAAATCCCGATGCAGCTATCGATACGGTTCTTCATACGCTGGGCGACACATATCAGACGCTGTATGCCGTCACAACAAAAGGGACCAACAATGAAGAGCAGCTCCATGCCGAAATGTTGATGCTGATTGCAGCTGATTCTATAGATGGCGTTCCCAACTTGGTGTCTCTTTTGGCAAGCGCACAAGCACAAAAATTCAGCGTGGATCCGTTCGCGATGGTGCTGCGATTGGCTAAGAGCCAAACTTCAACTGCATTGGTAGACGCAACCTTTGTATCTTTGGGGGCGTTTACTCAGCTATACCCCATCTTGCCAAAGGCGACGGCTTCGACGATCAAGGGGCTGCAGGCGGCAGTCTTTATCCTCCAGTCCCTTGGTAGCGTCTATTTGAGCAAAGCGGATCACCTAAAGTTGGGGCTTTTCCTTACCGCAAGTTTGGTTTTGGAACTCAAGCTCATCGATGCCAATGAAGATGGTACGATATCGATCGAAGAGGCGCTGGATCTTTCGGAAGAGAGTGCGACGACTTTTGTCACCACGCTAGAAGCTGCGGTCTCTTCCATTCTTTTAGCGGATTTAAGTACCAGTAAAGCCAGCGCGGCTAGCGCCAAGATTACCACGCTGCAAACGACCCTGCAAAACCAAGCTGGAACTAGCAATGCAGAAAAATTGCAAAACTTTTTCATTCAAACGCAGAGTAAAAGCGCTGACTAGGCCATGTGTATGGCACGCAGCGGTATGCCATAAAACCATATAAAATCAATCAATTATGTAAACATTGCCTGGAAGTTGACTGAACAGCCAATGTAAAGTGGGCTTGTATAATACGCAATGCCGGCTCTATACCGCTGGGGGATCGCATGAAAGACTGGGTTAATCGTACCTGCTTACTGAGTGGCGTTTTCACGGCCTTTCTTTTGCCTTGTAGCGCTGAAATCGTTGCGGCTGAGATGGCCATTCGTATCGCAGAGGAGGCACAGTATAAAGACGCGCATAAGCTACTTGCACAGATTCGAAGTGAAGGAACGGTCATTCTAGAGGGGGGAGAAGTAATCGGAAATTCCTTCGAGGTTTCTCTTGATATCGAAGTAGCGAAAAGAGTGGTTGAAACCGTAAAGGAGAGACCTAAGCTGCAAGGGCTTTTAGCAGAAGACGCAATAAAAAGAGACGAGTATAGAGGGCTTACAGAAACGCAGAGGCAAATAGAATCAGAAAAACTATCCGCAAGAATTTTTTCTTTGCTGCAGAAGCAGGATCAAGGGCAGGAACAGGAGGAAAAAAGGGATGCTCTATCTTCAGAAAAATCCGGAAAAAAAGTCTTAGCTGTTAAAACCATATTTCGTCCTGCGCGTCTCGATGCCGTTCCCATGGAATTTTTTGTGCGCTATACGTACCGACCGGATTTATCTATTTTTATTCGACTACAAAAATTACTTGCCATCGAGCAGCATATTCGAAATTTTCATGAGGACAAAACAGTCTCGCTAAATCCAGATGGAGAAGCTGTTTATCAACGAGGTTTTACGCAAAAAACCATTAGTCGCATGCGAAACAGGCTGCTCAACCATTATATGATCTACCAATTGCACCTCTACAGTGCAATTTTGCATCAACAGATGGATGCAGCCGGTGAGGCGATACCAACAGAAGCGCTAACAGAAGAGGAGTGGAGGAGCCTCGTTACTAGCGGCGGAGTGAGTGAGTCTGAGTCAGAAGCTACGACGAAAAAAGTCCCCCAAGTTTGGGGTATGGGAGTTGAGATTCATATTCGAAGGGCCCAGTATGCATTGTGGGCCCTTCAGGCGCTGTCAGAGATGAAGTATCCTCTTTCTCGAGGTGGTAGCAGATTAATGCCGTATAACTTAGCCGTTTTTGGCATTACGCACGCTGAAATCAAGCAGCTTCTCGATATCTCAGGAAAAGAGTTGCTGCTTGCAAGCATTGCTTTTGCTAAAGAATGTCAAGAAGGTCGTCGATTGATAACAGACCAACAGTTTATGAAGATTTTTAGACCGTATATGGACAATCGAACGCATTTCCTTCAGCATTTCTGGAGGATAGATGCAAAGGAAATTGAGGCGGAGTGAAGTTGTTTAGCCGATTTATACGGTTTTATTGCCGTTCTTCTCTCCAAGTGCAAAAGCCAACGCTTCATCTCCTTTCAGAGCCATCATCCATTTCTCCTGAGAAAAAGATCGCAATATAACACAGAGAGGAAGAAGGAAAAAAACCAAACTTACCCCAATTGCCGCAGCAATTCTTTCATATAAGCTCCAGGGGGTATACAGGAATATTACGAGTTGGCAGATCATTTCAATATGAAAAAGAAAAACAAAACCCAGCCAGACAAACGCCGTTGATATATAAAATCGACGGATTGCGGCTATTATTTTAATATACAGAGATGTAAGTTCAATTTTTTCCAAAGCAAGTCTGCGAACCCCCATGTACTTAGCTATCTCTAGTGAGATTTCCACAAGAGCCCGCATGCTGCTTTTTGTAAAAAAGTTACAAGTCATTTGCTACAATTTCTGATGGTAATTCCGAGTAACCAAGATCCTACCGCGACGCCTGCAATAAAAGGCCAAGGATTCTGGTGGACTGACTGATTCAGTTCTCTTGTGTACTTTAACGTCTTGTCTCTCCCCTCATGGTACGCATCCGAAAAAGCCGACTCGACGTTCTCTTTTTTACTTGAAACCACCTCTTCGATTACGCCCTTTAAATCTTCGTACTTACTTGAGATCATTTTCATGAGATCTCCTTTTTTTTCTATTGCTGCATCATTTAATACTTTCAATGCCTCGTCAAATTTCATCTCAGAATAGGCCATTTTCAAATCTCCTTTCAAAGAAATTGAACCCAAAAAAACATATCCCACGCGTGAACTCTATACCTTCGGTGTTTAGTTATCAATGATTGTGTTTTAAGTGTGTATGAAATTGAATAAGGCAGAAACTTCAACGAAGTAAGACGGTGTTTTGGTTTTTTTTGCATTTAGTGGTCTTTGTCCTACAGAGTCTAAACTTGGAGTCTGTTGTTTTTAGGAGGTTCAGTAACTGATTGAAATGGTCGGTTATTTTTATAAACAGCCACATTTTTACGCTGCTTTCTCCATTGCGAAACAAGGTGTATATCTCCCCCCTTTTAAGGTTGTGGCTACTTCTTATGATAGTTGAGAGACATTTTTGGGGGATGACATGAAATATAAGATGGTTCGTTTGTTGAGTTTGGTTGTCGCAAGCCATATTGCAATTCTTGCTTATTGTGGTCTCGAGTTAGATGCAAAGTTGGGTCGCCGCTGGACACATGAAACGGGGGGAAAAGCAAACTATGTTCTGGCTAGCGAAGCGCTGGTGTTTCGTCTAACTGGTGAGTATGAATACTCTAGGATTGACTTGCAAAGAAAAGGGGAAATGCAAACCACGGTTTCCAATGTCAGAGGTAACAGAGTTCACATCTCTAGAAAAACAATGAAGTCGATTCACGCTATTTTGGTTGGGACGGAGATGGCTTTTTAGTTTGGTATGAAGGGAGAATTTGGTAGAAGTGGAATAGAAAACATTTGGTTGATATTTGAATTGAATTTTAGCTTGGGTTTATATCTCCTATTTTGGTCCCGTCGAGGGGAGCCCTCTCGACCGTGGGCAAGACTCCTCCTTCCGTTTCTGTTGGTACTTATTTTTCGGTACAATCTAATAGAGTTTCGCAGAAACTCTATTGAATGAATATCTGAATTAGCATGATCTTCATCGATGCCACTGCCTTCTACGCATGTAGGCGAATTTTTTCCGCGAACAGAACAAATCGTAATTTGATCACTCCGCTTTAAGAAATCCGTTATATAAGAAAATCCATTGATCCTGTAACGCGCCTTACCAGCACACGCACAGCAGCGATTGCATACCCGAACAGCCGCTCCAATAACCGCTGGATATCCAGTTCGCATTATTGGATGCATTGGCCATGGATCCAAACTGCGCATCACCAGACGGGGTTGAGCTTCCAGTAGTCCATGCGCTGCAGTTTCTCGAAGCCAAGGCGCCAGCGCTGTTCGATCCTGTCCAGAAATTTCCGATGCTAAGCACTGTGCCAATCGCCTGACTCCCACAGGTAGAGCCGCCTCCCCCGTTTCCTCCACTGCAAGGTCCGCGGGAAATCAAATCGCTCCAGTTTGAGTTCATCAGGTAGGTAGAAGCAATGTCCCAGATGGCAGCGGAGCTGGAGAAACCATACGTAGTTTGCATGGCTGCCATCGTGTCGAGGCTAGAGGTGCTGAGTACAGCGTGTACGTGACTCGAACTGGTACAGATGGAAGAGTAGCTTGCATTTCGTGTAGAATCACAAATTGCATCTGCGCCGGATCTACCACCGAGATTTCCGTTGTGAGTAGCGCTTGCGAATAGGTAGAGGAGGGCGCTCGCGTACGTGAGCGTCACCGTACTTGTGGAAACTCCCGCGTTGCCTGCAAGATCATGGATACCGGAAAGAGTACTGGTGAGTACGACAGTTTGCCCGTTGGTGCAGGTACCCCCGGTGAGATTGACGGTGATATTTGGGGTCCCAGAACCACTGATACTCGAAAGGGTAGGCAGGGGGGAACACGTGCTGCTCGTAAGAGTAAAGTTCCCCGCCACCGCAGTTACGGCTTCGCTGAAGGTGAGAACAATGGTCCCCGGAATTGCAGAAATCGTACTTGTAGCTGGAGTCGTGCTGCTAAGCGTGGGAGCTGTGTTGTCTATGGCAATGGATGCGCTCTCGCCAGATGCAGTGGAGAAATTTCTAGCTGCATCTTGTACCGTGCCTGCATTTACATGCACTGTCGCAGTCCCATTTCCCGTGCAGCTACTGAGGGTCAGGGTAGCGCCCGCAGTGGTGATGCCGCTCACAGCGATGGAGCAAGAGGCCCCCCCCGTAAAGGTGGGAGTGACTCCGCCTCCTCCTGTCGTCAACGCGCCGTCTCCTGGTGTTAACGTGGTGCCGCCTGCAGACGAGGGCGTGTAGGTGAGGGGCAGGGTTACACTGCCAGTATAGTTGACTTTCGTATGCCCGCTTGCAATCGAGGGGGCACCCAATGTGGCACTGGGGCCTATGTCGCTTACCGTGTAGGTGTGCATCGTGGCAGCCCCCGTCCCTGCATTCCCCAGCGTATCTGCACTGGTGGTGGGGTCTACAGACACCGTGAGCGTTTGGGTGTTGCTACAAGATCCACCAGAGAGGGCGAGAGTAGCCACGGTATTGCCTACGCTCCTGGTGATGCTCCCCTTGGTTGGGAGTGTGGTACAGGTTCCACCGAGGGTGAAATGGCTCGCAGAAAAGTCAGCCATGGCTTTACTAAACGTAGCCACAATACTGCTCGGTGTTGGGTTGACATAACTGGTGGCCGGTGTGAGGCTCAGCAGTGTGGGGGCTGTATTGTCAATCGTGATAACAGCACTTTCTGAGGAGACGGTGGAAGGATTCCCCAGGGGATCCACAACGGTGCCTGCATTCACATGCACAGTGAGCGTGCCGCTTCCACTACAACTGCTCAAGGCAATTGTAGCGTCCGTGGTGGTGATGTTGCTCACGGTTACGGTGCACGAGGGTGTCCCGGTAATCGTGGTAAGCGTAACTCCGCTTCCCCCTGTTGTGAGAGGACTCTCGCTCAGGACAGAGGCTCCAGAGGGGGACGCGGTATAGGTCACAGCCAGGGTGGATGTTCCCGTTGAATTGAACTCTGTAGAGGAAGGTGTTCCCAGCGCTGCACTGGGTCCTGTGGCGCTGACCGTGTAGATGTTGCTCAGCGCAGAGCCGGTTCCGATGATACCGTTTGCGTCTTTCACCGCAGTTGCATCTACGGAAACCACCAGGGTTTGGGTGTCGGTGCATATGCCTCCCGCTAAAGACAGGCTGGCACTAGTAGCATCGCTGCTCATAGTGACCGTCCCCGCGGTGGGCAGCGTTGTACACGTGCCACTAAGGGTAAAATTGCTTGCGGTTAAAGGCGTCATCGCGGCGCTAAAGGTTGCGATAATGGTGGTGGGGGTGGGGTTGACCAATCCAGCATCGGGGAGAAGGCTCGACAGGGTCGTAGTTGGGACCTCCGCAGCCAAGGTTTTTTGGGAGAAGGTTTTGTATACGGCTTTGTTCTTTGCAGAATCTGTAACAAGCAGAGAAAAATAGTACACTTTATCTGCAGTTAACTCCGTGAGCGATACGGAGGTGATTCCGATGGCAGCTTTCCCTACCGGTTCCCAGATCGTACTTGTTGCGAGTGTCGAGGGATCGATGGCGCCAGTGCCCGGATTCTTGGTGGTATAAAACAGCAGGTAACTCATCTGGGTAGAGGCAAATGAGGCGCTGGTGGATGCGCTCCAGCTCACGGTGATCGAGGTGGAGGTGACCTCACTAAAGGTCAGGATGGATTGCGTAATTTCGGCAATCAGTGCGCTGCCATCCGACTGGGAAGTGGTGGTAGTGTTTCCACATCGAAGGGTGGCTAGAAAGAGACAGCAAGACCCAAGAAGAAACAGACTTTTAATTCGCATAGGCTCTCTTGGTATAGAAAGGTGAAAAGGAAGTTTTCCTCTTCTTATTCTACTTCAAGAGTCGGGGCTAGTTTCATGAGGGGCAAAATATCGGTAGATTGATTGTCGATATCCCGAAAATTGAGCCTGGGGGAATTAGGGGCTACTCGACTGCAATGGCATCCGGCTAAGAAGTAGCCCTTATTTTATTTTCGTTGATTTTTTTACATATTGGTCAATATTCTCCATAAGGATTTGCCTCACCCGCTTGAACTAGTTTTTCACTGCATTTTTCGGACAATCGAAGAGAAACAACTTCGAGTAAAACCTTTTTTCTTATTTTCCGAGGCGGGATGATTTTCCCTGAAGTCTTCAGTTTTGCTACGTCAACTTCAGAGAGAATTTTTCTATGCTGTCTTTATTTAAATAAGGTGTTTTTTTCTTCATTTCGCATTCTCCAACAAGTGACAGCTCTCAATTTTGTATTTCGCTTTTTTCAAATTACAGCATGTTTTTGAAAGGAGGAAATGACAATAGAAGAAAGGCTATATCAATAGCACCTTCTACAAAGGCCTACAGACTTGTAAGTTCGTCATCCTTCGCTTGCGCTCAGGATGATGGAAATAGGAAAAATTGCGATGAAAATAAGTCTAGAAATACGGAGTCTCATGTTGTCCGCCGAGGCAGTGCAACTTGCGTAGGGATAGGCTAGAGATACAGATTTTGCCTGGAGTCGGAATCTATCAACAACTTGATTTTTTTAACTGGTCGGGGTGGCGGGATTCGAACCCACGACCTTACGCCCCCCAGACGTACGCGCTACCAAACTGCGCTACACCCCGACATAAAGGAAGACCGAATTTGTACCATAGGAAAAAAGGGAGATCAATTGGATAAAAACTGCCCATTCGGCTAACAGCACCCACCTGTTACACTTGAGGTTGACGTCGGAATATCGAGGGGGCGATGTGATCCAACGAGTGTGTCTAGCTACTTTTATTGCATTGGTGGGTGCTGTTGCCTATGGACAGTCTAGCCGCCCTTCGCCCGCCCCAGCGCCTCTTTTTCCTGTTCCTGCGCAATTACAGACGCGAGTGGCATTTTGGGAGCGAATTTTTTCTACCTATGCAGAGCGCATTACGATATTACATGACCGCGAAAACCCTGGCTTGATTTTAGATATCCTTGATTTTCAAAGCGCTCGGATTCAGCGCCTTTTCCCCTCATTCACTCGAGAGCAGGTCACCGCATTCTATGTGCAGCGGTATCAGCAGGCTTTTAGCCGTTTTCGCAGTTTGGGGAAGGGGGCGTTACGCTATGGGGCTATCGAGGCGCGTCTACTTTCGGTCTATGGAAAAGCGCCGGGGGGGAGAGCTGCCCTATTTTGGGGTCATCCACAGGTGCATGCTCAGAAAGGTCTCTCTGGTACGTTTCGCCAGGCTGCACAACGAGCGCAGCCTTTTCTCCCTCTTATGGAGAAAATTTTTCGTAAAAAAGGGTTACCTCCGATCCTGACTCGCTTACCTTTTGTGGAGTCGATGTTTCAGGGGGAAGCGCTTTCTAGCGTTGGGGCGTTGGGCGTCTGGCAATTTATGAAAAGTACAGCCAAGCAGTATATGATCGTGAATCATTTCATTGATGAAAGACGCTCTCCCATTAAAGCTACCCATGCAGCAGCCATGCTTTTATCCGAAAATTATGAAGTTTTTCATTCGTGGCCTCTCGCGCTTACGGCCTATAACTTTGGTCGCGGTAATCTTGAGAAGGCAGTTAAAAAACTGCATACCCATGATTTTATTCAAATTTTAGAACGAAATGATATGAGGGCATTTGGGTTTGCTGGGAAGAATTTCTATGCAGAGTTTATTGCTGCATGTCGTGTCTACGCTAAGCTTCAGGAAGAAAAGATTTTTGTGTCCTCTGTTCGAAGTCAAGCCCAGCAGCTTGCCATACTGCAGCCAAGAAATAACATGTCGATTTCGGAAATTTTGCGTAAGACGCTGGTAACACAGCGAATGCTGGAAATATGGAACCCGGGTCTTAACCCCAGTGCCTTTACCTATTTTCGTAATGACCATCTCCCTTCAGCCTATAGTCTCATTATTCCTCAATCTTTTCTTCCTTCTGTAAAAAAAGCTTTTTATGGGATTGAATCTGCTGGGTTTCTTTGATTTTTCGGGCTTTTTCTTTCCAGAACGTATATATATGCCTTGACGACATCCATACTTTATTTCACTAACGTCCTAGTTTTGCTACCGTTGAGAACTATCAAGATAAAGGGTTGCTTTTATGCATGCAACAGATGGAACTTTCTTCCATATACAAAAAATCCTTTCTCAAAGAAGCGTACAAATTTTGATCGTTATTGGTCTCTATTTGATTTTTGCTTCTCATATACCTGTTGGCATACACCAACTCTTCTATACTATGAGCATGGCGATAAAAGAGATATTGGTCTGGATGATGCCAGTAACGGTGTTCTTTTTTATTGCGCATACGGTGTCATTTTTCAAGCAAAAGGCCCCCCTCTTTATTTTAAGTCTATTGGCTTTTGAAGCGCTCTCTAATTTTACCAGCGTATGGTACAGCTATTTTGCCGCTCATATCGCGACACAATCACTCGATATGATTCAACCCTATAACATGCAATCCAGTTTTGAACCATTGTGGAAATTCCCTTATACTCGACCCACTTGGTGGGCAGCAGATAAGGGATGTATGCTTGGGCTTCTGATTGGGTGTTTGGTGGCTTTTTATCGTCAAACCACTCTGGTGCATTTTCTTGCTGCGGGTAAAAAAACCATGGAGTTTATCTTAACTCGATTTTTCGCTCGCTTGATTCCCATCTTTGTTCTGGGGTTTGTGGCAAACATGTATGAAACACGGTTGCTGCAGCAAATTTTTGTACAATATGGTGTTTTGGTTTTGGTTCTAGTTGGGCTTTTGGTGTTGTATCTGTTTTTTCTCTTTCTGCTTGGCACAGGATTTCGGGTCGGGTTGTCACTTACGCACATTCGCAACCTCTTGCCAGCTGGTGGGATTGCGTTGACGTCAGGGTGCAGTCTTTCGACGATGCCTTGGACTATTGCGTCGACAGAAAAAAACTTACGCAATCCCAACCTAGCGCAAGTACTGATTCCTGCTACTACCAATATTCAGCAAATTGGCGATTGCATTGCAAATTCGTTTCTCTGTTTTGTTCTCTATAAGCAGTTTTTTGGTATTGCACCTGGATTTACCACGTGGATTTCTTTTTCTCTGGCGTTTGCTTTGGCTCGTTTTGCTACAGCTGCGGTATTGGGTGGTGCAATTTTTATTATGTTGCCCATCTATGAGATGTATTTGAATTTTACGCCCGAAATGATCGCGATTATTTTGGCTTGTAACGTGATGCTAGACCCAATCATCACCAGCACCAATGTCATGGCAAATGGGGCATTGTGTCGAATCTTTGAGTGGGTATGGGGACGAGGAAAGGTCTAGTTTTCGATTCGGCAGGAGATGCCTTTGACACAGTCGCCTCGACGCATATCAGTAACAGCAGCTTTTTGGCATGCGTGGTGCGCCTCAGTTTTTGCCTGCGCTTGGCTATATGAAGTGGTGCGAATGTTGCTATATCCAAACCCTGAACTTTCAAAGGCCCATACTTGTTGAGGCTGTGGTACTCCGCCTCCTCTACTCATCAAGTAGTTTACGCACCCTTCCAAAGCTGCGACTCTTGCTTCCAGTTGTAAAACCCTCGAAGGATCTGCTGCAAACATCATTCCAGTATATAGTACGGGTGCAAGTACGAGTGAAAAACGAAGCATAAATTTCATTTTATTCTCCAAAAATGGTGAGAAATGAAACCTATGTGGATGTGATTTTTTTGGTAAGAAAATAGAAAAAAGAGGGTGATGTAGTGGCAGCGAATGGTAACTTACAGCGTTTCTTCTTGGAGAAACGCTGTAGAAATATCCCCCTCAATAAACTTTGGATGATCAAGTAAGCGAAGGTGGAAGGGGATGTTGGTGCGAATCCCTTCGACGCGCATCTCTTTCAAGGCTCTACGCATGCGTACAAGGGCCTCCATGCGATCGGCTCCATGGGTGATCACCTTAGCAATCATAGAGTCGTACAGCGACGGTACCCGATAGCCAGCGTAGATCATGCTATCGACACGTACTCCTGGGCCCCCTGGTTGGTGGTAATCCGTGATCAAGCCAGGCCAAGGCGCAAAGGTCACCGGATCTTCTGCATTCACTCGACATTCGATGGAGTGGCCGTTGGCGATGCGAGAGGCAAGAGCGGGATTGAGCTTTTCTCCCATGGCAATGCGAATCTGTTCCTTGATGAGGTCGAGGCCCATCACCTCTTCCGTCACAGGATGTTCGACTTGCACGCGGGTATTCATTTCCATGAAATAGAATTCACCCTTTTCGTACAAGAACTCTGCTGTGCCGAGAGACTGGTAGTTGACGGATTTAGCTAAAGCTACGGCTTTTTCCTGCACTAGCTTTCGCTCAGCGGGTGTGAGGGCGGCGCACGGTGATTCCTCTACGAGCTTTTGGTGACGCCGCTGAATCGAGCAGTCGCGTTCTCCCAGGGCGTAGCAATTGCCGTGGGTATCTGCGATGATCTGTACCTCGATATGCCGCGGTTGTGTAAGGTACTTCTCCATAAAGCACTCTGGGTTGCCAAAGCAGGCTTGGGCTTCTGTTTGCGCAATTTGGAGTTGGGATTTAAGGGCCTCCGCCGAGTGAACGATTTTCATCCCCCTGCCGCCGCCGCCGCCAGATGCTTTGATGATCACGGGGTAGCCGATCTTTTTGGCGATCTTGAGGGCCTCTTCCTGAGTTTGCACGCCACCCGGGCTTCCAGGTAAGAGGGGCACCTTGGCAGCAATCGCATGCCCCCGTGCGCGGATTTTATCCCCTAGGGCGAGAATGTGCTCCGGCTTGGGGCCAATAAAACAGATGTTGTATTGTGCGCAGACTTCGGCGAATTCGCTGCTCTCGGCGAGAAATCCGTATCCAGGGTGGATGGCATCTGCGCCAGTGACTTCTGCTGCACACATGAGGGCAGGAATATGCAGATAGCTTTGTAGGCTTGGTCCTGGGCCGATGCAAACGCTTTCATCCGCTAGTTTCGTATGTAGCGAATCTTTATCTGCAACGGAGTGCACCGCTACGGTTTGAATCCCCATCTCTTGGCAAGCGCGGATGATGCGAACTGCGATCTCACCCCGGTTCGCAATGAGTATTTTCCTCATAGGATCCCTCTCATTCTATGCGAAATAGTTCTTGGTCGTATTCTACCGGGGATTCATTGGGGACGAGAATTTCTACGAGGACACCATCTCGATCTGCCTCGATCTCGTTCATCAGCTTCATGGCTTCGATGATGCAGAGGGTGTCGCCCTTCTTGACTCGTTGGCCCGCTTGAACAAAGGCATCAGAGCCGGGGCTGGGAGATTCGTAGAAGGTGCCGACAAAGGGGGAACGAATGGTGTGAAGCTTCGAAGAGGCTGGTGTTACAGTCGTAACTGGTGTTGCGCCTCCTTCTGCAGAAACAGCGTGAGAAACCTGCATCATGGGTGCAGAGGGAAAGGCGGGGAACGCGAAGGGATGGGGCGCTTGTCCAGAGAAGGGAGTGGCTTGCACCACGCGATATTTGGTCTCGCCTTCTTGAACTTCGATCTCCTGAATCCCGTTGTCCTTCATCATCTTGATCAGGGTTTCGAGCGCTTTTACATCCATTTATTTCACCTTTTCTACATACTTGTTGGTTCGGGTATCAATCTTGAGGGTATCCCCTAGGTTGATATGAAAAGGTACGTTGATCGTGAGGCCGGTCTCCATAGTAGCCGGTTTGCCGCCTCCAGAAGACGTATCTCCCTTAATATTGGGTTGGGTCTCTGTTACCTTCAGGTTTACAAAATTATCTAAGTCAATGCTCACGGGCTTTCCGTTGTAGAAAGTCACTTTTGCGATGCTATTTTCGATCAAGTAATAGCTCGCATCGCCCACTTCCTCTGTCGTAAGGGTGACCTGTTCATAGGTGTTGTTGTCCATAAACGTATAGGTCGGCCCATCTGTGTAGAGAAATTGCATCTCAGTAAAGGATAAATTGGGAATGCCTACTTTGTCGACCCCTGCCTTAAAAGTTACATCCAAAACTTTGCCGGTTTCCAAGTTTTTGATCTTGGTTCGAACAAAGGCGGAGCCTTTTCCTGGATTGACGTGTTGAAACTCTATGATAACAAACGCTTTGTTATCGTATTCAATTTTCAGGCCTTTGCGAAAGTCAGTGGTATTGTACATGGGCAGATCCCGTTCGAGAGGTTGCGAATATGGATAGATGTTTATACGAGAAAAAAATGAGAAACCATACTCATAACCGAAATACAGCCATAATTCAACTTTTCTGTTGATTTTCGATCCCCCTTTTCGGTACCCATGAGAGAGACGCTCACAACAAAAGGACCGAAAATGAAGCAATTTCTTGCATGGGCATTCTTTTGTCTACCCACCTTGGCCAGTGGGTTCTGGGAAATTCCTGCGGAGAAACGACCCAAGATTCCGCTGTATGTCTATACGTGGATGGGGGAGAAAGAGATCGATGCATGGGCCAAGGGGCTTGAGGTGGGGAAAAAACTCCAACTTCCAACGCTAAAAGAACGTGAAGACGGGATGTTGGCAAAGCATGTCGGAGTCTATGGGCAAGCTGCTGGAGTTGGCGGGTGGTCAAATCCCGTAACTGGTATGATGGTAAACCCAGAGGCACTGCCCTATTTTCCTAAAAAAGAGTATGGAACTCGGTTGGTGCGGTTTCAAATCCGGCAAAATGTGACAGCTGCTTTTGTTGGGTCACGGGTAGAAGGAAGGAAAGCCTGGGGGTGGCGTACTTCTCCAAGTAAGCCGGCGGGTGCGCTTGTGTATTACACCCTGTACCAAGAGCACAACGTGATTCCTTTGTATAAGCAGTGGGTCATTGTGGATCCGAGTGCTATCGAATCTTTCACGGCAGACCCTGTGGTGTTGTTGCAAGATTTGCGTGGTTCCATCGTGCGCATCGAGAGTGGGATTTCTACGAAGAGTATGAGCATATTTGCCCATCACGAAATTCACGGATTTTTTATGGGCCCCTTTGTTTCAACCAAGAGAGACTCTGAGGTATATTTGGATGTGTTTCAAAATTATGAAAAGCTGCAAGCCTATGTGTTGCCTCGTTTGAAGGCATATGAGGTAGGTACCCCTTCTTTGCCAGAGGGGATGCAGCACGGGGCCTGGAGAGTGGGGCTTAAAGGAGAGTTGTCTCGATAGAGGGATTAGCGTCCGTTGTAGAGACGTTGTTTCCGGAGTGCTTGGCGATGGGTGTCTTGTTTCGCATACATGCGAGTGCCTCGATGGCTTTTGTTTCGACGAGTTGTAGCGCGCTTGTCTTTGCCTCGAGTATCAGGGATAATTCGCGTTGAATCAGGGGCTTCGTCTTGGCAATTTTCTATGGCTATTTCGGCTGCTTCCTTAAGTAAAAGAGAAATAATATCTTCAGATTTGAAGTTGCTTGGAACATCTATGCTGCCATTGTGCAGTCGTTTATCTTTCTTGGAACCAAAGTTATAATCGACTGCGTAGGTCACTGTGCTGACCGGCTCACCACTGATATCTTGTTCCTCCACATAAAACCAGACTCTTTTTGCATCTCCAATCGCTTTCCATTCTTGAGATTCTGGGTGTTGTAAAATCGCGTATGTGTCGCGATAAAAATCCAGCTCATCAAATCGCGCATTGAGTTGGCTTTTTAATTCTCGGTGTGTGCTTTCTTTCTTTATGGTCTTTATACTTCCTTCGAGTTTCCAGATCTTATTTTTCACTTCTGTGATTTTTTGCTGGAGAACGTGGCGGTAGTCAGAGTGAAGTTGTATCCATTGTTGAGTTTCTTCCTCTGTGTTGGATGTAGTAGATCCGACTTCGTTCGCATCTGTGTCGCGGGCATTTTCGCCTAATTCTCCAGCCATCATTGCGCCTGTAGTATAGAAAGCAGAAAATAGAAAGAACCATGCTTTTGTTCGCTGTTTCATGAGTGAACTCCTCTGGTGGTTATACCTGTGGGGCTGAATAAACGCGGTCCTTGTAATACATCTTCATTTGCGGCACAAGATTCAACAGAAGAAAGAAATGCCGCCAGAGTACTTTTTTCTTACAGCCATACGTTCATATGTTATAAAAACAGGAAGTAATCCTTAGTAGGAGATGTACATGGCTCTCATTCCGTTGCGCGCCTTGCTGGATCATGCAGCAGAACATCAGTATGGTGTTGGGGCATTTAATGTAAATAACATGGAACAGATTCAATCCATTATGGAAGCGGCTCGCGAAACCGAGAGCCCGGTGATCATTCAGGCCTCACGTGGAGCTCGCAGTTATTCTCAAGATAATTATTTGCGACACTTGATGCTGGCAGCTGTGGAGCTCTATCCAGAGATTCCGGTTGTGATGCATCAGGATCACGGAAATAGCCCGCAAACCTGCTTCTCTGCCATCAAGCAAGGGTTCACATCTGTGATGATGGACGGGTCGTTGCAAGAGGATGCCAAAACGCCGGCAGACTTCCCATATAACTGTGCAGTAACCAAACGGGTCGCGGATGTAGCCCACGCATTTGGGGTGTCTGTCGAGGGAGAGCTTGGGTGTTTAGGTTCTTTAGAAACAGGCGCTGGCGAGAAAGAAGACGGGCATGGTTTCGAGGGGACGCTGCATCGAGATCAACTGCTAACGGATCCGGCACAGGCCGAAGAGTTTGTCCGCATTACTGGCGTTGATGCATTGGCTGTGGCTGTGGGTACCAGCCATGGTGCTTATAAGTTCTCTCGCAAGCCGGATGGGGCGATTTTGGCTATGGATCAAATTATTGCCATCCACAAGCGCTTACCCAACACCCACTTGGTGATGCACGGATCGTCTTCGGTTCCGCAGCATCTGCAAGATGAGATCAATGCGTATGGAGGAAAAATCAAACAAACCTATGGGGTTCCGGTCGAAGAGATTCAACGAGGGATTCGTAATGGCGTGCGCAAGATCAACGTAGATACGGACAATCGCTTGGCGATCACTGCAGCAATTCGTAAGGCGTTCCATACTTCGCCGTCTGAATTTGATCCTCGCTACTATTTAAAACCCGCGCGAGATGCTATGAAGCAGATCGTAAAAGAGCGTATGATCGCATTTGGGCAAGCGGGGCAGGCGCCTAAGATTCGGCAGGTTTCCCTGGATGATATGGCAAAGAAATACTTTACCTAACGGTGTTTGTTTTAGTGGAACCAGCTGCGCAGTTTCCACACCTCCTTGCGAAGAAAGAGGGAGGGAAAAATAATCAAGAGAGTTGGAACAAGACCAAGGCCGGCAGGAAGATTCTGTCTGGCTGCCCGTATCGTCTTATGGGATTCTTTCCTAGATTCTCGTTTTCTTCTCCCACATCCCAGCAAGGAGGTGTGGAAACTGCGCAGCTGGTTCTACTAAAAGCGTTACATCGTATAAAAAAAAGAAAGACATAAAATATGACAACCCTGGATACCCGTGCGGTAAATTGCTTGAAAGGTCTTGTACTCGATGGAGTGGATTCTGCCCAATCGGGGCATCCAGGCGGTGCTATGGGGGCTATGGACTTTGCCTACCTGCTTTTTACCGAAACGTTGCGTTTTGATCCACGAAATCCTGAGTGGTTGGGGCGAGACCGCTTCATCTTGAGCGCTGGGCATATGTCCATGTTACAGTACAGCCTGCTGCACGGCATTGGATGGTTGACGCGCGAGGACCTTGCGCAATTTCGTCAGCTCCATTCTCGGACACCAGGCCACCCAGAAAATGGGGTAACGCCAGGGGTAGAGTGCACCACGGGTCCCTTGGGGCAAGGCTGTGGTATGTCGGTGGGCTTTGCCATTGCAGCGGCCCATCTAGCTGCTACCTTGGACTCAGAACTTTTTGGGTACAACATTTGGACGCTACTCGGGGATGGTTGCATGCAAGAGGGTATTACCCTTGCCAGCGCTTCCTTGGCGGGGCACCAAAAATTGCACAATCTAGTCTGGTTTTATGACAAGAATCGCAAACAGATCGCAGGTGATATCGATCGCGCCTATTCAGATGATGAAGGTAAGGTCTTTGAGGGCTTTGGATGGGAAACCTTACATGTAGTTGGGCATGATCATGCAGCCCTACGCAAGGCACTTGCCTATGCGCGCAGTCCAAGAGAAAAGCCGCTGCTGATCATCGGGGATACCACCATTGCCAAAGGGGCGTATTCTCTCGAGGATAGTCACCATTCTCACGGTGCGCCTTTTTCCAAAGAAGAACGTACGAGAACACGAGAAAAATTGGGGCTACCAGCAAATGAGTCTTTCTCGTGGCCTGAGGAAGTGGCGCACCACTTTCAGCGTAACTTTACCCTTCGCATCCAAGAAGCTTGTACGTGGGAAGAGAAAATACAAGCGCGTTGTAAGGATCCTGCTTTTCAAGCTCGTTTTGCTACCTATTTTCCAACTCCAGGTACAATGCCGACTGTGCCTGCCTTGCAATGGGATCGCACCCAGGGTTTAGCCACTCGCCAGGCTTTTGGAAAAATCTTGGAACATTGGGCGCGCATGTTGCCCCAGTTTGTGGGTGGCAGTGCAGACCTAGATCCGTCGAATATGACCGAGGGATTTGCCAAATTGGTGGGGGATTTTACTCCCGCTCATCGAGTGGGTCGAAACATTCCCTTTGGCGTACGAGAGTTTCCCATGTCTGCCATCTGCAACGGCATTGCCTTACACGGAGGTCTTATTCCCTTTGATGCTACCTTCCTCTCCTTTGCGGATTACTCTCGTCCTGCACTTCGACTGGGCGCTATTCAGAAGGTACGTGTGATCCATGAGTTTAGCCATGACTCCTTTCATTTGGGAGAAGATGGGCCTACACATCAACCAGTAGAACACGTGATGAGTTTGCGTGCCATTCCAGATCTATATGTGATGCGACCAGCAGATCCTCACGAGACTGAGGTGATGTGCAATACAGCCCTTGCGTTACAAGCTCCGAGTTGTATCTGTGTCACGCGTCAGAAAGTCCCTCATCTACCGAAAACTGCAGAAGAAGCCGCTAGAGGTGCCTGGGTGGTTCAGCGTGCTACTTCGGCTCTTGAACTACTCTTTTTTGCCACAGGTAGCGAGGTGGGACTGGCTCTTGAAACAGCCAGTTGGGTTGCGGCACAAGGATGGGTATCACTTTCTTCCATTCAAGTGGTCTCGGTGCCTTGTTGGGAGATTTTCTTTCAACAAGAAAAAGCGTATCAAGCTGAAATCATGCAGCGAAATTGTATGCGGCGTGTCTCCATTGAAGCAGGCTCTACTTTAGGCTGGGAGCGGTTTGTGGGGGATGGGCTTATGATTGGGCTCAATCACTTCGGGGCTAGTGCGCCGGCAAATATTTTGGCCAAAGAGTATGGATTTACCCCGGAATCCATTGGGGCTCGTATTCAAGCGCATTTCTACGAAACCCGCTGATAACATGCCAAATCTAGGCCATAAACCTTCTTTTTTATACTAGCCAAAATAGTTTTTTTCTTGCCATTGCGAAAAATCCAATAAAAATCAATAAAATTCTCTCATTTTTTTTCTAAAAAACCCGAAATCTCTCTTGGATTCAGCCTTCACGAAGGGAGAGAGTATGAAAATAGAATGGATTTTTTTGTTGGGCATTATTGCCCCTAGCGCACAAGCTAAGACATTTTCATTTGGAACTGAGCCGGAGGCATACTCGCTTGAGGTGCTCGAGTCGGATCTGCATCACACTGTATTGGAATTTACACTGCATCGTTTTGATGCAAACCAAATCCTAATCAACCAGATGCCGTACCAAATTCTTTCGGTAGAAGGCGCTGGGATTTTAACCCAAAAAGGACTGCCGCTTTTGCCAAAAGTGTACCGTCATGTAGAAATCGGGGCTTCCGATTCTGTTCAGGTAAAAGTGAGGGAAGAGGAGCATGAAACATTTTCCTTAGGTAATGTTGCGCCGAGCAAAGGTAGTTTACTTCGTAACCTGGATCCTCAAAAAGTAGAGTACACGTTTGATGATTTTTATCGAGGTAAAGGAAAGAGAGGGACCTTTCCCGATGCAACAGTTTCACTTTCTGCTCCATTTCAATTTCGTAAGACTCATGGGGTAACTGTACAGATCCATCCATTTTCTTTTTCACCCCAAAGTCATGAGACGCTGGTATACACGCGATTGGTCGTGGAAGTTACTGCACAAGGGGTGCGCGAAAATAAAGCCGCTGATACTCGAGATACCGATGCCTTTGATTTTCTGTACCAAAACCAATTTATTAATCATCAGCGGATAGACAGTGCATCGATGCGAAGCGATAAAGCAAAGAGCGTAAGAGAGCAAGGTGACTTATTGATTATCTCTCACCCCAATTTTACTGCGGGTTTGACACCGTTTATTGATTGGAAGATGCAGATGGGATTTTCAACCAAATTGGTTACGCTTCCTCAAACAGGTAAAACTGCTGGTGCCATCAAAGCGTACATCAAAAGTGCTTATGCAAATAACCCGAAGTTGGCATATGTTCTCTTGGTCGGGGATGCTGAGTATGTGCCTTTCTATCCAGGTACAGCAGGTAATGCGTACAAAAACGAGGCAGATCCATTGTACGGAGTCTTCAATTCCAGTGGATATCCAGATTTGATCATCGCTCGATTTTCTGTAAAGAATACTACCGATCTTGCGAATATGATCAATCGCAGCATTGCGTATGAAAAAACTCCGACAGATGGAGATTGGTATCAACATGCGGTTGGCATTGCCAGTGCAGAGGGTGAACCAACAGACGGTGCGCGAGCCGATTATGAACGAAATGCCTTGCTCGCAGGTCCTTACAAAGAAGTTGATCAACTCTATGATCCAAACGTGGATGCATCTGATGTCGCTTCTGCCATCAATAATGGTGCTTCGCTTGTGAATTATATTGGGCATGGAAGTGAGACAGCTTGGATGACAGGATACTTTACTACATATGGTGTAAATACCCTTTCCAACGCAGGGAAGCTACCGATGGTGATCAGTGTGGCCTGTGTAAATGGGCGCTTTTCATATACTGGTGGAGATTCCTTTGCAGAACGTTGGATGAAAGCGGGTACTCCATCAAATCCAGTGGGAGCCATTGCCATTATGGCTTCTTCTACCAATCAGGCTTGGGTGCCACCGACAATTGGGCAACTGGCGATTTCTAAATTGGTAGCAAATGGAACGGTTACCCATATAGGAGCACTGATGATGGATGGTTCATTGGCTGTGTTGGAGGATGGTTCTCTCGATGCAGCTCAAACCTTTCAAACCTGGCATATTTTTGGAGACCCTACGGTGACAATGCGTATCCATACGCCAAAAGCACTGGCTATAATACCGGCCTTTTCAATGGGGTTGGCATCCGGTGTAAAACTGAATGTGAAAGAATCTAATTTACGCGTGACGCTGACGGCCGATCATCAGTTGTTAGGCAGTGCCGTAAGCACAGCTGGTGGTGATGTGGCATTTCCTTCCCTCTCCCTGTCTCATGGAAAAATGGTGACTGTAACAGTGAATGGTGTAGATCGCATTCCATTGGTAAAAACAATACAAGTGCCTTGATTGTCTACTTGTCTTGCAATACCTTACTCTCACTGCATTTTATGAGGAGTTAGGTATGGCAAGACAACTTCTACTGGTACTGAGTATGATGGGGACCCAAGCTTGTTTCGCCGTAGATCCATCTTGGGTATCTGTTATGTTTCCTGCTGAAGAGGATGTGCTGGAAGGCGATGCAAATACGGAGCTGTATGAGTTGCCCACAGGTCGAGATCAATTCAAGCAACTACAAAATCTTTCTGCTGTTCTTGAGATACATCAAGAGCAAGTGTGGAGAGAAACTGCGAGTAAAGTTCTAGAGAAGCAAAAAAATCGGGCAGCATCTTACCTATCAAGATTTTTGGCTGCTGCTGATTCTGCTCGGTTAGATGACGAAGAAGAATGGCTGCGCTTTTCTCTCGTCCTTAGAGGTGTTATTGTTACCTACGAAATGTATTTCGTCCCGCAACCGATCCGTGCTGAACCTATCTTACAAGATCTACCGCCACCCTACTCAGCACTTTACTGATCGCCAATGCGTTGGATTTCCGTGGCAAATGCTTCCACTGTTTCATGGATGCTGTCTTGCACTCCGCTCCATACTGCAGATACTGGCGCAATCCATGGCTTGTCAATTTGAACCTCTCGTTCGAAGGTTATAGTCCATCTTGTTCCAGCAGCAGAAGTCAAACCTGTGGATCTGGCGGAGAGAATCACCGTTTCTTTTTTTAGGTATTTTCCGTTTCCTTCTCCTGTGGCTTCTGTTGAATCAGCTACATAGGTAAGGCCAGGTCCGGTGATAGTATAGTTGTAGGTAATCCAAGTTTGGTAGGGCTTCCTGCTCTCTACAGTTCCACTAAAGAACCAATCCCCATTGGAATGCTCTGGTGTTGCGCTGGTTTCTAAGGTAAAGCCGGGTTGAGAGGTTATATATTCGCCAAATTCATGTTTCAATTTCGCTGAATCTGCATCTGATAGAGTAAGGGAGCAAACCACCCTGCCTTTGAAATGGTATAAGCCGTTGCCAAGCTGTGTTCCTTTGTCAATGGCCATAATGGAGCTCGGGGCAGACAAACAATCAGGTGTGCTTGCCTCTACTCCTCCAGCGGAAAATAGGGTACAAAGTACTGCCAATGAGGTGCCGATTGTACGCGGAACAATAGAGATGCGGATCATAGGGGGTCTCCTTTGAGCGCTGTAACGAGCTGATTTGTGGATGTATTACCCAAACTCTATTCGCTTAAGTAAGAAAAATCCAATGATTTCAACCAGTAAAACAACTTGTCGGGGGAGAGCTATATGCAACCAATAGATATCATGGGAAAAATTGTTTCCCTCTGTAAACGACGTGGGTTTGTATTTCAAAGCAGTGAAATATATGGCGGGCTAAAATCTTGCTATGATTACGGCCCATTAGGGGTTGAGCTGAAACGAAATATTGCGCAGCAGTGGTGGCGCTCTATGGTGCACCAGCGAGATGATATGGTGGGGATCGATGCTTCCATCATGATGCACTCGAAAGTATGGGAAGCATCTGGGCACTTACAAAATTTTGTGGACCCTTTGGTCGACTGTCTCAACTGCCAAAATCGCTTTCGAGCTGACAAAGCCCCTAAAATTGCATCTGAAACTATGGTGGAATTTCGTAAAGGGGGTAAAGCTTCTGGAGAAAAACTCACAGCTCCCGTCGGGGAGGGGGGCTATGTATGTCCTCAGTGCAACAGCCCGTTATTAAGTCCAGAACGTATGTTTCGGGGTATGTTTCGCACCGTGATGGGTCCCATCGATCCGTTGCAAGAGGTCATGGAAACCCTAGATGTAGAAAAACTCTCTCGCAAAGAGCTATACAAAGAGATCGATGAAGCCTTGACTCGCGCCTCTGTCTTTTTGCGCCCCGAAACTGCGCAAGCCATGTTTGTGCAGTTTTTGAATGTGCAGCAAACCGCCTCCATGAAAGTGCCATTTGGAATTGCCCAACAGGGTAAGTCTTTTCGTAATGAAATCATTGTAGAACACTTCATTTTCCGTTCCTGTGAATTTGAGCAGATGGAAATGGAATTTTTCTGTGAGCCCGGTACGCAAAAAGAGTGGTTGGCCTATTGGGCCGAGGAGCGATTGGCTTGGCACCGGCAGTTTTCAAACTCACCGGAAAAATATCGTTTGCGTCAGCATACTGGCAAAGAATTGGCCCATTATTCCGATGATTGCTACGATATTGAATTTTTGTATCCATGGGGATGGGATGAGCTCGAAGGAATCGCCTCTCGTACTGACTATGACCTGAAAAAACACGCTGCCCATTCAGGGGTAAAGCTCAGTTACTTGGATCAACAAAAGCCAGACCCAGAGACGGGAAAACTTGGCTGGCGTTATACACCCTATGTAGTAGAGCCTGCGCTAGGCCTCACCCGTACTTTCCTGAGCATCATGGTGGATGCGTATCGGGAAGAAACAGTAGAGGGAAAAGAGCGGATGTATTTGAAGCTACATCCCCGTTTGGCCCCATACAAAGTCGCGGTTTTGCCATTGGTTAAAAAAGACGGTCAGCCAGAAATGGCAAAGAAATTGGTGCAAGCATTTCGGTCCCGTGACATCCATGTTACCTACGAAGAGCAACAATCCATCGGAAAACGTTATGCCAAGCAGGATGAAATTGGAACCCCATTCTGTGTTACCATAGACAGTGACAGTTCACAGGACGGATGTGTAACCATTCGAGATCGGGATACATGTCAACAGGAGCGGGTCTCCATGGAAAAAGTGGTGGAGCACCTACAACAGAAAATCTATCGGTAGTACTCTCTCCACCAATACCCATTTGGGTATTGGTGGTGTTGATCGGATTTCCTCAATTAAGCGAAACCATTTTTGCCCCTATCTTGCCTGCCTTAAGTGCCCATTACCATGTATCCGAAAATCTCAGTCAAGCGACTCTGTCTGTCTATTTTCTGGGGTTTGCTTTTGGGGTTTTTTTCTGGGGCATCCTAGCCGATCGATGGGGTCGAAAACCTTGTATGATTGCAGGGCTGATTTGTTACACCATTTTTAGCGCACTTCTTTGGGTCAGCCCCACGATTTGGGTGCTGTTGGGGGTTCGTGTTTTGCAGGCTTTTGGTGCTGCTGTAGGATCTGTCATTACTCAAACCATGATGAGAGATTGTTTTACCACTCCGTATGAGCGTATGAAGGTCTTTTCGATTATTTCCCAAGCCTTGGCTTTTGCGCCCGCTACAGGCCCTCTATTGGGTGGATATTTAGCCGAGATCTTTTCCTTTCAAGCGGTATTTGCTTTTCTCATTGTAATGGGAGTGGTGCTGACCTGGGTGAGTCGTGCGCTCTTACCGGAAACATTGCCTGTACAACGGCACCAGATGGAATTTCACTTGTGGCCTATCTGTAAGCGGGTGCTGCAAGATGGTCAAATTTGGGTGTATGTCTTATTAGTGGCTGGATTAAATTGCATGATTTTTTCCTGCTATGGGGAAAGTCCATTTGTCTTTATGGAAACTTTGCATCTTTCCAAGATGCAATATGGGTGGTTTGGCTTGACGGTAGGGGCAGGATGTTTTGTTGCGGCAAAATTTTCCAAAGGTTTGGCAGAACGCCACAAAGCACCGGATTTTATCATTCGCTTAGGGTTGCAGTTTACCATTGGAAGTGCGCTTTTGTATCTAGTACCCAGTTTCTTGCATTTTGAATTATGGTCTCGATATGCACAAGTAATCTGGTTGATGGGAACCAGTGGGCTGGTTTTTGTGGGCATTGTGATGACGCTACCCAGTATTTTTAGTCAGGCCTTGGTTGCATATCAGGACTGTTTGGGTCGCGCTGGCGCTGTCTTTGGGGCGCTCTACTATGCAGTTTTGAGTTTGATGATGGCCATGGTGAACTTGATTCACAGCCACTCTATTTGGACGTTTGGACTGATCGTATTGGGGATTTCGAGTGGCTTGTGGTTGATTCTCTTGCTGCAAAGCCGCTTTTTTAGCGCGTTCTTGGTAAAGAAGGGTCAGCTTTGAATATCGGATTTTTGCAACAAAGCCAATAGCTTCTTCGTTTGCTGTTGAAAGGCGAAGAGCTGGTCTTTCGCCAAGGCTTCTTTGCGCGGAAACTTGATGCCGAGAGGGTCCATGTATTTTCCGTTTTCATAGAACTCGAAGTGTAAATGGGGTGCCGTAGCCAATCCTGTCATGCCCACATATCCAATCACTTCTCCTTGTTGGACACGGGAGTTTTTGTGCAGTCCGCTTCCAAACCGGCTCATGTGTTTGTATGCGGTTTCATACGTAGAGTTATGACGAATGCGAATGATGTTGCCCCCTCCATTTTGCCATCCAATGTACTCAATTCGACCCTCTGCCACTGCATGGATGGGCGTCCCTGTAGAAGCTGCATAATCAACTCCCCGGTGAGGGCGATTGATTTTAAGAATCGGGTGGAATCGTTTAATCTGAAAAGTCGAGGTGATGCGACTGAATTTAAGTGGGCTTTTTAAGAACATCCCACTTAAACTTTCGCCTCCAGGGGTAAAATAGGTGCGCTTTCCATTCACGATAAACAGCACGGCTTTATGTTCTACATCCTTCAGGGTGTATCGTGCCGCTTGAATTTTGCCCCAGTCATAAAATTTGCCTTCTAACGAGCGTTTTTCAATGACCACGGACCAAGAGTCTCCACTGTGAATTTCCCGTTCAAAGTCAATCTGTGCGGAGAAGATATCGGTTAGTTCGTAAATTTCTTGTGAGTGGAGTCCAGCCTTTGCCGCAGAGTCCCATAGGGTGCTCTCAATTTTCCCCTCAACCGCGACCAGTTCTGTTGTGGGTTTCTTTTCCATCTTCTCTGCCAACCAGGTGTGATGGGGTTGGCGTTGAATGAGAATGCCCAAGAGGGGAGAGATTTCAATAAAGACTTCTCGTAGTTCCTCCGTATCCGGTGTGGCACGCAGTTCGATTTGCACGCCAGCTGCAATGCTCGATAAATCATAGAAATCGGAGCAAGCAGCAATCCATTCATGGATCACAGCAGCGTCAATCCCCGCCTTTTGAAAGGTGGTGTAGATGCTGGAGTTTTTTTGCACAGAAATGGTGGTGATATGAAAAGGAGACGCCGTAAGTTGAGGACGAGGGTCGGCGGTTTCTACCTCCGGTTCATAGTCAGACTCCGTAATGTGTACATCTTCTTGGACCAAATCAAAGGTCTTCTTTTTCATGAAAACCCAGATGTACCAACTGGCTAGAGCAATGGCTACGATACCTAAAATGGCGAAATAGCCATTTCGTAGGGGAGAGTGTTTTTTCATCGTTTTCCTTCCGTCAAAAAACCTCCGCATGCTGTCGACTTTTTCTGTATGCCAGCTCGAAGCTGTAAATCGGAGCCTTTTTTGCATCCGTGGCGATATGCAGCCGCATCAGAAATGGTGCTGCGGGTTTTTTGGGTCCGCAAGCGAGGAAAGCGACAGGCAAGTGCGCGTTGGGTTTGTTCTTGAGAGATGACCAATAAAGATTGTTCTTTTATGGTCGATATTTTTTGTTCTTTTCGTAGTTTTTCAGAAAAGCCTTGTAACACGCCCAAATAAAAACTCATGCGGTGTCGCAGTTGGCTCTGTGAGGCTTCTTGTAACCACAAAGAAGGTAGTTGTTGAAATAAAAACCAATATACATACTCGGCAATTTCTACGTGATGAGCGGTTCCCACAATCTCCATGGCTTTTACGCTGCTGGAGGATAGTGGGTCAAAAATCGACACAAATATGGTTTCAACATGAAAATGTTCGACCAAAATTGCAGCCAATCTTGTGTGAAAAGACTCCATGCGTCGTCTTCTGTGATTGATGATGCGAACATGAAATTCCGTGTGAACCGACGTTGCCTGGGCTTCTACTTGGTAGGATTGACTAAGTTCTTTTGCTTTTTGTAATGCAGCTGCCGCTTCATGGGAATTACTCGATGCGCTGAGTTGTAGCAATTTTTGGATGCGCCGAACCACAGGAGAAATCGGATTTGATTCCCCTATCGCATCGAGTCCCGAGTCCATTTGTGTGATCGAGGCTTTTCTGGCCCATGCAGCCATTCCCAATCTTTCGCATGCCAATTGAAAATAGGGGCCGTGATTTTCTTCGTGTCCCCATAGTTCTTGTACGACTTGATGGGCCATCTCATGCTTTAAAATTTCCACCACTACATGCCACGGATGTGCCTCTACCAATTTTTCGGATAAAGAAATACATCGGGTTGCGCTGTTCCATTCGCCCCATTTCGACGCAAGAGGTCGCAGTTGAATCACCACAGCTGGCAATGTCAGTCGATGTTGGTAACAAATCTCCTGATAGTCTCGGTAGAGTTGTTGCACAAACACTTTGTGGCTTGCTTGCCCCGTTTTTTGTTGCGTCGTTCTCTCCATAGTTACGGCTGCAATCTAAATGGGTTGTGGTTGCATGAGGAAATATATCCGCATGAAGAAGGTGATTCTACCACAAAAAATACAAATGGCGAAGAAAAAAGAACCGCAAGATTTCGGATAGATGTCCCTGGCTGACAGGGCTTCTTTTGTACAAAGTATAAAAAAAGGAAATGCAAAAGAAGGCACATAGAGGGAGGCCGTTGTGAAACATATAATCTGGCTTGTAATCACGATTTTTCTAATTGTCGCGTATCAAAAAATAGAGATGCGATTTCCCAAAATACGAGAAACACCTACGCTTGATTCGGTTTCATCTTCTCGTTCTGTGTTGCCTCTGGTGGAAACGATTCCACAGAGAAGAAAGGAAATGTCCCATTCTCTTTCTTCTCATGAAAGACAGGCCTTTTTTTCTGATATTCAACATGTTTTTTTGGATAAAGCGCCGCATGTACTCGATCCTGCTCGGTTGCAGGCAGATTTGATTCGACTCAATGAAAGGGGCGAGGAAGGGGTGCAATCGATTTTTGACTCTCTACAAAAAATTCCTGTAACAGAGGCCGAAGGCAAGCATCGTATTTCCTATATTGACTATCTTTCGTATCGCATGCGTTGGGATCCAACGGTGCAAGAAAAGGCGAAATCTTGGATTCTCGATGGATCTGAAAATGCTGCGATTTCTACTAAAAGCCTCTCGATGATTTTGGCTGATAAAACTGAATTATTGAGTGGTTTGGCGCGGGTAAATCAGCAAGAAGCCCAAGAGGTTCTGGCTTCATTGGAGCCTTCTCTTTTATTTGAGTTTGGGTCACAAGAGCTGGTGGAAAAAGGGGATAAACCATGAATGCATTTTTGATTTTATACTTATCCTTGAGCGCTTGTGGAAAGATGTCCGCTTCGACAGATACGAGGAAAGCACCGCCCCCTTTGCAGCTTCATGTGGTGCCGCAATCTACTGCATCCCAAAAACCGCACTATGATGCCAAAAAACGAGAAGGCCGATTGGACTTATTGGTGGAATACCATAAGACGGGGGATCGAGGTAGCATTTCGCTTTCGACTGTAACACTCGCTTACCTATATACAGAATATGATCAAAGCCAGTTGGATTACCCATTTGATAATGAGCGAGCGCATATCTATTTGAAAATACCAAAAAAATCAAAAGGTGAACCAGAAGAAAGAATTGAAGTAGGGCAATATGAGCCAGCCTTGAATTTTGGCATATTACCGCCCTCGACTTCTGGTTTACTTCCATCCGAGTATTGGCAGTCTCATGGGCGATGGATTACACCCACTCTTTGTACCGGTGACTATGAATCGGTTTGTCATCTCGAGGTAAAAATCAAAAAATCACGGTCTACTTTTACCCCAGGCCAGAAAATTTCCGTTTTTTTGTATGTAGGGCAGAGTCAAAAACCGGTCTATGAGGCCACATCAAAGAAGGAGAACCCATGAATCGCAGCGTAGTTTGGCTATTGGTGAGTCAATGTTGGAGCGCATATTTATATGCGATTACCTGTACAGCGGCAGACTTTCAGCCTGCACTTTGTAATCTGCCCGTTTTAGAGGGAGTGCGTTGTGCAAACGCAGAATTTTTCCGTAGCTATTGCAGTGCGCATACCGACGGATGTGCGGCTGTAGGTGGCTGTTTTGGGTTTACGCCACCCGGGCATTGGTATCCGATTTTGGGTACTGATGGAAAACCCTTTCGTCGGTGTCGGTGTGGCTGCTTTTCCGAAGAAACCCAATTTTGGGGGCTGGGAAATCGAACCGGTCGTAATTTGATAGAAGCGAAAAATGAAAGGATTCTTTTATATACAAGAAAAAACCAAGCCTCTGTCTCTTTCAAAAAGAAATCGATAAATGGGCTTATGCATGCAAAGGATACCCATGCCATTCATTTGGTGACACTTGATGGGCACTCGATTTTTCTCTCAGATGGTCATCCTGTGGTGATCGCAACGGAGACGGGAGAGTTGGATGCCATGAAGCAAGCCAAAGATGTGATGGTTGGAGACTTTTTACTTACCCATGGGAATCAACCGGTACAAGTCTCTCGTCTGGAAATGGTTCCATATGAAAAAGAGATGATGAATTTCAATGTGGTGTCGTCCAACCCCATGCACCATATCGTAGTTGCCAATGATCTTCAAATGGGTGATTTGGCGTGGCAAGAGCAACTCCACAGCGTAGAAGCGCGTATGTACCATCGACAAGACCTATGGGTCTATTTGGAAGGACTAAAAAAATGAAACGAATTTTGGGTGTTCTGCTGCTTCTTTCTAGTTGTGGAAGTCCTCCCCGAGAGGGGAAAACTTTCTTATTCAATGTACCGGGAGAAGATTCTTCTATGGCTTTGTTACCGGGCCAAGGGGTGAATCATATCGATTGGACGGCAAAAGGATTTTGCACGGATACTCAGCATTTTCAAACCCAAAGTGGACAATCTACCGGACAATTTGTGGAATTTCGCTTATTGGAAATTACATCTGTATCTGCGTTGCGAGAGAGTTTGCATGTGACGGCAGCTGCAAGCTTTCAGGCTTCGATGTTCGGTCGTATGTCGGCACGTATGGACTATGCCAAAAGTGTGAACCAAAATAGCCAGTCTCGCTACCTTTTGGTACACACTCGCGTGGGGAATCAACTCAATTTGGCAACCCAGTTTCGATTTCGTCCGGAGGCACAAGCGTTGCTACAACAAGGAGATACGAAACGATTTCTGGAAAATTGCGGCACCCAGTTTGTTTATGGCTATCGCACGGGCGGCGAATTCTTTGCGCTCTTTGAGTTTGAGTTTTCTAGCGCAGAAGAAGACCGAAAGTTCAGCGCTGCCATTCAGGCCTCCGGTGTGAGTTGGAAAGCCTCAACAGAAATTACTTCTGCCTTGCAAAAGTTTTCTCTCCAAGCGCGCACGCATTTATCTATTTATCGAATGGGGGGTGCCGGCCCTTTACCCGATGTGGGGGATATCCGAAATTTTTCTCTGCAGTACCCTACATTGGTGAGTACGCTACATCAACATTTTGTCACCTTGGAGTTGATCACAAAAGACTACAGTGGTGTTGAACCTGTGAACCTATCACCAAATCCGGGATTGCTTATTCGGCAAGATCAGGTGATCAATCAATTGGCCCGTGATCGAGATCATGCGGTGGAGATATCCAACACCATTCGGTATATCAAACTACATCCACAAGAATTTTCGATTCTCTCTGATTCTCTGGATCGAAGTGATGTAGAGATTACGAAGTATCTCAATCGGGTGAATCAAGCGGCTGTCAATTGCTTTGCAGATATTTGGAATGGGTGTGCAGTACCTGAATTGGTGTTTCCTTCTATTGCTTTTCCGATGCGAAAAGTAGGGATCTCTCGTTGTGAGACGGGTTTTGTTTGGTCAGAAAGCGATCAAAAGTGCTGTCGAAATGAAATTCAGACTGTGTGTGTAGCGGAGGATGGTGCCGGAAATTGTCTACTTTATGAAGAAAGGAGTGTCAAAATATGTCAGTAAAGAAAACACAATGCATGTTATTGGGATTGTGGTTGGGGTTCTGTACGTATGGGGAAAGCTGGGGACATGAAAATGACTTGAGTCCCTTTCGTTCCGTCTCGTTGCGAGCAGAGGTGAAAACAGTACGTCAAGTTGCGACAGGGAAAATTGCATTACATTTGCGCGTACCGCATACCTATACCAATTCGTTGGCGTGTAGTGGGTCTCTTTCTTTTGGTGTGGAGGGGGAGGAGGCGGAACGAGGCATACAAATTAGCGATATGCTGGTGATCCCAGATGCTGCCTTTGGGCGTCCGCTTTCATTCTTGTTACCTGTATCCTTGCCAGCAGGCGAAACGGTAGCCCCCTTTTTCTACCAAGAGCGAGAGATTCTTTGTCGAGGCTGGGATGCGCGAATTCCGTTGCCGGAGGGATTGTGCAAAAATCCGGTTTTGGTGCCAGGTTTCTTGGAGGCTTGTGGCATGGTAGCGCCGGGGGCTATGGTTCCATGGATCCGCAATGGAATTTATATCGGGGCTTGTCGATGCTAATTTTGGGTAGGTTTGGAGGCGCCGAGCGGAGTCGAACCGCTCTAGACGGATTTGCAATCCGTTGCCTAGCCGCTTGGCTACGGCGCCATAAGGAATAGAGGGGCCGAAGGTATCGAGAAATGAATCTAAAATCAATGGATTTTTGCCGTTGAGTCCATCTGGGTTTTCTCTTATGTAGGTAAGAGCGTGTTTGACTCACTCGTCTGCTCGAGAAAAAGGACCCTATGGAAGCCAAAATTCGCGCTCGAGTTGCTGCGCAGGAACCTATTTCTCGCGAAGAAGCAGAGTGGTTATTTACCCAAGGTAGCGATGCTTTGTTGCAAACGTTGGCCTGTGAAGTACGGGATCGTTACCATCCGCGCGGAGAGGCGACATATCTGATTATGTCGATCCTGAATTTCACTAACGTGTGTGTAGCGGGTTGTAAATACTGCTCTTTCTATAAATACCCCCATCAATCCGGGGCGTACACCCTATCATTTGAACAGATCCAGGCAAAGCTGAATGCGTTGATTGCCTATGGTGGGAGTTTGGTGGGATTCAACGGAGGTTTTCATCCGAAGCTGACGTTGCAAGACTATCGCACGCTTTTTGAACGAGTACATGCCCGGTATCCCCAGCTGTCGTTTTTTGAAATGACGGTGGCGGAATTCATGTTCTACTGCAAACAGGCGAAGATTCCCTATGCAGAGGGGGTCGAAATTCTCGCAGCTGGGGGCACCCAGTGGATTACGGGGGGCGGTGCAGAGGTACTGGATGATGATTTCCGCCGACGAGTGAGTCCGGGGAAATACACAGTAGAGGACTATTTTTCCGCCCAAGCAGCTGTGCTGCAAGGTGGGCTTGGCTCTACCGCTACCATGGTGATCGGGTTTGGCGAACCTCTTGAAGAACGGATGAATCATCTGGAGCGGCTACGAGAATTTCAAACTGTGATGGAGGGGCGACTCCCAAGCTTTCTTTGTTGGACCTACAAACCCTATAACAACCAATGGGGGGGGCAAGAAATATCCACCCAAGAATATCTACGGTGGCTTGCAGTATCTCGCATCTATCTCCATAATTTTGTTCACATTCGAACCTCTGTTCTTACTAAGAACGAAGAAGCATTGCAGGGGCTTTTATACGGAGCCAATGACTTTGATTTGCCTATAGAGGATGAGGTTACGCAAAAAGCGGGGGCTACTATCTCCGTAGAGTTTGAGTCCATTTTGCAAGCAGCACGTATGCTGGGCTATACCCCGGTGCATCGCGCTCCCTTTACCATTTGAGAAGGTCGACGATGAGATTCTTGCTTGCTGTGAGTCTTTTTGGTTTTTCTATGATGGTGGTGTGGGGAGGAGAGTCCGAGGTTGCCTCTCTTGGAGATAGTCTTGGTCCTTCTGGCCCAATTGAATCTGAATTACGTGTGCGTCGGGAACGAGGTAAGTGTGAAAGATTCGATGCATTTGTTGTCTCTCTCTATAACAAATACACAGATACGCTACTGCAGGAAGCAAGACATCCATATCCAGTCTATAAAGTTGGTACTCAATTGCTATACCCCCACCATGATGGCTATATCTACCCTGTAAAAGAACGGGATGGACAGGTGAGCACCATGTGGATTAGTCCTACAGAACATCGGATTCTTGCCCGTGCCAAAATGTATCGATTTGGGGAACCTGGAAACTATTTTTATTGGATTTTGTTCTGCACCTCAAATGGTGTGTGCGTGCCTGCTATCACCCGAGATCCCACTCAACCGCAAGAGAGTTGGAGGTCGCCAGAATTACACAATACTTTTTTGCCACGCCCTCCCGTTCTAGAAGCATTTACAGTATCGCTTTTTTCCGATACAGAGGACGGAGAGGTTTGGAAAGAAACTTTTATGAAAGGTGGAAAGTTTCTATGGCGAGTGAAATATGAACCCTCTCCTTACTGACAATGCACCACTTGTACCGAGTCATGTCGTCCGAGGGCGGCAGATACCTACTATCCGAATAAGAGGGAGATCCCCATACGGCCGAGGCGGCCTGGGTATGGCGGATCTCTAGCTGATTCTTCGAATCATTTTATCTACGCTTGTCATCCCCGACGATCGAAGGAGATATCCATATGGCGGGGTTACTATTCTAGCTCGCTCCAGCGATGGTAGAGTTGTTCAATTTCGGCGCGCTTCCCTTCACATGCGGTACAGATCTCTTGCAATTTTTCTGCACTGATTCCAGCTGCTTCTAGCTGTGCTTCCAGTTGTTGCAATGCAGCTTCTGTTTCTGCAATGCTAGCTTCTATTGTTTCCCATTCGCGCTGTTCTTTATACGAACGTTTCTTCTTGCTGGTTTCAACAAGAGGCGCTGTTGCAACTGGCGCTGAAGGCAACGCTTTCTTTCGTTCATTTCCGTTTGTCGAGGCAGCAAATTCCTTCAACCACTGTTCGAGGCTCGCAAAAGGTGCCAATGTACCGCGCTGGGTAAAGCCCAAGAAATGGGTACACAACCGGCTCATCAGATATCGATCGTGGGTAACCAAGACAACTGTACCTGGGAAAATTTCAAGACAACGTTCGAGCTCTTCCAAGGTTGCGATATCCAGATCGTTCGTGGGCTCATCCAGGAGTAACACATCTGCTTCGTGGGTCAGAAGACGGGCGAGTAGCAAGCGGGCTTGCTCTCCTCCCGATAGTTTGTGCACCAAGGTGTCGAGCTGGTTTGCGGCAAAACCAAAGCGCTTGGCCCAGGTGACGACGTGGACCGATTGACCTTGTACAACGACCTGGTCGCCATGTTCAGCTAGTGCAGTGCGCAAGGTTGCGGTAAGGGGAAGGCTTTGGCGCTCTTGCTCCATGTACAGTACGCGGATATTTTCTGCTCGTTTGACCTCTCCACTGGTAGGGGCTTGTGCTGCGGTAAGGAGTTGGAGCAAGCTGGATTTCCCTGCTCCGTTGGCACCGAGAATCCCCACAATCATATTCGAGGCCAAGGTAAAGTTCAGGTGCTCCATGAGGGTATTTCCCCCTCGCATGAGGCTGACATTTTTGAGCTCCATCCAGGTCTTGGTTTTACGACCACTGGAAAGAAACTCGATACCCAGAGACTGGGTTTGGTTGCGTCGACGCAGATCGGCAAGTTCGCCTTTCTTTTCTTCCACGCCGTCCATACGGAACTTGGCTTTGGTTCCGCGGGCTTTAGGGCCGCGGCGTGACCACTCTTGTTCAATCTTAAATGTATTTTCGAGCCGTTCTTGCCGTTCTTGCAATCCGGAGAGAAGGGCTAGTTTCTTGTCTACGTGGGCATCATAGGCACCGTCGGTTTCGAGTAGGCCATCTTCGAGACGCGAGTCAATCTCGATCACCCGTTGTACGGTCTTTGTCAGAAGGTATCGATCGTGGCTGATGGCAATCCAAGCAAAGGGGGCTTTTTGCAAAAAGCTCTCGAGCCAGAGTAGGCCCTCCCAATCGAGGTGGTTGGTGGGCTCGTCAAAAAATACTAAGTCCGGCTCACCCAGGGTGCCACATCCGATGGCCAAGCGTTTTTTCCATCCCCCAGAAAGGGCGCCAACCTGCTGCTCCCAATCCATAAATCCCAGCTGTCCCAATGCGATGGAAACCTCAACCATACAGTCTGACTCATGGATCCCCGCTTTTTTGGCGGCTTCCATGGCTACTTCCATTACCGTTTGTTCCGGTTGAAACTGTGGGGTCTGAGGTACGTAGTTGGTTTTGGTGCTGGTTTTACGAGTTACACGTCCAGCATCGGCTTCCATCTCGCCAGCCATGATCTTCAGTAAGGTGCTTTTTCCAGCTCCATTTGCGCCGATCAGGCCCACTCGATCTCGTTGGTAGATCCCAAAACTGAGATCGGTGAATAGGGGAGTTGAGCCAAAGGTTTTGCCTACCTTGTGACAGCTGAGCAGTAGTTCCATGGTTATAGTTCCAATTCATTGCGGCGTGCGGCTTGAGAGCCTCGGCAGAAAGGTGCGTTGTCGGTCTCGGTGCCAGCCGGTAAACGGCGGATTTTCCATTTGGCTACGAGATCTTTGAGATTTTTGCTGGCCAGTACGTCTTGTAGCTCAGAGTATACCTCACTCCAGGCATCAGAAGAGATGCACTGGGCTTCTCCGCTGCATAGATGGTGATCTTGTACGCAAAGTACGGGGAAAAAGCGATCTTCTACGGCGACAAAAATGTCCCAGAGGCTGATTTCCGCCGGTCTGCGATTCAGGGCCACGCCCCCGTTGCGCCCTCGTATGCTTACGATGAGGTCATGCTCGCGTAGGCGACTGAGGACCTGATCCATGAACTCCAAGGGTACCGATTGACGTGCGGCCATCTTGGCGCGTTGTTGATGCCCCTCTGCTTCATGAGAGGCCAAATCCATCATGATCTTGAGGGCATACCGACTTTTTGCGGTAAGGTTCACAAGGCCACCACTTCAATCTGTTCATCAAATTCCGTTTGTAGGATACCACGAATTGCATCCAAGGTTCCCGTCATGGAGCTGGGGCACCCCCCGCACGCACCGAGGTACCGTACGGTGAGTAAGTGGTTTTCAAGCTCGAGGAGTTCTAAATCTCCGCCGTCCATTTGAAGACCGGGGCGAATGGTGCGATCAAGGATATCTTCGATCTTTTGAAGGTCTTCGGAGAGATGCTTTTTTTGCACCGGGGGTGTCAGGGTGTCCAAAAAGTCTGGGTCATGGAAGTCCATGAGCTGGCGGATGGCTTGTTGGACCTGTTGGTCGAGTACGCTCCAGTCCAAGCTGCCATCTTGGGTGATGGTTACGGTGTTTTGGTAGAAGTGCACCTGGGTCACGCCCACAAGACAAAGCAGGGCTTGAGCCAAGGGCACATGCTGGCACTCTTCCGCTTGTTTGTACGAAACCTTCCCCTCCGTTTTCAATGGTCGGTCGATCATATACTTGCGAGCTTGGGGATTTGGGGTACTTTGAATGCGAAATCGGATCATGTAGAGGGTCCTTTCTCCGTCGTCGCATCCGTTTCGGTGCTCACGACAGCGGTCTTGGCAAATGCGCCTTGTAGGGCATGCCAGGCAAGGCCCGCGCATTTGACGCGAGCCGGGTATTTCCAAATATTGGCGAAGACAACCAGTTTACCCAAGGAGGTATCTTCAGGAGATTCTCCTTTTACCAGATGATGAAACTGTGCGCATAACGCCAAGGCTTCCGCTTCGGTTTTTCCCTTTACGGCTTCTGTCATCATAGAGGCGGAGGCTTTGGATATGGCGCATCCGGAGCCATCAAAGGCAATGCGCGCCACACGACCTTCGGCATCCAGCTCCAGAGTTACCCAAAAGTGGTCGCCACAAATGGGGTTAAACCCTTCGGCTTTGTGAGTCGCGGACTCTAGCGTTCCGAAGTTCTTGGGCTTGCGATTGTGCTCCAAAATGACTTGTTGGTAGAGCTCCAATTGGTTGCTCATGGGGTAGCTTCCTTTGTCATCGTGGCACGACCAGCAAAAAACTGGTCGATATACGCAGTAATGGCAGGTCCCATTTCGGGGTTTTGGATGATATCTGCCGTTGTCTCTTCGATAAAGGCCCGGCTTAGCAGTAGCTCTGACTTTGCTCGTGGAATGCCCCGTGCTTGCAAATAGAACAGTTCATCTGCGCGTAACTGTCCCACTGTGGCGCCGTGGTTGCACACCACCTGATCATGGTCGATCTGAAAACAAGGCATGGTTTGCACCTCAGCCGTGGGATCGAGAAGCAGGTTGTGGTTGTGCATCTTGCCAAAGGCATTCTTGGCGTGAGGCAGTACGTGCACCATTCCGCGAAAGCTGCAGCGTGCATGGTCAGAGGCGACGCCTTTTACCAGTTGGCGACTGCGGGTTTCCGGTACAGCGTGTACAGCTGTGCTAGATATATGCACGCTTTGGGTACCCTGTCCCAAGAAAGACCCCAAGAGCGTGGCTTCTGCATGGATGCCATTTTGTTCCATGTGAAAATCTACGCGATGAGACCCTGCGCCCGTAAGGAACGTTTGGGCTTTCCAGGTGCTATGAGCGGCTTGCAATACAGAGACATCGTGCTCCCAGGTTCCCGCGATGGGTTCTTGCAAGTGGAGGTACTCACAGTGGGCTCGCTCTTCCAAGACCACTTCTGTAACCCCTTGCCACCCCCCTGTAGGTACGGACATTGGGAGAAAATGCTCGCGTACGGTAGCATGTACACCAGGGGCAAGATGGAGTTGCAGCTGAGAGAGAGCAATGGAAGCCCCTTGGCTTCGATGAAGCAGCAAGAGAGGGGTATCGAGGGTCTTATGAAGAGAGAGTCGAAGACCGTTGCCCTCTAGGGGTTCCAATGCAAGACCCAGCTCTTCTAAGGATGTGCTTTCTGCGGCTGCATAGTGCCCATCGAGGAATACCAATCGAATCATCGGTGCTTCGCTCATTCTTGGATCCCCCGAAGAAACGGTTCATATCCGTTTTTTTCGATTTCCAAGGCAAGGGTATGATCCCCAGAATGTACGATGCGCCCATTGGCGAGGATGTGAATATGATCGGGGACCACATGTTCCAAGATTCGGTGGTAGTGGGTTACCAATACATACGCATTTTCTGGTGTTTTTAGCTTATTAAGCGCTTGGGCTACTTGCTGTAGAGAGTCGACATCGAGTCCAGAGTCGGTCTCATCGAGAAGGGCCAATCGAGGTTGAAGCACGGCCATTTGCAGGATTTCGTTGCGTTTTTTTTCTCCCCCAGAGAAATCTACATTCACATGACGGGAGAGGAATTTAACGTCCATTTGCAAGTCTTTGAGTTTGGTCTCGATCAAACGTTGAAAATCAAAGGAGTCAAGCTCCTCGGCGCCTTGATGGGTGGCGACTGCATTGAAAGCGGTGCGTAAGAACTCAAAATTGCTTACACCGGGCACTTCAATCGGATATTGAAAGGCAAGAAAAATACCTTCTCTTGCACGCTCATCTGCTCGTAACGAGGTAAGGTTTACGGCATTCATGTTGATGTCGTAGAGGATTTCGCCTTTGGTTACTTCATAGGCAGGGTGACCGGCAATGATTTTTGATAGGGTGCTTTTGCCTGATCCATTGGGCCCCATGATGGCATGGATCTCCCCTTCTTTTACTTCTAAGTTGATACCATGAAGGACTTCTTCTCCATTGATGGTAGCATGGAGGTTTTTAATACTGAGCATGGATTAGCCTACGCTTTCTTCTAACTTCATTTCGAGAAGCTTGACCGCTTCTACCGAAAATTCGAGCGGGAGTTGATTGAATACTTCTTTGCAGAAACCATTGAGCAACAAGCTAACCGCTTGCTCTTCGCTGATGCCTCGTGAGGTAAAGTAAAAAATTTCTTCGGCACTTACCTTTGAGGTGGTGGCTTCATGCTCGATGGTAGCTGTATTGTTTTTCACTTCCATGGTGGGAAATGTATTGGCCGAGCAATTGTCTCCCACGAGCATGGAGTCACACACGGTGTAATTTCGTGCATTGTCCGCATTGGGGCCCACCTTTACCAGCCCTCGATAGGTATTCGAGGAGCCGTCAGCACTGATGCCCTTTGATACGATGCGACTTGAGGTATTTTTTCCCAAGTGAATCATCTTGGTGCCGGTGTCAGCTTGCATTTTGTTATTCGTCAACGCGACGGAGTAGAACTCTCCTTTGGAGCGATGACCGCGTAATACAACACTGGGATACTTCCACGTGATAGAAGAACCAGCTTCAACCTGGGTCCAGGAAATTTTGGCGTCATCCCCCTTGCAGAGGCCGCGTTTGGTGACGAAGTTATAGATGCCGCCTTTTCCGTTGGCATCACCGGCGTACCAATTTTGTACTGTGGAGTACTTGATCTCCGCTTGTTTGAGAGCAATGAGTTCAACCACGGCTGCATGAAGCTGGTTTTCATCTCGCATGGGTGCGGTACAACCCTCGAGGTAGCTGACTTTGCTGCCTTCTTCTGCGATGATGAGCGTGCGCTCAAACTGTCCAGTTTCTCGGGCATTGATGCGAAAGTAGGTCGACAGATCCAGGGGGCAGTGTACGCCCTTGGGGATAAAGACAAAGGAGCCGTCGCTAAATACTGCAGAGTTCAGGGCGGCATAGTAGTTGTCTTGGTATGGCACCACGGTGCCGAGGTACTGCTCTATTTTTTCTGGATGTTGCAATACGGCTTCGGAAAACGAGCAAAAAATAACGCCCACAGCTTCGAGCTCTTTTTGGTGGGTGGTCCCTACAGAAACGCTGTCAAATACCGCATCTACAGCAACGCCGGTGAGGCGCTTTTGCTCGGACAAGGGGATACCCAAGCGCTCGAAGGTAGCCAAAATCTCTGGCTCCACATCTTCTAGCCGTGCTGGCCCGTCTTTTTTGGTTCGGGGGGCAGAGTAGTATCGGATATCCTGAAAATCAATAGGGGGAAATTTCACGCAAGCCCAGGTGGGGGGCTTGCACTTGAGCCAGTGTCGATAGGCCTTGAGCCGAAATTGCAGAAGAAAGTTGGGCTCTTTCTTTCGCTCGGATAGCCTGCGGATCACGTCTTCGTCGAGCCCTTTGGCAAAGGCGTCGCTTTCTACCTGGCTTTCAAAGCCGGCTGGATATTCCGCCCGGGAAAAAGGTGCTTTGTCGGTACCTGCCATTTTGATTACTTCTCTCTTGTCCGCGTGGTACAATCGGCCCTCTTTGAGGCCTTGCCCGTAATGTTTACCAATTCACTTAACTTTATGCCAGTTTAGATTTCTTTTGTGTCTTATTGGGGGAACTCCGCAGGTGATTCCCCAATGAGCTCCAATAAAAAATAAAAAAGAAAGACAAAATATGATCCAGATGACCGAACGGGCCATCCATAAAGCCTTAGAATTACAAAAAGAAAGTAGTGAGTGGCAGCCGAAGCAGTTGCGTCTCTATCTAGAGGGAAAAGGCTGTGATGGGTTCTTCTACGGCGTGACTTTCGACGAGGCAAGCGAAACAGATTTGCGTTTTCTTCAGGAAAAAGAGGGGCTTTCCCTTGAGCTTCTTGTTGACCCGGATGCCCACCCCTTTGTGGAAAATGTGCTGATCGATTGGGTAGAGGACACAAGGGGGACCGGATTTTTGATCCATAACCCGGATCAGCGAAAATTTCGCGGAAAATTTTTCAAACGCCCTGCTTGGCAGGAGCAGCTGGCACAGAAGCGGGAGGCTGCCGCCGCGGAGTTGGCTCAGCCTCTGCCTGAAATAGCCCTACCCCAGTTGGAGAGCATCGAGTAGCCACAGTCGCCCAATTGCTTGCGCAGAGAATACGAATCGTGGCTAGAGAAGAGAAAAGGGGCGATGATGCCTCTGTAGAAAGAGGCCGGTATGACCCCACGTCCATAGTCCACCATATAGCTAAAGCGATCCATATCGTAATGGCGAGATTCTGTCTTGCGCAGAAGAGAGGCGTCGCCTGGTAAGTAGGAAACTGGAAATGCCACGCTGGGATCTGCAGAGTACGAATGCATCTTGCCTGTTAGCATCACATCCCATACATCCATAAAACGGTACGTACCGGAAAAGCCTTGTTGGGGCAGTTGGGTCCCAAAGAGGGCGATGTATTCTGTGGGGGAGCAATAGAGAATTTGCAGTCGCCCCCAAATGCCGCCTACATTATTCCAAATCCAACTTGGGGCGCGCAGGGTTTTGCCGGGGTGTTGGTCCTCTAAGTTTTGGTGAACTTGCTTGAGGATAAGTTCGGTTCGATAGGCTTCGATCAGGTCATATTCTTGCGTATCCACCCCATGTTCAAAAGACGAGCGGAAGAAGTCCCGTGCATAGGCGGATTTGGCGTCTCCCAGCTCTTGTATGTATTGATCGGCTGTTTGAACTGCTTTTTGCCCTGCCTCATTGATGCCTTTGGCGCTGAACACATATCTGGCATCATGCTCGGAGTCGAACTCATAATTTAGATGGGCTCCAAGACAAGGAAATGCTAGGAATGCAAGCAGACTGCACCACCGGGAATTACGCATAACCACCTCTTTTTTCTGGCATTTATGGATACACTGTACGGAGGCGGAGCTAGAGTGTCAAATGTTTTCTCCATGATTTTTCCTGGTTATCTTGATAGAATATTGGGCGCTGCAATGACTTTTTACTTTGGAACTCTATGAATACCACTGCAACCACATCTCCACCTCGGTATCTTTCTTCCCTCACGTTGGCGGCCTTGGGGATCGTATACGGAGATATCGGAACTAGCCCGTTGTATGCGCTGCGGGAATGCTTTTATGGGCCTCACGCTCTTTTGGTTACCCAAGAGAATGTGATGGGGATTCTCTCGCTGATTTGCAGCGCATTGCTCTTGGTCATTTCCATCAAATATGTGCTGTATGTGATGCGAGCGGATAACAAAGGCGAGGGGGGCATTCTGGCTTTGACCTCTCTTGTGATTCCAAGGGCTACGCTTACTACCAAGAGTCGCGTGTTTCTTTTTATGATTGGGCTTTTTGGGGCTGCCCTTTTCTACGGAGATGGCATGATCACGCCAGCCATTTCGGTGCTCAGTGCGGTAGAGGGGCTTGAAGTAGCCACACCGCTTTTCTCTGACTATGTGATTCCCATTACCATTGTGATTCTATGTCTCCTCTTTAGCACCCAAAAACGGGGCACTGGGAAAATAGGTGCCGTATTTGGGCCCATTATTCTGCTGTGGTTCTTTGTCCTTTCTGCTCTTGGGATTTGGGGCATTTTGGAAAACCCCACTATTTTGGCTGCACTCAATCCCATGTGGGGCATCAAGTTTTTATACACCCACCAGTGGAAAGGGTTTTTGACTCTAGGTGCGGTATTCCTTGTGGTTACTGGAGGAGAGGCTCTCTATGCAGACATGGGCCATTTTGGCCGACGTCCCATTTATCTCGGGTGGTTTTGGGTGGTGCTGCCAGCCCTCTTGTTGAACTATATGGGGCAAGGCGCCCATTTGCTGGTTTCTCCCGAGAGTGCGAAAAACCCATTTTACCATTTGGCGCCATCCTGGGCCTTGTATCCCTTGGTGGTTCTCTCGACGCTCGCAGCTGTCATCGCCTCTCAAGCCTTGATTTCCGGTGCATTCTCTATCACCCGGCAAGCCGTACAATTGGGGTATTTGCCTCGCTTTACGATTCAGCACACTTCACAGGAGGAAATTGGGCAAATCTATGTACCTGCTGTAAATTGGATGCTGCTTTTCTCCACGGTATGGCTCGTCTTGTTCTTTCAAACGTCCAGCAATCTTGCCACAGCCTATGGGATTGCGGTTACCACCACCATGCTAATCACTACATTTTTTACCTACTATGTCTCTCGAGCGCACTGGCGTTGGCCGTTGCCGTTGGCGTTGGTTGTCACCTTGCTTTTTCTCCTCATTGATGCAAGCTTTTTTGCAGCCAATCTCACAAAAGTATCCCATGGGGGCTGGTTTCCTTTGCTGATTGCGGGGGGCATTTTGGTGCTCATGTTGACCTGGAGACGGGGAAGAGAGATTTTGGCCTTTCGTATGAAGGAGCAGTTCATTCCCCTGGATCAATTTGTGGAAACCTTGGAGCAAAATCCCCCGGTTCGGGTACCGGGGCTTGCGGTCTTTCTCAGCGGCAACCTTAATACGGTGCCTCCAGCGTTGGTGCACAATCTGCGGCATAACAAAGTGTTACACGAGCAAGTTTTGCTTGTCACCATTCAGACCCTAGAGGTCCCCCATGTGCCCAAATCTGAGCAGTTGGAGTGGAAGGCCATTCGACCCCATTTGTTGCGCATTACGCTACAGTATGGGTTCATGGATTCCCCGGATCTGCCTCTAGCCTTGATGTCTCCCCAGTTACCACTTCTGTTGCGCAGCGTGCCTCCAACGGAGATCAGCTATTTTCTTGGGCGAGAAACCTTACTTGCTACCGAGAACCCAGGTATGGCAATTTGGAGAGAGAAGATATTTGCCTTTCTTTCCCGCAATGCGCAAAGTGCCACGACATTCTTCCATATTCCCCCCAATCAAGTGGTGGAAATGGGCATGCAAATCGAACTGTAAAAGGACTGTCCCATGACATTTCATTTGGCCGTACTCTGTGGGGGCCCCTCGTTGGAACGTGGGATTTCGCTGAACTCTGCACGTTCGGTAATGGACCATTTGGGGGATCAGGGGGTACAAATTTCAACCTTCTATGTGGATCGAAATTTACAGTTCTATGCCATCTCAAACTCCCAACTTTATTCCAATACACCATCTGATTTTGATTTTAAGTTGGCACAACATGCGGTGGCGTTAGATCACGAAGCATTGCGTGCACGACTTGCCAAGGTGGATCTTATTTTTCCTGCGATTCACGGGGCATTTGGAGAAGACGGTCAATTGCAAGCACTCTTGGAAAAGTGGGAATTGCCCTATATCGGAGGCGCGGAGGCGGTCTGTCGCTCCATGTTTCACAAGAATATTGCCATGGAAAAATTGAAGGCCCATGGATACGACACGATTCCTGCGATTGAACTACAGCAGGGCGAATCGGATATACGATCTCGTATTGAGGCCTTCTTTGCCCAACATCAACTGCGACGAGCTGTGGTGAAACCCGTGGCTGGAGGCTCCTCCATCGGGGTGTCGTCTGTTGCGACCCAGGAAGAAGCCCATCAACGGATCTTGCAGATGTTTGACAAAGGGATCAGCTCGACAGCCATTCTGGAACCCTTTTGTGAAGGGCGAGAGTTTACGGTGGTAGTGGTGCAAAATCTCCAAGGAGATGCGGTAGCGCTAGTTCCGACGGAGATCGAAATCAGCTATGAGAACGGACAAATTCTCGACTACCGTCGCAAGTATTTGCCAACAGCCAATACGAGATACCATACCCCAACGCGCTTTGAGCCCCATATTGTAGAAAAAATTCGTGTACAGGCTCAAGCGTTGTTTAAACTCTTTGGTATGCGAGATTTTGCGCGTTTGGATGGCTGGCTGCTGCATGATGGGCGCATCCTATTTACGGATTTTAACCCTATTAGTGGTATGGAGCAGAATAGCTTTCTCTTTCGACAGGCCGCAGTCGCCGGTATGAGTCATGGTGGGATTCTACAGTATGTGGTGGGGTCAGCTTGTCGACGCTATGGGATCCCCTTTGTTGCCATTCGTGCGGTGCAGAAACAGGCCCGAAAACCGGTTGCTGTGGTATTCGGAGGGCGCACAGCCGAGCGTCAAGTCTCCTTGATGAGCGGCACCAACGTTTGGTTGAAGCTTCGTCAATCTACCCGCTACCAACCCATTCCCTTTTTATTGGATTTTCAGGGTGACTTGTGGGAGTTGCCCTATGCGCATGCTTTGAACCATACAGTAGAAGAGATCTATGAGAACTGCCAGCAGGAAGCGGAAGGGCACGCTTTTCTGCATAAACTGCGAGAGGAGATCCAGGCCCAATTGGGAGAATTCGCTTCTGATATGGATCAAGAAATCGCGAAACCGGTTCGATATAGATGGGAGGCTTTTTGTACTCGGATGAAGGCGAAAGGGGCTTTTGTTTTCCTTGCGCTTCATGGGGGCGAAGGGGAAGATGGAACCTTGCAAGGCAGATTGGATCAAACTGGTCTTCGTTATAATGGATCCGGTGTTGCAGCTTCTGCGCGTTGCATGGACAAGTATCGTACGGCAGAAGCCATTCTTGCGATGCAGCATCCTCACATCCGTACCTGTGCCAAGACAACGCTTCCGTTGGAAATACTGGCTACCCTTTGTGATGTCTCTGAAGCCCAAGATTTTTGGCGCAAGCTGCCAGTATCTGAAGAAAACGCAAGTTTTGTGCTCAAGCCCCGTCATGATGGATGTTCAGCCGGGATTGTGCGCATTCGATCGGCTTCGGATTTGCAAACCTATGCAGAGTTAACGCTACAAGGGGTTGTGTATGTGCCAGCGCATACATTTCCGGGGCAAACCGAGATCATGGAAATGTCGCCTGCCTCTCGTGAGTATTTGCTAGAGCCCTTTATTGAAACGGATACCTTGCGTATCGAACACAACCAGCTGTTGCATACTCCAAAGGCGGGATGGCTGGAACTGACCGTTGGCGTATTGGAACAAGAGGGACAGTATTATGCCCTTTCGCCCAGTATCGCCATCGCGGAGGGCGCGGTGTTGAGCTTGGAGGAGAAATTTCAAGGGGGAACTGGGGTTAACCTCACTCCACCACCTGAAACGCTCTTTACCCAAGTTCAAACGGAGAATATTCGCCGAGCGGTGGAGGAAAGCGCAAGTGCCTTGAAAATTGGCAACTATGCACGTATCGACCTCTTCGTTAATCGATGTACCGATGATGTGATCGTAATCGAAGCCAACTCGTTACCAGCATTGACGCCTTCTACGGTGCTGTATCACCAAGCCTTAGCTGAGAAAAATCCCTTGACACCGAGGCGATTTTTAGAAACTTTGATCGACCTAAAAGAAGCTCATACGCCGGAAGTCATACCGACTTTCTTTACCCGTTTATGTAAGGATACCCATGTTTGATCGAATTTCTGTCGACCTAAAAGAAGCAATGAAAGCCCAAGATAAGCACAAATTGTCCGTACTTCGTATGTTGAAAAGCAAACTGATTGAGAACAAAACATCAGCGCATCCCGTTGCAGAGCCGGATGTGGTGATTCAGTATGCCAAGCAACTCAAAGACGCCTTGGTTACCTATCCAGCTGGATCCGATGCACAGCGCCAATTAGAATCGGAGCTAGCCACGCTCGCGGCTTATTTGCCAGCGCAGTTGAATGAAGCGGACGTTGTAGGGCTGATCCGAGGGATCGTGGAAAAAACCCAGGCAAAGCAGATGGGTGTAGTCATGAAAGAGCTATCCCCTCTGATTAAAGGCAAGTTTGATGGAAAACGTGCCACCGAGTTAATCCAGCAAGCTTTGGGAGGCTGAAGTCATCTCTCGATCTCGGGAGATCCCCGATGCTCAGTTTGTTCGCTGGTGATGACGGAAGGTCCGACTACCTATGCTGATCGCGTCTTTTATGCTTTTTCCATAGACAAGAAATGTGACATCGATTGTAACCTAGTTTAAGTTGCGTCCTTTGGAGTTTCAAAATCTACGACGAGTACTCTTTCGATGACTTTGTCGATCTCTTCCAACGTTGCTCGATCAGCTGGATTATGAGCCCAAGCCTTACAGATCACAAATGCCAACCGCTTCCAGCTCTCTTCTTTTTCAACGGGCCAATCCATAGGTTTTTTTTCGACAGAAGGGCGAATTCCTTGCTCTACAAAACTCTGTGTTTGCATCTCAATTGGAAAGTGTATGAGGTCATCGATTTTGTTTTGATATAAAATTTCCCACATCAACATTGCAAGCCCAAATACGAATGGGTCTGCATTTTCATCCTTGTAAATTTCAGGGGCCATGTAAATCGCACCCATTCTCCTGTCTTCACGCGGCTGGGCTCTTTTTAGAAGAGGAAAGGACCAATAATTGGTAATTTTGACTGTAGCTGGGCTTTGTCTTTCGAATATTATATCGTATGGTGTAGGAATGAACCTAACATTCTTTGATTGTAAGTACTGTAATCCTGCCACAATCTGTCGCAAGATCGACAACCTTTCTCTCAGGGAATAACTTACAGTTTTGAATATCAATTCTCTGCGCGAAACATAGATCTTATCTTCTATTTTAAAATAATCTTCTAAAGTAAATTCACGCTTCTCGGTCATGTAGAATGGGCTTATTTCCTCTTTCAAATCGATCTCGAGGCTATAACCCTCCAAACTAACTACATGAGGATGATTCAATTGGCTCGCCTGAATAAGCTTCTCTTTTACTTCCTGTCCTATCTTTTCATCTAAACAGTACTCGGGATTCAATTCTGTGATAAAATATTCTTTGTCCTTATAGCGTGCAAGATAGCGAGTAGCATAACCAAAATCTTTTATCTTAATTTTCATCGGCTTTTTATCCACAGAAAAGACTAAATCACGATAATCAATTTCAGTACCTACTGTCTCAGATACTTGTCTCTCATCATGAGATGCAGCATACAGACTTATAGTCATAAGTGACATCACGCCTACCCATTTTATTCTTCTCATGTTTTCCCTCAAATATGGTGTGCCTTCAAAGAGGCACACTTTATGATTAGATTTAGGGCGAGTCTAAGGGATTCTTTTCTAGAGTGTCCGCGAAAAGAAGTTCATCCTGATCTTGATTGAAGAAGTAATAAGGTTTTTGCGGAGCCATTTTGGGAGATAAAGCAGCTGTCGATCGCGGGAGATCCCCGATGCCCAATTCGTTCGCTGGGGATAACGGAAGCTTCGACTGCCTATGCTGATCGCGTCTTTTATGCTTTTTCCATAGACAAGAAATGTGACATCGATTGTAACGTAGTTTAAGTTGCGTCCTTTGGCGTTTCAAGATCTACGACGAGTACTCCTTCGATGACTGCGTCGATCTCTTCCAACGTTGCTCGATCAGCTGGATTGTGAGCCCAAGCCTTACAGATCAAAGATGCCAACCGCTTCCAGCTCTCTTCTTTTTCAACGGGCCAATCAATAGGTTTTTCGTTGATTGAAGGGCGCTTTGCTTTCGCTAAAAATACCTGCGTGTCCGCCTCGGATGGGAACTGTAGGACATCATGGATTTTTTTTTGATATAAAATTTCCCACATCAACATTGCAAGCCCAAATGCAAATGGGTCTGCATTTTTATCATGGTAAATTTCAGGGGCTCTGTAAATCGTTTCCACTCTCCTCTCTTGAAACCCGCTGGCTTCTTTTAGAAGAGGAAACGACCAATAATTGTCAATTTTGACTGTAGTTGGGTGTAGGCTGTGAAATATTATATCGGATGGTGTAGGAGTGAACCTAACATTCTTTGATTGTAAGTACTGTAAACCCGACAAAATTTGTCGCAAGATCGATAACCTTTCCGTCAGAGAAGAAATTGCAGTTTTGAACGTCGATTCTGCCTCCGAAAGAGAGGCCTTATCTTTTATTTTAAAATAATCTTCTAAAGTAAAATCATACTTCTGTGTCATGTAACATGGGCCTATACCCTCTTTCATATCGATCTTGAGACTATAACCCTCGAAACGAACTACATGAGGATGATCCAATTGGCTCCCTTGAGTAAACTGGTCTTTTACTTCCTGTCCGAATTTTTCTTCTCTTAAACAAAGCTCGGGAGTGAATTCTGTGACAAAATATTTTTTATTTTTATAGAAAGCACTATGGCGGCGAGCATAAGAAAAATCTTTTATGATCTTTTTATCTTTCCTTGTATTTAACTCAAAGTCCAAATCATCATAATTAATTTGAGTGCCTACCTTTTGAGATACTTGATGATCATCATGAGATGCTCCATAAAGACTTATCGTCATAAATGACATGACGCCTACCCATTTTATTCTTCTCATGTTTTCCCTCAAATACAGTGTGCTTGCAAAAAGGCACACTGTATTCTTAGCTTTATGGCGAGTCTAAGGGTTTCTTTTCTAGCGTGTCCGCGCAAAGAAGTTCATCCTGAGCTTGATTGAAGAAGTAATAAGGTTTTTCTGGCGCCATCTTGGGCAATAAAACAGCTCTCGACTGTTTTATTGTCGTATCTATCACCGAACAGCATTGGGGTGATGATGTTCGACATAGTGTAGTGCCCCCCTTTGTTACCGGACATCTTAGTCGGCCCTAAGTAATAGGCATACGACTATGAATACGACTAGTTCTAAGGGACCCCGAGTCGAGGTAATCACCTCTGTAGAGCGAAGACGCCGCTGGGCACCCGAAGAAAAAAGACA
>CANIBL010000008.1 GCA_947466225.1 Deltaproteobacteria bacterium
AAATCCTAGATAGGTTGTTTGCAGACTCTCCGCTTGCTCCACCTTAAGCTCCGGATACCGAGATATATCTTGTACTTTATCCAAACTAATGGCGCGAGAGAGGTCAATTTCCCCTTTGAGCAATTTGGCAAATTGGGTGGTTTCGTCTTTTACGATTTTAATTTCGACTTCTTGCATCTTGGAAGGGGGTCGCAAGGTATAGTGAGGGTTGGTTTCTAGCAGAAGGGAGTTGCTGGTATAGGTTTTCAGTAGATACGGGCCGCACCCAACCGTGGGTTTTTCCATGGGCAAAATCTGCGCTTTGGCATTGATCGAAGCCGGCAAAATCCCCACAACCAGATTTTCCACAAATTCTGCATCCGCCTCTTGTAGGTAAAAAATGACCTCCCACCCTTTGGCTTCTATTCGAGTAAGCAATCGGAAAGCGCCCCCTCGAGGAGAAGGTGGTGAGATATCTTTGCGGAGAAAAAAGTCAAATGTCGTTTTTACGTCTTCCGAAGTAACGGGAGTTCCATCAGAAAATTTTGCATCTTTTCGCACTGTCACATGCAATTGTGTTGGCGTCTTCCACTCCCACTTTTCAGCCAACCAAGGAATCATTTTCCCTTTGGGGTCGGAATCAATCAGGGCACAATGCAACAAGTTTTCCAAGTATTGGCTGTTGGCATCTACTGCATAATGAGGGTCCACTGTCCGCGGCATTTCCTGCCAGGCTAGCACCAATCGCTCTGCTGGTTTTGCCCAACTCGTGCCTTGCAGCAGGCAAAATCCTCCTAGTAAAAACAGTCTGTTATATCTTTTTTTCATTGTATCCTCATAGTAAAGACTCTCATCTGAATCAATAGGATTCTGTATAGAACCCTATTATAAAAGGAGCCGCATATGCTGGAGTGGAAAACCGTAAAACGAATCGGATACCTTGTGTTCTTGCTTTTCATGAGCACGTACTGCAACAAGAAAAATAACAACGACTCCCAAGATAACGTATCCCAAAGTGGACTGCAACCGAGTAATGCTACAGGAAATCAGCCTGGCCGACTGGCTATCCATGCAGCTTTGAATTTACAGGATGCCTTTGGAGCCATGGTGGTGGATAAATCCTCCAGTGCGGGATTGGCTTTGGTAAAGCAGCATAACGATACAGTGGATAAACTCAAACTACCGGCAAAAAAATTTGATCTCGTACCACCGATGGCATTGGCACAAGAACCTGAAAATGCTTTTATATTGGAAGGGGAATCGTTTTATTTTCCCATTGGAAAAAATGTAAGCCTGCTTGATAGCACAGCATCTTCCAGCGATACTACTTCCACATTTTTGAAAATTAAAACGGACGGTACAACCGGAGAAGCAGTGGCGACCGAGTCAGATACAGACTATCAGGCACGGGTAAAGGTGCTGCAAAAAAAAGGACTGCAATACGACAGCTCAACGCCACAAGCCTTACCAAAGATTTTAACTGTGGTGGAATCCCCCACGGGAGAAGTGTACGTCCATTTTGAAAAGTCCTTTCAATATCGGGATTCAGTTCCAGGAGTAAATCCGTGGGAACAAAGCGCTGGATACCAATGTCAGCTCTTTCGACTCACCGGCGGTACCATCGATGACCTCACAAAAAATGCACCCAATGCGAGCAATCTAGAATGTATCGATAACAAGAGATTTGCTCAACAATGGCAACAGGGAAAATCCACGATCTTTAAATTTGATTCCACCGGGAATGTTTTCTATGCGGGCAGTTTACCGAGTACCAGCAAAATGGTCGTAGAGCGAATCGGTCGAACCGATACTTGGGAACAAGATCCGACAGAAATCATCAATGCCAATATCTGTCTACAAGATTTCTTGGTAACCCCTTCTAGCGGAGTCTTTTATACTGGTTCTACCTGTAACGCTACAGCTGGTAGTAACAATAGTGGATACTTTCGCTATATTTCTCCTGGCAATACCAACATTCTCGAAATTGCCCGAGGCTGGTGGAACTATACGTACAACGCTCGGGTAAAAGCTACATCCGACACATCTACTTCTGATTCTGCGGTTTTCTTTGGGCCTGATCCGACAGATTCTACTTCTGCCTCTTGGAATACCGCATGTCTTTTTAACTTTGACCCGACTGGTACGACGCCTCAAGCTCGTATTTCTAAGGTTATTACCTGTGGGAATAACATTTGGGATTGGATGGAACTACGCAGAGCCGAAGACGTCGCAGCTGTTGCGGATGGTGGATTGGGATTTGGATATGGCTTCAATAATTACACGGGTACAGACCAAAATTTCACACCATCAGCTGCATGGAGAACCGAATACCAACGACGATGTGAAACTTCCGATGAAGTCTTTGCAGGAGGGGGAAGTCAAATCAGCCAAATTCAACAATCCTCCACCGGTGATATTTATGTAATCGGTAACATTCGGAAAAAAGTCGGAGGATCCTTATCCTGTGATTTGGAAATCCGGGGCCCGTATTGCAAATTGAATGGCGTCCCCATTTTATCTGGTAGCAGCACCGTCGATAATTCCACTGTTGCGGTTACTTCTTCTACTACTTGTACCATTGTGGGGGGAACCTGGGTAGACAACGGTATGTGTGATTGGGGTAATGTGGATAATATTAATGCTTGTTTGGGCACGCAAAACACATGGAGCGGATCTGCCTGTACAGATAACAGCACAAGCCCGGCAACGCCTCTACCGCAATTCACCAGCTCCTCTGATTGTGTAAATACCGGAAACAGCCGTCGATGGAACTGGGGCAACGACTCTTATCGAAATGTCACGAACGAATTTTGCTTGGCAGCAGAGACGGGATCCAAACTAAGTTTCCGCAAATGGGATGATGCTTCCAACCACTTTACCAAAACACCAAGTAGCGGAAATACCGTGTACAATACGAGTACCTATGCAAGCAAATTTATTATCAACAACTTTTCTTGTACAGCAGATTCCACATCAGGCGCCTCTTCTGGAGGGGATCCTTGGACCCAAGAGTTTCAAGCGTTGGCAAAAGTAGATGCAACGAAAAAAACACTTTCTCTTTTATCCAAAAAGACCGAACAAGCCATCAATCTATGGGTGATTCAAGATGTGCCCTACTATTCTTCTTATGATAACTCTCTCGGGCAATACTTGTTGAACAAAGTGGTCGCAGCGCCTGCTCTTTGCGTGGATACTTCAATCGATGCATCGAGTGATTGTACTGGAGCAGGGAAAAGTTGGGATGCTAGCTATCGAGGATGTCTCCTAGCTACCCATACGGCACAATCTACTTGTGAAACAGCCGGATTTTCTTGGGTGGTGAATGCACCCAAGATTGGGTTGTCGGGATTTGAAACCTATGCGTTGTCGCAAAGTACAAAGGACGGAAATCTTTTGGTGAACGGGCTCGACTTCTCTAGTAATGCATACAAGTTTGGTAACGTAGATCTCGAGACGGGCACCATTGCACTCGATACAGGTGTTACGGGGATTGTACAAACGGTGGTGATTTTTAATAAGAAGTAAGTTTTTTGGGGAGCCACCTGCCGAGTTTCGCCAACCCCCTTCTTGTTGGGAGGATGTTACATCCCAAATGGATGCTGGGGATGAGTAAGAACGGTTGTGTCTCTCATCCCCTTCAGGGCTTTTGTATAAGCAAGCAGTACGTGTAAGGTAAAGTCGACACGACTTCGAATGTAGGTGTCCCTCTCATCTGCTGGCAGATTGAAATCTTGCAATTTCCCCTCTACGTCTCGGATCACTACTTGTTCTGGAATATAACAAATTCGATTGTTCTTGAAGCTACTGGTTCGAAGCTCGATAAGAGGGGCTAGCCCTCCCACTCCACTTGAAATACCAATTAACAAAGCGGGTTTGTGCGCCAGATCTTTTGGGCTACAAAACTGCAGAAAATTTTTCACCCCACCGGGGGTCATGCCATTCCATTCAGGGATAACAAAAACAAAGGCGTCGGCTCGTTGGAGTTGGGCGGAAAATGGTGCCCACTTTCCTTGAAGGGCAGAGCCAGCTTGGTATATAGATTCATCCCATAAGGGGAGGCTAACTTCAGTAGGACGAATTACCTCCGTTGTCAGAGACTCATGGGGAAAGAGTTGCTGCAATTGGTGGGCAATAAAGTGGGATACCCGCTCACTGTTCGAGGCAGTTCGGTTGCTACCACATAAAATGGCAATATGCATAACGGGGGGCTCCAGTAGGTGTAACGAGGGTGAACGAGTGTGTCCCCTTTTGCCATACAAAGTCGCTACCGTCATACCCAGTCCCGGCCTCAGCCATGTGGACATCCCCCTTGATTCTAGGAGATCCCCCGGCGCTCCCTTTCGGCCGCTGGGGATGACGGGCAGCACCGACATCTGTAGCAATGCGTACCATCAGGGATCTAAGAATTATATAAGAACCAATCCATTTTGTGGTGGTGGTACTTGACAGGGGGGGATGGATGTCTATGATGGCCCTCTTTCTTGTGGCCTGGGGCCCAAACCTGCTACGATGTGTGGACTCTCCCTACCCAAGATGCGGCCGTGCAACAAAGGAACTTAGATGTTTAGTCGCTTGATTCCAAAAGAATTCGGTTTTTTCGACATGATGAACTCCATGAGCGCCATTATCACAGAGGCTGCCAGGGTGTTCCAAGCCTTAATCGAGCAACCGGCTCAACGAGAAACGCTCTCCCAGCAGCTCAAAGAGCTGGAGCATCAGGCTGATGCTGTGACGCACACCACCATTGAGATGCTGCATAAAGCCTTTATTACCCCATTAGATCGGGATGATATCTTCGAATTGATCAAAGGCCTTGATTGCATCATCGACTTGATGGATGCCTGCGGACAACGGATGTTTCTCTACGACATTGGAGAGGCTCCCCAAGAGCTGAAAAAGATGGCAGAGGTCACCTTGCGAGCGACCCAGCATGTGCAAACCGCCATAAAGGGCCTTGCCAACCTAAAAAACATGCAAGGTATTCGACAAGCTTGTATTTCTATCAACCAAGCCGAAAACGAAGCAGATCAAATTTTACGAACTGCGCTGGCCCAGCTGTTAACCTATGAGCCAGATATCCGCAAGGTTATAAAATTGAAGGAAATTTTTGAATTCACAGAGTCGGTTACCGATCGATGTGAAGATGTGGCGAGCCTGGTAGAAGGCATTCTTATGGATTATGCATAGCCCTGCGACACAAAGGAAGACGGTATGGATTCCAGCCTCTTATTCATTGCATTTGTTGTCGGTCTTGCCCTCATTTTTGACTTCATGAATGGGTTTCACGACGCGGCTAACTCTATTGCAACCATTGTATCCACGCGGGTATTGCGTCCCTTTCCCGCAGTAGCCTGGGCTGCTTTTTTTAACTTCATCGCTTTTCTCTTCTTTGGTCTTCATGTCGCCAATACCTTAGGGAAAGGCATCATCGATCCTGCTGTTGTAGATCCCATGCTGATTGCCAGTGCCCTGATGGGGGCGATCATTTGGAATATCATCACATGGTATTTTGGGATTCCCTCAAGCTCTTCCCATGCCTTAATTGGGGGGTTATGCGGCACCGCTATTATGAAAGCAGGCGTCAATAGCTTGGCCTTTCAAGGGCTTGCCAAAATTGGAGCCTCCATCGTACTGTCCCCTGTGCTCGGATTTATCCTCGCCTATATCTTGATGGTCATCATCATTCGACTGTTTTTCCACTCTCCAGCCAACCGAGTCAATCTCTGGTTTCGTCGCATGCAGCTGGTCTCAGCTTCTCTCTACAGTTTGGGCCATGGAGGCAATGATGCGCAAAAAACCATGGGAATTATCGCCATTTTGCTCTATTCTTCGGGTCACTTGAAGGGGGAGTTTTCCATCCCGCTATGGGTTGTGCTAGCTTGTCAGGGAGCAATGGGCTTGGGTACTCTCTTTGGGGGCTGGCGCATCGTAAAAACCATGGGCATGCGCATCACCGAGCTCAAGCCGGTCGGGGGATTTTGCGCAGAAACGGGCGGCGCGATCACCTTGTTTCTGGCGACTGCGATCGGAATTCCCGTTTCTACCACCCATACGATTACCGGATCGATCATGGGAGCCGGCGCTGTCACACGACTCTCCAGCGTACGATGGGGCATTGCCCGACGTATCGTATGGGCCTGGGTGTTGACCATTCCCGCAAGTGCTGCAATTTCCGCTCTGTGTGGGTGGGTGTTGCAACGGGTGATGGCGAGCTTATAGATACCGCAGTGTGGAAGTTTTTTACTGGGGCACCAGCTGCACAGCTAGTGCCCCAGTAAAAAACTTATTCTAGGCATATAAAGAGACTACGATGATTCGCTTCCAGCATATTTCCAAATACTACGGCCAACGGGCCATTCTCACCGATGAGAGCTTTCATTTTCCCCAAGGCGAGCGCGTAGCGTTGGTCGGCGATAATGGAGCTGGTAAAACTACCCTGCTTAACATCCTGTCTGGCATTGAAACTCCAGACGGCGGGGATTTGATCCAACCCAAGGATCTCGTCGTGGGTTTTTTGCCTCAGGAGCCAAATCCAAATCCGGAAGATACCGTACTCATGGAGTGCGAGAGCAGTGCGAAAAAAATCGTACAACTTCGACACCGCTTGGATCAACTTGTGCTCACGCTCGAGACAGATCATCGCCCTGAAATACTCCAGCAGTATGAAGAAACTGAGTCCACTTTCCGCTTGGCTGGTGGGTATGAGCTGCAAAGTCGCGCAGAGAAAATTCTACAGGGCCTTGGTTTCAAAGAAGAGACCTGGGACAAGTCTCCTTGCGATTTATCCGGGGGCTGGCGCATGCGCCTTGAACTGGCGAAGCTTTTCTTGCAAGAGCCGGGTTTCTTGATTCTCGATGAACCGACCAACCACTTGGACTTACCGAGTCTGATCTGGATGGAGCGATACTTGGTACAATTTCCCGGTACCCTCGTATTCGTATCTCACGATCGCGAGCTTATCAACCGCTTGGCCACGAGTTTGTTGCACCTACAAGGCGGTAGAATTACCCACTATGTGGGCAACTATGACAAATTTGTAGCCCTACAAGCGCTACAAATTGCGCAAGCTGAGAGCCAGTTTGAACAGATGGAGAAGAAAAAAGCCCAGCTGCAGACTTTTGTGGATCGCTTCGGTGCTAAGGCATCCAAGGCATCCCAAGCTCAATCGAAGAGCCGGGTAATTGAGAAGCTCGATCAAGAACAAGCTACCTTGCGCGTCGGGGTCACGCAAAAGAAAATGCATTTGCTCTTGCCTACGCCACCCGCCAACGATCGTATTGTCTTACAAATCGAAGGAGGGCAAATCGGCTATGCACAACCTCTATGTACGCCTATTGAGGCTCTGATTGAGCGAGGACAAAAAGTTGCCATCGTTGGGGCGAACGGAGTGGGAAAATCCACCCTTCTCAAAACCATTGGAAAGAAAATTCCTTCTCTTGGAGGCAAATTCCTCCTAAGCCAACGGTCTGTAATCGCCTACTTTGCCCAAGAGCAGCTGGATGTATTGAATCCAGATGAAACCGTATTGGAGAATCTTCTATATCAAGCGCCCATCGGAGAACCCCTGGCGCGCCGTATTTTGGGAAGCCTGCTCTTCCAAGGCGGAGATGTATTCAAGAAAGTGGGCATTTTATCCGGGGGAGAAAAGAGCCGCGTTGGCCTGGCCTGTGTACTGGCCCAGCAAGCGAACTTGCTGCTTCTCGATGAACCGACCAACCACTTGGATATGGGCAGCATCGAACGATTGGCGGAGTCACTGCAAGCCTATACAGGCACCATGCTCGTGGTAAGTCACAACCGATTCTTTATTAACGCCCTTTGTTCTCATCTTCTCATCATCACCGGCGAAGGAGAATGTGTATTCTTTACCGGGACCATGGATGAGTATGAGGACTACTGTGAAAAAGAAGGGCGCACGTCTCTCTTTGCCTCAGACTCTAACGCTGAAAAGAAGGGGAAAACGGTACGCGCTGCTGCACAGCCAGTGACATCTACCGCCTCAGCAGCACAACGAAAGAAAGATCTTGTCAAAGTAGAGGAACAGATGCAGGAGTGGGAAAGGAAAGTGCAGCACTTACAGCGGGAGATGGAGTCTCTAGATCCAAGTGACTACCAAGCGCTGGGTGCTATACAAACCACCATACAAGAAGCACGCCAGAAAATGACCAGCCTGGAACAAACCTGGCTGGAACTTTCTACCCACCTAGATAGTTGAGAAAGTAGATGGCTATGATGCAAGCACAATCGAACTCGAACCGTATATCCTTTGCCTCTTTTGCCTCTTCTTTCTTTTGGACTGCCATCGGAACTTTTTTGGCAGCTCTTTCCATTGAAGTCTTTTTGGTTCCCAATCAGATCATTGATGGCGGTGTCGTCGGTGTCTCCATTCTTCTCAGCAAATGGCTGGGCCGAGAATGGCTGTATCCATTTGTGTTGATCTTAAATTTACCCTTTTTGGTGTTGGCCTATCGTAACATTGGAAAGCGTCTGGTCATCCAAATGGCCATCGCCTTGGTGCTCTTTTCCCTCCTTGGTAGTTGGATTGCCCACTCCGAATGGGCCATTTTTCAACCGTATAAAGGGGATTTGCTCGAAGTCGTGGTCCTTGGAGGCTTGATTTTGGGACTGGGCGTGGGATTGGTCATCCGTGCAGGGGGCTGTTTGGATGGAACCGAAATCCTCGGCCTTCTCTGGAACCGCACACGAGGCTACTCTGTAGGGAGTGTGGTGTTAGCCAGTAACTTGGTTATTTTTGCTGCAGCCGGCCTGTGGTTTCAAGAATGGCATCCACCGGTCCAATCCTTGATCACCTTCTTTATCGTGATTAAAATCATGGACATGGTGATCGTGGGATTGGATGAGATGAAATCTGTCATGATATTTTCCACACGACCCAAGGAAATTAGCGCAGATATTCTGAATGAATTGGGACTGGGTCTTACGGTTCTACATGGAAGTGGCGGCTACTCCGGAGAACCCCGTCAGGTACTGTATCTCATCGCAGAGCGACTCCAGCTTATGGACATTAAGAGCATCGTCTATCAGCACGACCCTAGCGCTTTTATTGCCATTGAAAACCTCCATGAAGTGTCGAGCAATGGCATGGTGTCCATCGCCCGGAAAGTCCCCACATCTCACAATCGACGGCCCCAGCTCAAGATCAAGAGGAATTCCCGATGAGCGTTGAAATGAACCACATTCTGTCCCAGTCTGTCACGCGTAACAATGGGACGGTCACCACCCTGCAAGAATTTGCTGGTAAATCTCTCCTCATCGTCAATACGGCCAGCCAGTGTGGATATACGCCGCAATACAAAGGGCTAGAGACCTTGTACCAATTGTACAAGGACAAAGGCTTGGTGATCTTGGGTTTTCCCTGCAACCAGTTTGGAGGGCAGGAACCAGGTACGGAAGAGGAGATCGCAGAATTTTGTACAATCAATTACAAAATTTCTTTTCCCATTTTTGCAAAAATTAATGTGAATGGAAGTGAAGCACATCCTTTGTTTGCGTACATAACGGCACAAGCACCCGGGTTGCTCGGTACCAAAAAGATCAAATGGAATTTTACCAAATTTTTTATTAGTAAAGATGGTGCAATCATTCGTCGGTTTGCCCCACAAGATACACCAGAAAAAATCGAAAAAGAAATTCTCCCCTATTTATAGAAGGCACCCAGATGGTTACAACTGGCACCCGAGAAATTGCACCCAACCCCTGGTGGGGCGCATTTTTGAAAGTAATGGCCTGTGTCTTTTTCTCCATTACCAATACCCTTATTCGAGGAATCTCCTCTTTCCATCATGAAGGCGGGCCGTTACCCTTTTTTGAAGTCGCATTTCTGCAAAACGTGATCGGCATGATTTGGGTTGCCCCTTGGCTTACCCGAAATGTCTTCCAAAAAAGCTTCGACCAAAAAAACATTCATGGATTGCGAGTGGCACTTTCTGTCTTGGGTGTAAGCTTTTGGTATGCCACGCTTTCTCTGATGCCAGTAGCAGAATCTGTGGCTCTTTCCTTTACTGCGCCGATCTTTGCTTTACTTGGGGCTCGCCTATTTCTTCGAGAGAGATTGGGAGGACTTCGAGGCCTTGCTATCGCTGTAAGCTTTCTAGGTGCCCTTTGCATCTCTCAAGCCAAATCGAATACTTGGGGTGGATTTGATTCTTGGTATGTATGGCTTCCCCTGCTTTCGGCTGCTTTTTTTGCCGGGACCAAATTAACCGGACGTGTATTGGCCATGAGTGGAGAGTCTGCCCGAGAAATGAGCGCGATGTTGTATCTTTTTATGGTTCCAATTTCTCTTTTACCTGCCCTATGGGTGTGGCGTACTCCAACGGCTACGGAGTTGTTGTGGATCGTTGGTTTGGGTACCTCTTCTGTGTTTGCGAACGTCTTGCTCGCCAAATCCTATGCCTATGCAGAAGTCTCTTTTCTCTCTCCCTTTGGGTTTGCCAAGTTCTTTTGTAGCTTGATCATTGCCTATTTCATGTTCCATGAGTATCCAAAGGATGGGTACACATGGGCTGGGTTCTTCTTTATTTTGGTTAGCATCTTTCTTCTTTCGTTGGAGCAGCGATACATGCCAGCGTATTTTTCACGGAAACCGGCATGAGCATCGAAGGGCAAAAAACCGTTGTGGTGGGGATGTCAGGGGGGGTGGATTCTTCCGTCTCGGCTCTCTTATTGAAGCAGCAAGGCTACCGGGTCATTGGCTTGTTTATGAAGAATTGGGATGAAACCGATCCCGTCACCGGCGCTTGTACCTCGGCAGAAGACTTTTCGGATGTGGAACAAGTCTGCACCCAACTAGATATTCCCTACTATGGGATCAATTTTGTCCAAGAGTATCGGGATCTGGTATTTACGGAATTTCTTCAAGAGATACGCTTAGGATTTACCCCCAACCCCGATATTTTGTGCAACAAATGGATCAAATTCGATGTGTTCCTACAAAAGGCCAAAGAAGTCGGCGCTGATTATATTGCCACCGGTCATTACTGCCAAACGGATGGGACTCATCTGATCAAAGGTAAAGATCCTTTGAAGGACCAGTCCTACTTTCTACATGCCATTTCGGGACATACGCTGGAGAAGGTGCTGTTTCCCATTGGAGGTATGGAGAAAACACAAGTGCGGCGATTGGCACAAGAGCATCAGTTACCAGTCTTTAATAAGAAGGACAGTACGGGGATTTGTTTCATCGGCGAGCGAAATTTCACAAAATTTCTCAGCCAGTACATCCCCATGGAATCCGGGGAGTTTCGTACCTTGGATGAAACCGTAGTGGGCAAGCACTGTGGCGCTTGCTTTTACACCTTGGGGCAACGGCGTCATCTGGGATTGGGAGGGCCGGGTCCTCGATGGTTTGTGATTGCCAAGGATATAACGCGCAATGTCGTCTATGTAGAGAGAGGCGAGCATCCCGCGCTCTTTTCTTCTACGCTGTCTGCTGATCGCATCACATGGATCGCAGGTACCCCCCCCGTTTTTCCGTTACAGTGCAAAGCCAAAATTCGCTATCGACAGGCCGACCAAGCTTGTACGGTAACGATGGGAGAGGCGGGACTGATACATGTCAGGTTTGATGTGCCCCAACGCGCCATTACACCAGGGCAAGCAGTGGTTTTCTACCAAGACCAGGTTTGTTTGGGTGGTGGGGTGATTGTTCCGTAGTTTTTTTTCTTAGCGGAAACTGCGCGGCTGATTCCGCTAAAAAGACCTCCGCCCCCCGCCCCCAGATCACCATCCCCCCCCAAGTTGGTGTACGCTAGAGGGGAGTCATTCCCAAAAATCAGTAGGAGTTTTCGCATGCGCATGAAAAGGGCCGTATACGCATTGGCTACGCTTCTGTTTCCTTGCTTTGTATACGCAAGTTATGAAACAAATTGCTATGATAGTGACGATTTTTCCCTCGATAACCAACGCATCTGCATCACACAAGATGCCGCAGATTTCCCTGAGTATGTGATCTACTATTTCCACGGACTCAACGGTTCTCCAGATGATATGGGAAAAGGCAAAATGCTTGCCTATCTGAACCAATACTGGGAAAAAGCCCTACCTGGGAAAAAACCTGTGGTCATCGGCTACAGTTTGGGTGATCGTACGAACCTCGCGCTACCCGGCCGTCTCAAAAAAGTCATGCGCGAGGTCTTTCCTCATATCGAAGCAGCCAATCTACGTGCGATACCAAAATTTCGCACCGCACTTGGCGTCTCTATGGGGGGTTGGAATACATTCCAACTTCAAATGGAAGATGTGAACTACTTCCAAAAAACCGCTCTCCTTTGCCCCGCTCTTGCCAATATTACCCCTTGGTCCCCTAGCGATGAAGTTTCCGCATATCGCAAACGAACGGGTGCAAGTTGGTTCTATGTAAACTTGATGCTACAAGGCCTAAGTGAGTCCTATGATGGCGACGCAGAAGCATTTAAACCTTTTAATCCTTATACCCGCATGGCAGCACATAAAGGTTCTTTCGGTAATCTCTATATCGCAGCAGAAACGAAAGACGAGTTTGGGTTCCAAGAGGGGGCTGCCCATCTCATGGAAGCCGCCACTGCAGCCGGTTCCTCTGTCGAGTGGCATCTTCGTCCTGGTGGACATTGTAAGTCTCAAAAAATTGAAGAAGTCGCAGCATTTTTAACCTTGAAATAATCGAGTTCCCCCTTGCACACTACCATTCGATCTCAATTGGGCCCCATGGTGGGGCGAAAATCTGCCACCTGGCTGCTCCTCAGCGCCCTTGCAGGTCTGGGTCTCGCAGTAGTGGAGGTTCAACTATCGGTATTCATCCAGTTGTTTCTTCACAGTATTGGTATCCCCATTCAGGTGGACCCTGGCGTGTTCTCCCTGCTGCCACGCTCAACCTCACTGAATGGCCTGCTGGGACTGCTCGTGGCAATCGGAGTGGGCCGTGCTACCTTTCAACTTTTGGTAAGCCAATCTGCCAGTATCGCCCAGGAATCTATCAGCGCCCGACTGAGATTGATCGCCCTACATGACCTCCTCTACAGTCCTCACAACCGGTACGTCTCTGCAGCAGCAACCCATACGCGCTTGGGGGAGATCTTCCCCCGCACATCCCAATTCTTCTATCACTTGGCCCAAGGCATCCCTTTGCTCCTCGGAGCAGGGGTGATCACTCTTACGCTGTTTACGGTTTCCTTCTACTCTGCATGCTTGAGCGTCGCGGGGCTCTTTTTTCTGGCTGGCCTGCTTTGGATCCTTAACTCTCACATTCGCCCCTATGCCAATCGGGTCCCCCAAGAACAAGAAGGGCTGCTCACCGGCGTCGAACGAGTAGCACGCAACTGGCTGTTGGTGCGGATCTTGCGTACCCAAAATCGGGAGTTTGCCCAACTCTCGAACAACATCCTGAACTACGCCTCCCATGCTATCCGCGCACAGATTTTGGCTGCTTCCGGGGTTTTTATTCCCCAAATGTTGGGGGTCTGTTTGCTCGTCGGCATTTTACTCGTCAACCTCACGGTATTACATACACCCGCTGCCCAATTGGTGGCGTTTCTCTATCTTTTCCTGCGCCTGGTGCAAACCCTGTCGCAATCTGCTGCTTTTTTGGGTGTGGCCGCTGTACTCCGCCCCAATGCGCGGCTGACGGCCCAATATTTGGCCACATTTTCTGGGGAGACGATACAACGAGCCACGCGGCTCACAGGGGAAATTCGCGCTGTCGGGGGAAAACACATCCTCACATCTTCAGCTGATATGTGTACCCCACAAGCCCGCCCCCATACTCCGCCTGCCATTGACCTACACGATTTGACTTTCCGCTATCAAGCCAATGGAAACCCCATATTTCAAGCATTTCAGTTGCATGTACCCGCTGGTCAACAATTGGGGATTGTCGGGGAAAGCGGCAAGGGAAAATCCACATTACTTGCACTGATTTTGGGCATTCTCCCCCCGGAAACTGGATCGGTTACCATGGGAGGGGGTTCTGCAGAGACGTATCTTCATACCTATACAGATTTTGTGGGCTTTGTCGGCGCTGAGCCTTTCTTGATTGCAGGTACCATCGCAGACAACTTGAACTATGGTGCATCTCGTGCCTATACACCTGATGAGTATCGAGATGCATTGCATCGAGCTAGCTTACTCTCACTGATTGAAAATTTACCCAAGGGGTTAGAGTACGTCATTCAAGAGAATGGAGAAGGGCTTTCGGCTGGTCAGAAGCAACGCCTCGCCCTTGCCCGCGCACTTTTGCGACAACCGCTTCTCTTAATCTTAGATGAATTCACAGCAAATTTAGATGCCACAACCGAACGCGAAATTGTAACTTCTTTGGCCACACTCAAAGGGAGTTGTACCATGCTCCTGGTTTCTCACCGTCCCGAAGCACTCGCCTATACCGATGTGCGCATCGAGTTGTAATGTAATAGGCTTTTTTTTCTTTTTTTTCGAAACCAGCCGCGCAGTTTCGGAAAGAAAAAGAAAGCATCATCCATACAGCAATTGAATTTCTTTTTTATAGTGTTGTTCAATGATGGGGCGTTTAATTTTTTGTGTGGGAGTCAGCTCACCTTCGGCTTCGCAAAATCCTGCATCCAAAATACAAAATCGCTTCAACGTTTGTACACGGGCTAACCCAGCATTGATATGTTGAATCTCTGCCTCAAAGTAGGCATATAAAATCGGACAGTGCGCCAATTCTAACCGAGAGTTGGCTTTACTACCTCGTTGCCCCGCTTGCACGCGCGCCATTTCCACATCGAGGGTAATCAACAAACTAAGATGCTTGCGTTGATCTCCAATTACCACTGCATGCTCGATACCAGGGATCTTGCTTACTTGGCTTTCGATCATCTCCGGAGAAATATTCTCTCCCCCTGCTGTAATGATCAAATTTTTCTTTCGACCCTCAATGCACAAAAATCCCTCTGCATCTAAACTACCCAAATCCCCTGAATGAAGCCATCCATCTTCATCAAGAGGAAATGAATCCGTATCATACAAATACCCCATACAAACATGAGGGCCTCGCATGAGAACCTCTCCATCCGATGCAATTTGCACTTCTGTACCCGGAATTGGTTTACCTGCATATCCCGGTTTGTATATACCCGGAACAGATACTGTGGTTGGACCCGTGCACTCACTCATGCCATATATTTCATACAACGGCAGATTGAGTCCAAGAAAAAACTGTAGGGTATCTTGTCGAATGGGCGCTGCCCCTGTTACCGGCAAACGGCATCGATCCAGCCCCAAACTGCGCTTGACTTTTCCATATACCAATCGTTCCATGAGGGAAAACAAAAGCGAAGTAGGTTGGCCTGCCTGATAAAGTACTGCCTCCTGTTGCCCAATTTTTTGTGCCAGTGCGAATAGTTTTCGTTTCCATATTGGAGCTTGTTGCACCTGAAACGTAATTTTGTTTTGAATTTTTTCCCATACTCTTGGGACACCAATAAAAAAAGTGGGCCGTACCAAACCAAGGGCCTGTGGCAATTGGGATAAGCTTTCGGCAAACACCACTTGAGCCCCAGAAAGAATCGGGCCATATAACGAATTGATTTGTTCCGCAATGTGACTCAACGGTAAATACGAAAGCACCACATCTTGGGCCTCCAAGCGAAAGCTCATCTCCATAGCCGTATGCGTTGTCCACAACAAGTTATGGTGGGATAGCATCACAGCCTTGGGATTTGCGGTAGTTCCCGAGGTATACACCAATGTAGCCAAATCTCCGGGTTTTTGTGCGTCCATAGCTGCTTGCAAGTGGGAGCCGGGAATCGAAGTGCCTGTTTGTAAAAATGTCGCCCATGATACACAAGCAGGTCCTGCAGGTTCTTGCACGGGCTCTATTTGCACAACATGAAGTCCACTAGGTCGCCCACCAACTTGACTGCGAAAGGCATCCGATTCAACCACCAAAACCTTTGCTTCACTATGTTGCAAAAGATAGGCAATCTGTTCGGCAGAAGAGGTTGGGTAAATGCCGAAAGGAACATGACCGGCCAAAATACTGCCCAAGTTTGCTACCAGCCATTCCGATCGATTGCTGCCCAAAATCCCGATTCGGGATCCATGCGGTAACGAATAGGCATGCAAGGCTTTGGCAAATGCACAACATTGGTCCCAATATACGCGCCAGGATTGGGTATGTACGCTACCCAATCGAATTTGTCCCAAGGCTGGAGCTGAAGACATATGCAAGGCAATCTCACGAAAAGCGTGGGGGATCGTATACTGCATGGCTGGTCTCATTTTTGGAATTTTTTCCACTGTAGCAAATTTTGTACAGGTTTACATCTCTTTCAAAGGAGTGCCTTCCCCCCTCCTATGAAATAAAAAATTACTCCACCACAACATCCACCACAGCCAAAGCAAACATCCCCGTCAATCTACCCCGCGCGGTCACGACAATCGTTTGAGGCCCTGATTTCATGTCGGTACTGGTAGTAGAGATATTGCGACGATTGGAAATACTACCACTCGAAGTAAACCATCCTATACGATAGTCTTCTGCATTTCGGCCCGTAATCTTAGCCTGCAAATCCAGATTTTGCCCGGATACTGTTTGGCCATTTTTCAAATTGGTGATTACCACATTGTGAGTCTGCCACGAATAGGCTGGATGCGTGGGATGAAATAATACCAAACTCCCCACAATGGATTCCCCTTTTCCATCAGAAGTGAGATATAACCCATAATCAAAGGTAGAAAAGCCAGGATCTATGGGTATGGTTGCGGCAGAAATCAATGGATCCAGAGCGTAAGATCCACTAATTTGGTGCAGATCCAATGCTCCATATGATGTCACAGTATCTACAGTTGGTGTCACACCCGGTTGCAAAGGATTTCGCATTTTCGGATCTGTATATGGTGAAAACGTGAGGGTTTTTCCCTTTGGTGTCATGGCATAAAAGACAAAATTCACACTCGGCGCCAATGAGGCGAGACTCGGTGTGGCTAAAACCCCAATCGCTCGCAGATTGACAATGTCTTCCTGTCGGTCCAGCTCTTCTCTGGAACACTGTAAGCAAAAAGCCAGGATGCCAAATAAAGAAAGGGCGCGTAGATTTTTCATAATATCGCTCGCAGTTCAACATACGGAATAAAAGGAATGCTTTTCACTGGTTCAGTTTGACTGTAATCATAATTGTAGGAAATATTGGTCACATTCTTCCCTAAGGCAAAGTTCTCTACCCCAAGTCGCAGCTTAAATGTCCATCGGTCATACAAAATGTCTCGATTGGCAAATACCGACATATTGCGCGTCAATGGTAGCCGAGCCGAATTCTTATCTGTGCTAGCGTAGCGAGGCGTATACTTGTCGAAATTGGTATTATATACGGAACTAGCTACGGGCGTGTAGGCATTGCCGGATTGAAAGAGATACCGTCCACCAAAGGACCAATTGGTGGAAACTCGATAGTCACCTACTAAATGAAAGATATGATTTTGATCATACGGGCTTGGGTATAGATCTCCCGCTGCATTGTCTCGAACCCGATTGAGGGACCAGGTATAGGCTATCCAGCCAAACAGCCGATTGGTGAGATTGCGACGCAGGAAGACCTCAAACCCTCGGGAAACCCCACTCCCATCGTTATTATAGCCCGTGATTGCATCTGCTTCCACCATACGCAAAAATCGCTTATAGAAAACTTGAATATCTGTTTCCCATTGCTCGTTCCATTTGGTCTCAACGCCTAGCACATAATGCATACACTGCAGGTATCGTAACTGAGAGTTTCCGAATACCTCGTCGGTTTGATACGGTTGTGGGAGCTCTGAATATTGTCCGACTGCACCCTTCATTGCAACTTTTGGCGAGATTTCCCAGCGCAGATTCAAACGAGGGTCTACCCCACTTCGACCATTGGCTTCTGCATGAAATCCTCGAGCTCCTGGGGCCAATACCCAGTCTCCCAATCTCCATTCCATGCCCACCCAGACCGCTTCTTTATGGGAGAATACCGTAGCGGCCCGATCTAATTTTGGGGCCGTCTCAATGTCATAGAAGGGATCTTTGTTTGCGGGAGGACGCGGCACCAACAGATTCAATACTGTTCGTGACCATGTTCCATCGATTCCGGTAAACAATTTAAAATTTCGATCTTTTCGATATGTCAATTCAAGCGGAACATTGATATTGGCAGAATTGATGTCGATGTTGTTTCCGAGGAAATCCACGCTTTGTCGATATTGCAGCCAGTTAGGCGTGGTATTCATCGACCATTGGCCATTCAAGCTTTTTTTCCGGTTTACGGAAAGATCTGTTTCTACTGTCAGAAAATCTACATTTGACTTTCCGGTTTCATCCAAGGATTCTGCGCTCGGAAATGCGGCTTTGATCCCATCATAGGCATAGAGAAAGAATACCTTGTAATGCCCATCTTCGGTCTTTTTGACATACTCCAAATTTCCATCCCCAAAATAGGGTACCACTGTAAGGTCTTCTTTCCCTTTGTTGGCTTTCTTCAAAACAGGAGGAATGATGTATTCCAAAAAACTTTTTCGATAGGAAGCCGCAACAAATTGATCCTCTCCAATGGGCTGTGCATGATATAGAGACCCAAAAAACGGCACGTTTACGCGCACCTCTGATATAGAGCGATCGGGAATTTCACTTTTGGTATTGATCGTCAGGACACCACCGGTGGCGTCGCCATATTGAGGGCCAAATCCCCCATTGGAAAATACAACATCTTCCACGGCATTATCCGGTAAAATAGACAATCCACCAGCAAATCCCCCAATAGGGTGAAAGATCAACGGCAAATAAACCTGATCCATATAATACAAAGAATCTGAGGGGCCGGATCCTCGCACCACCCATCGACTGTCAAACCCAAACACTTGCACCCCCGGAAGATATTTGGGCACTTGCGCCGGGTCTGCATTGGGGACAATTTTTTGGATTTCTTTGATAGAAATGCGTTTTTGTGAGACCTCTACACGGGGGGCACCCTTTACCGTTACCGTCTCCTCTGAATCCAGGATGGGTGTCAAATATATCGCTTGAATCTCTTCTGAGGAAATCTTTATGGTTTCAGTGGCATATCCTGCATGCTGAACGGTACAAGTCCCAGCCTTCGAATCAGACAGAGCACAACTGCCTGTTTTATCTGTATAACAAGTGGTAGGTCCCACCTTCACTTCTGCACGAACAAGAGGTTTTCCCGAACCCTTTTCTAAAATGGTGATGGATTTTGCCGACATATGGCTTGTCAGGAAAAGAGTACTACCGAGTAAAAAAAAGGCTCGCATCATGGGAAAATCCTGCAATACTTTTCACGAGGAAACTCCGATAGAATATACAATGAGGGTCTACATGAAAATAGGAAATCATCTAGAATTATGATAAAAAATAGTGGTTATGTGTTAGTTTCTCTTGGGTTCCATCTTTTTGTGCTATGGAATATTGCCTCATTTTCTCACAGTTCTGTGGTGCCGCCAGAAAAGTTGAGCATCAAGATTACCCCGGTAGAGGTTCCTCCTACACCGGTAGTGTCCCCCCTGCCACCACCACCACCACCACCACCACCACCACCACCAAGAAAAACAGTTTCGAAGAAGTTACCGAAAAAACCAAAGCATCGGGTTGCTACAGAGCGACGAGTGCCCCATGCAAATCCGCAGGCAAAACCTGTGCAAGGCCTCAGCAAAGATAGCTTTGTGAAAGACGGGAAGAGCACCTTTCAAGCCCCAGTTGGCAACACCCTGCTCACATCTGATGCAGGTATTCGCAAGTCAGAGGTAGGGGCCTTACAAGCGGATCTCTCCCAACGTGCACACCGAGTGTCCTTGGTAAAGCCAGAGTATACAGAACAAGCGCTGCAAGCCGGGCTCGAAGGACAATTTGTCGCAGATGTATACGTGGATGAGACCGGACATGTGGGAGAGGTCGCGCTACAAAAAAAAGTGGGCTATGGCATGGATGCAAAGCTAGAAGCTGCAGCTAAAAGCGCTCGCTACGAACCTCGAAAAGATTCCCTGGGACGAGCCATCGGTGGATGGGATCGAATTGTCTTTCAGTTGGTATTGCCTTGATTTTCTCCATCCTGTCGTTACGCGGTAAAGTTATCTATACCCGTCATCTCCACGACCTTTGGTCGCGTCGGGGATCCCCCTCGATCGTAGGAGATGCCCATACGGCCGAGGCGGCTTGGGCATGACGAAGGAGAACAGTTGAAACAGGCTACAGCGGCATTACCCCCTCTATCCTCCCAATCACTTCCTGCAAGGCATCTTCCATAATTGAAACTTCCCACACATCTCCCTTTAGATGGAGTTGGAGTTTCTTAATCCAATTCACCGTATTTGATACAAATTGGGTCCAATTCTCATACTCTGTATCATGAAATAGATGGGTGAGGTGTTCTTTCCATGCTGTTTCTGGCTGGGCCAACAGATTTACCAATCGGTTGAGCTTGCGTGTATCTGCTTCGTCCTCCCAATCTCCCGATACACGGAACGGAAAATTTTCTACGTCTTCTTTGTGCAACCACAGCTTAGCATCCTTCTTCAACTCCAATACGATGTAGTCAGAAGGGGAGGCTCCATGAAACCCATCCGGTCGTTTCCAAATTACGTTCATTTTATATCCTTTTTCTTGCCGGTGGAGATGCCCGTCTCTCCATTCCGTAGTCTTTGTCTTTGGCGTTTTTGTTCTTGTACCAAGGTTTTCACATGTTGATTGTGTTCATGCAACGTTCGACTAAATACATGCCGCTTTGAACCATCTGGAATCAACACATAGTACAACCATCCCTCTTTTGTTGGATGTAACACTGCAGCGAGAGAACTGGTACTGGGGGAGCAAATCGGGGTAGGGGGTAAACCGATATGAACTCGCGTATTGTAGAGATTTTCTCGATTATGCAAGGCAGCTGTAGTAATAGTTGTCCCTTCCGGCATACCATATAATAACGTCGCATCGATACCGAGAGAGATTTTTCGTTGATACCGAGTCCAAATGACTTCGGAAATTTGGGGTTTTTCTGCTTCAACAAAAGCCTCGTGCTCAATAAGAGAGGCCATATTCACCGCTTGCACCAAGGTAAGACCCAAAGCTTCTATCTGTGCGCCATAGTCTTCTGGTAATCGCGAAAAAAATTCCCCCACCATGCGAGATAACGCCTGTGTTTCTGTTGGGAGTTGATCATAAAATCGATAGGTAGCAGGATACAAAAATCCTTCAAGGGAAGTAGCCTCAATGCCAAGGCTTCGAATAAAAGTCGGATCAGAGGCGATGCCTGTTTGTACAATTCCCAGTCCTTCCATGCGCGCCAAAATCTGGGCTGCAGCATATCCCTCCGGAATGGAAAACTCCAACACAAGCGGATGATAGGTACGTCCCTGTTGCATATCTTCCAACAAAGCATCGAGACTCATCCCAGGGAGTACACGATAAGGTCCGGCTTGAAATTTGCGAAAATTCTTATAGATCCTTACATAGAGCGTGATCCAAAACCCACGGGACACCAATCCCTGAATTTCTGCTTCTATCGCAAGCGCAGATAACCCCATTCCCGGCCTCAAGGTAACCAGCGTTTCCTTCTCCTGCAGCATTGGGGCATGGGCCCAACGTTGCAGTACTTGCTGGGCATAAAAAATTCCCCCCAATCCTGCCAAGGCAAGACAGAGGATCAGCCATCGAATGAATCGCGCTCGTTGCATATACTACCTTCGTTGGGTCGTATGTAGATGTGACCTTCTACTGCCGCAGAAAATACGCCACAATCACCTTTCGCAAAATCTCAGCTGCCAGCTTACCGGTACACCCCGTTGGGTCATAACAAGGGGCAAACTCTACTAGCTCAAATGCTCGCAGGTAAGGGGATGCAAGACAGAGGTCCAATAAGGGAAAAAACTGGTTCGGAAACAGCCCCAATCCTTGGGGTGCGCTGACACCGGGCGCTACGCTTGCATGTATAACATCCAAGCAAAAAGAGAGGTACAGATTTTGTGTCCTGCGAAGCTTTTCTTGTAGGTGCTGCCGCACATGCTCTGGATCTTGTATGCAGGTCTCTGCCCGCATCACATCGGTCTTGCTTGCGGCTGCCCGCGCAAAAAGTGTCTGCGTGTTGCTCGACGGTTGAATCCCGACACACGAGTACGAAAAAGTGCGATTCGCAGCCTCGCATGCCTCTGCCATTTGCGTGAAAGGCGTGCCTGATGTACCCCGTCCTGCCTCTACGGGGCGAAGATCTAGATGCGCATCAAAGTTCACAATCTCGAGAGGATCTACGCCATGGGAAGCAATCCCTTGATAGGTACCCCAAGCAGTTTCATGCCCGCCTCCCATAATCAAGGGGAAGCCGCCTGCGTCTAGGATGCCTTTTACCACTTCCCCAAGTTCTGCTTGGGCTGCCTCCAGATCATCCCCCACACATGAAATATCCCCCAAGTCCAAGATCTGAGCAGAGGGTGGAAGTGTCACACACAGGTTTGCCATATAGGTACGCAAGGCTGCAGGTCCTTGTGCAGCACCGGGGCGTCCGAGATTGCGCACCACCCCTGCATCTACAGCAAACCCAACCAAACAGAGTGACCCTGATGTCACAGATTCTACGCCGCATATAGGTTGTACATGTTGGAAGAGGCGCTCTTTCTTCGCCGTGTCGAGACGTCCCTTCCATGGAGTAGCGGATATAAGTGGCATATGTCTTCCTATATCAAGAGGTTCTGTTTTTCCCGTGGAAGATTTTTTCCCTACCAGAAATTTTAATTGGCTGACCAGTCAAATATCAGTTGACGCCGATCTTTTTTCTCCATTACAAGAACCTACCATTCAAACAACGGAGGAGAAAATATGAAAAAGTATGTGGCGATGTGGGTAGCAATGTTGGGACTTTCCTACCATGCGATGGCTTGCGATGATTATGCACATGGCGCGCCGGCACCGGAAGGGCCTGTCTATACAGGTGGTGCATGTACAGATGCAGATGAAGTGGCGCATTTTGCGCAACATGCAAGAGCAAAGCTCCAGAAAGAAGCAGCCGAGCAAGGCATCACAGTCGAAGAGCTACGCAAGCAGTACTCCCTTGCGGCGCGTCTTGCGGCCTCCCGCGCATCAGCGACTCGCATGGGGCTCGGCTGTGGGGATGCATTTGTACGAGACCCAGCTGCGCTTAACCTTAAGTAACCAATCGAAATTCAAGGTTGGAACGTTTTTTACTGGGGAACCTTCGCAGATGGTGCCCCAGTAAAAAATTTTCAACATTATCCCTAGCGACATGCCCGATTTTACGCCGCGCACTGGTTGTGCATATTGAAAGAGCCTCCGCCTGCATCGCTGTTCTGGGAAGAACCTTCCATGGAGCTGCGGACACAAATGACATATGTCTACCTATATCAATAGGTTCTCGTTTTTCCTTGGCGGAGGCCTTTTTCCACAAAGAATTCCTGTTGGTTCATGTAGGCGAATATTAGTTGACGCCGGTCTTTTTTCTCCATTACAAGAACCTACCATTCAATCGGCGGAGGAAAAAGTATGAAAAAGCATATGGCAATTTGTGCAGCGGTGTTGGGACTTTCTTATCATGCAATGGCCAGTGAAAAATCTGCTCAGAGTGTGAATGAAAAAGCTGCTGTATCTAAAGGTACAACGGCAGAACGAGTAGAACTACGTACTGCAGCTGACAGTCAAAATTCTACAGTTGAACAGTTTCGTCAAGCTACAGGTATAGTCAACTATCCAGCTGGAGATGGGCGTCCCACATTTACAGAGCAAAAAGAAGCTATGTTGTTAGATAGAACTCTCAACTCTGTGTGGGGTGAGAGAGAGGCACGATATGATGAGAGATTTGGTGCAAGATTCTTCTAACCCCCCAAGAGGTTTCTCCCATGATGCACCGCATTGCGCTTTTTGTCTTCGTCTGTGCTGTAACATACCTCGGTGCCGCACAACCTGCTGTAGCTCCGCTCCGGATTGGCCTGTTGTACAGCGGAGATAGCTTTGCCGTTGCCCATGCTTTCGACAGCGGACTCTTTGCTCAGCATGGAGTTACAGTTGAGCTCATCCCCTTTACCAGCGCCTTTGAGCGAGACAATGCCTTGCTTGCGGGCCAAATCGACGGGGCCAATGGGGACCTTATCGGTGCATCCCTGATGCGAAATCGCGACGAAAAAATCCGCATCACAGCACTCACCTTGGGCGATGATCCTTCCTTACGCCTATGTGGCCTTGTAGTGTCCAATACAAGCCAATATAAATCCCCCCAGGATCTCAAGGGCAAAACCTTGGCTATTTCACCCAATACCACCATCGAGTATTTGGCTGATCGTATTCTCCAAGCCAATGGTGTAGCTCCAACTTCGATGGTGCATACCCAAATTCCCAATCTCCAGTTGCGAATGAGTATGCTGCAGCAGAAGAAACTGGATGCGGCCCTGCTACCAGAACCTCTGGCTTCTATGGCCGTGCTACAAGGGGGTAAAATCCTCCTCGACAACCGCACGCTACCCTATGCCCATGCTATTCTTGTCTTTCGTAAAGATGTGATCGAGACAAAAACTGATTCTGTGCAACGGTTTCATACTGCCATATGGGCTGGCATCCATACGATCAATCAAAATCCCCAAGCCTATCGCCAAGCGATTGCCATGCGATGCAAGGTACCCGACGCCATTAAAGAGCCGGACTTTCTCTACCGATTTTCACCTCCCCAGTTGCCGTCTCTTGCGTTATACCAAGATGTGCAATCTTGGCTCCAAGAGAAAAAGAGTATGAAAGCACCGATTGCTTATGACTCCATCATGGACCCACGCTTTCTCCCTGCAGCCCCCCATGCTCCTTGAGGCCCGCAACATAGGCCTGCTCTATGGTACAGAGCCTGTACTCCGGGATCTCTCTTTCTCTCTGCAGCAAGGTAAAACCTACGCCTGTGTCGGCCCCTCTGGTTGCGGTAAAACATCCTTAGTACATCTTCTGGCCGGCTTGATTCCCCTTTCTGTAGGTGAAATTCAAACGAACTTTACATGCGCCCATCCCATCAGCGTAATGCTGCAGCAATATGGGCTCTTCCCCTGGAAGCGCGTAGAAGAAAATATCGAGCTCGGATATACGTTGCTCAATCCTTCGGCTCCATTCCCGACAGAGCTTGTTCATAAACTGGGCCTGGAACCTAGCCTGCATAAGTGGCCGCGAGAGCTCAGTGGAGGTCAGCAGCAACGGGTTGCCCTGGCCCGCGCCTTGGCTCAACATCCCGAAATTCTGCTTCTCGATGAACCCTTCTCCGCTCTCGATTGCCAAACCCGAGAGTCCTTACAGGATCTGCTCAAACAGCTACAACAAGAGCGTGGCTTTACCTTTCTCCTCGTCACCCATGACATGGCAGAAGCCGCCTATCTAGCGGAAGAAATTTGGATTATGCCGCCCTCTGTAGAAGGTGTGATACAACGTTGCGAAAACCCTCATATGCACAGTCAAGATTTTCGTACCTCACGTGAGTACTTTGATATGTGCAGCATCCTGCGCACCCAGATACGCACGGATCGTGTGACATGAATCTACTCACAGCTCTCTTCATATTGTGCAGCGCATGGGAAGTGATGGCACGCCTAGCGGATGCCGTCTTTTTTCCTCCGTGCAGCGCCTGTCTCTTTGCTTTTGATGGGGCTACTTATATCGCGTTATTGGGGCATGTGGGGATCAGTCTCTGTCGGGTGTTTGCTGGACTTAGCTTGGGAGGAGTTCTAGGAGCTGCTATGGGGCTTTATCTGGGGCAACATCCACGAGCCGATAGAGTGGCAGCCCCGTTTCTTTTTCTCACGTATCCCTTTCCTAAAGTGGTACTGATCCCACTCTTGCTGTTTGCCTTCGGCCCAGGGGAGCTATCTAAATTGATGCTACTTGCGATTTTTAGCTTTTACCAACTCGTCGTGATAGGACGAGATGCGGCGAAGTCAGTACCGGCAAATTATTTGCTTGCCTTTCGCACCTTGAGTCAAAATCAACTCGCACTGTATCAACACGTGATCCTACCCGCTTGTATGCCACAGCTCCTCTCAGGTTTGCGCATCAGCCTTGGCACCTGTTTGGCTCTTCTCTTTTTTACTGAAACATACGCGACGCAACAAGGCATTGGCTATGCCATTTGGGATGCCTTTTCCCAGTTTGATTATCCCCGGGTTTATCTGGCTTCGTGTCTACTTTGTGGCTGCAGCTGGGGATTATATGCAGGAATTTCTTGGATAGAAGGCCGGGTTTTAAGCTGGATGTAATTCGATGTAATGGGTTTTTCTTTTTTCTTTGCAAAAACTACGCAGTTGGTTCCGCAAAGAAAAAACTTACCCATGCTCGGGCAAAGAGATGATCTTCCCCGCAGCACTCTGCTGACTGGCAAGATGCAACACGAAAGTGGTAAGCGTAAGAAATTGGCTCTCCGATACGTGAGTCCAGCTAATCCCGGCTTGGCCATCCCCCAAAAAAACTCTCTCCACTCTACCTGAAAGAGAGATAAACTCCCCTTGTTCCTTGGGTAAAAAAGGCCCTACCGGTACATGCAAGCGGAGTTGATCCCGCAGATGAAATGTCACACCTGTGCCGCCTTCGAGTAACGCGCCGTGCACACTGAGGTTGGTGATTGTAGCTGCTTTCATCTCCGGCGTTTGTAAGGAAGTAAATCGAACCGAAATATTGGTAGAGAAGCGCCGGCTTCTACGCGCTTCTCGTACATCCAATACTTTATCGATACGTTGCTCAATTTCTTTCACGGTAGAGTTGCGAAATACCACGTATTGATCTACTTCCTGAAATGGCAGCAATACTTTACCGTAGGCTTCCACCAATACTTCTTCGTTTTCCGTTAGAAACAACACAGGAATGGGGGTATCTGGGTTCTTGGCTTTTACTTTTTTGACCCATTCGAGTGTCTCTTCTATCGGCCCTACTTTGTCATGCAATACTACCAACATCAGCTGTCGATTCAAAACTCGTTGCATATCCCCATTGTGATGCACGGTAAGGACAGATAGAGAGGAAAATTTTTTCTCTAAGTAGGTTACGAGTGCTTTCTGCAAAGCGAAATCAAACTGGTCACTTACTGCCAACAGGACATATTTTTTCCGCTTTTTATTGCTGGCATAGGGAGGCTCTTGCAAGGCGGTTACATTTCGAACACTCGTAGACTTCTCTTCTTGCAGCACGGCCATATTGCCTCCAAGTACATGTACGAGCGAAGAGGATCCCCCGACGCGCCCTTTGCTAGCTAGGGATGACGATATTGTAATGCCCGTCATGCCGAGGCCAAGGACCGTATGGGCATCTCCTAACGAAAGGGAGTAGCTGTATCAGCGCTAGCTTGTAGCGATAGCGGCACAACCAAATCACCTGCTTGAATCTGCGCACGAGAAGCTGTACCGCGTATTGTGCCTCGCCCCCCTGTTGCATCTACTGACTCTACCGTCCACTCTGCAATTTTCCCATAGGTCTTGCGACGCCCTACCACATCGCTTTGAAGACCGAGAACCGAAAAAGTTTGCCCGGTATGAAGGGGCGTTTTGGTATGAATCTGTGCTACATGAGAGGCATCTTCATAGCGTACGATGGTGCCGATATGGGCTGTGGATTTTGCTGGATACATCTTCTCTACCTGCATATCCGGTACCGCTACAAATTGGGTATGAAAGTCCGGGCTACCTGCATGTTGTAAGGCAACCTGCAGTAGGTCCTCTTTTTCTCCTGGGAACCAATATACACAGGTCCCCGTTGTATCCGTTTTCCCTACAGCTTCTCCATTCACTTGTACCGTCACACCCGACACACCCTTTTTCTCGGAAGAACTGTCATAGGCATGGACTTCCAATCGATACCCCTTTTTGGCTTTTGTCACCTTTGCAGGTTTTTGTGCCACCACCATTGGTTTGGATTTTTTCATCTCTTTCCCAGGAGAAACAGATGCTGTCTCGAGTGCGTGTACAGGCGTCAGAGAGTGCGGATCTATAATCAAAAGCGGCTCTGGATGGGCCAATGGAATGGGCACCGGCTCCAAGCGGACTTCCTCTGTGGAAGTGGGGACGGCGCTGGAGACTGGAGGGGGCGATGCCATTTTTGAAGCTGCTGCGACTGAGGGTACTTGTACAGGTTTTGCTTCTGTGACAGGAGGGGCCGTCACTGCGGGGGGCGCACTCACAGGCTCGGGTTTTTTCTCCACGACAATCGGTGCTGAGGGTGCCACAATCGACACTGCCACAACGGGTGTAGATGGTGGAGGTGCAACCGGGGTCGTAGCGACAGCCGGTGTTATAGATCCTGCTAGCACAGGTGGAGAGATCGGTTGCATTTTGGGCAATGCATAGAGCGTGACCGTCAGCAGAATTTCTGAGGGCGTTTGAGGGGTAATCTCCACGCGCTCAGTATAAGGCGCATAGTAGGCTTGTCGATCCTCTTTACCCGCTGTGATTTTGGGCTGTGCGCCAAAAGAGAAAGGCAACGTTGTGACAAAAAATCCACTGGCATCGGTTTCCCCGAGGGATTTGTCATCAAGATGGATCCATGCTTTGGATACCTCCTTACCCTGGTTGTCTTGCACAAAAAACCGAAGCCGGTACGATTTGCTTGGGGTACAAGCCCAGCACAGAAACAAAAAGAGAGGAATCCGTTTCATTTGCATGTTTTCCTACTGCATGATTGATTCGATACCCATGCGACCGATTGACTCTCTGGCAGCCACACGAGGGATCGTTTTTTTTCTTTCTTCAAAACAAAAAATACCCGCCCTGCTGGAATCACCAACGGTACAATCGCTTGGTCTGGATACGACATCAGGGAACGCCCTGGCGTTACAACCAAGGCCTCCAGGGCACGCGTATCCACGGTAAAGGAACCCGTCTGGGTAGAAAGTGGGGCTAGAGACTGTTGATGCACCCACCCAGCCCGACCCGTATCTCCCTGAAAGACTTTTACCCACTTTCGATAGTGGTCCAGCACCAAAACCCGATCCCCAGTTTCGAGCAAGACCCCCTGTAGAGGGAACTGGCTACCGGGTCCCTCTCGCATCTCGGCGGCAGGTTGCGTCACGTGGCTGAAGGATAGCAGAGAGTTGGGAATTTGTAATAGAGTAGATTCTTTCTGATTTTCCGCCCCCAAGGCAATCGGTATCACCGTTCGAGGTTGTACCGATTGAACGGAAAGAATGGGGAGGGATTTTGGGGCGGAGGAGGTCCAAGGGATACAACCCACCATACTGAAGAGAATCACAATCCAACTCATACGGCCTCCGGATAAGTAAAACCTTCACATCATGTGATTTTATCACTATTATACGAAACGTTTTCGTTTTCCGGGAGAAAGCTCCCGTCTTCTTTCTTCCAAAGTGGACATTGTATGTTGGTTGCTGCAAATCAAGGCGCTGTACTACGAGTTGGCATTCTCCGCACCAGCAGTATTGGAGACGTGGTGTTGGCCAGTGCGTGTCTCACGTTACTCGATCAACTGCAGCTACCGGTAGAAGCCGTCTGGCTGGGTCGAAACCCCGCCTTGCAACTCCTACGGGATGCATACCCCAACTTGCCCTTCATTGAAGTGGCAAAAGATCCGTCCATTCCAGATTTGGTTGAACAACTACAAGGCACCAGTTTTTTGGTAGATTTGCAGGGAAATTGGCGATCGCGACTATTGGCTCGAGCCTTTAAGAAGGCATATGGGAAACCGACCTATCACGCACCGAAGGCCCAGTTTCAGCGCAACCGTATGATCTTAGAAGGACGTATGCTGGGCCGCCGGCGCCCCCTTTCCGAGCGAGCTCTCGCACCGGAGCAAACCCAGTTCCAAACCATGGTGCAAACCTTACGCACCGCTTTGCTACGTCACGCCCCCGCCAATGCACATCCGCAAATCGAGAGTCTCCACCAAGCAGTACCTCGTCTCCCTTTGCCCCCTCTGCCACCAAACACGGTGTGGGAAAGGGACTTACAGCAAGGAATCTGGCTGGCGGTGGCCCCCGGGGCTTCCTTCGCCACGAAACGCGCACCAGAGTCTCTCTTCATCGAAAGCTTGGCCTTGGCCCAGCAGAAGTACTACGATGCAGCTGGCTCTGGAGCTGCGACCTTGGGTCTTGTCTTTTTGGGCGATGCCACCGATCGAGTCTGTGCCCAGGCCATATCTGATGCGCTGGCGTGGCGAGACCCCATTTTGAATCTGTGCGGTACCTTGTCCCTCACGGAAACCGCACGGGCCCTGCATCGATGCCGGATACTTCTGAGTAATGACTCCTCCCTCGGGCACATTGCAGAGGCTTGTGACACCCCGGTTGCCGTTCTCTTCGGTCCTACCGTGGAGGGATTTGGTTTTGCCCCTCATCTACCCCAAAGTCGGGCCTTTTCTGTCCCCATCGGATGCCGACCTTGTTCCAAGCATGGAAAAGCCCCATGCCGCTTTGGGGATCGTCTCTGCTTCGCCCAAATTTCACGCCCCATTGTAGCGGAATTTTTGGCCCACACTCTACTTACGAGGCCCATATAATGTCACGTTTCTCTATGGGGGTCTACCTCGAGTCCGCCATATGGCGATGCCTATTTTATATTGCCTATCCCCTGCGCAAACACTTTTCTCTTCGTATACAGGCTTTTTTAGAACGGCCTTTGCGTCCCGCTTCCTTGGATGCCTTAGCAACCCAACGAGTCGGCTATAAGAGTTGTGTGCTTTTTTACTGCAGTTCAGCCGGGGAATATGAACAAGCGCTCCCTGTATTGCATCGCCTGCCTCCCTCTGTTTTTGGTGTGGTGATTTTTTTCTCCGTCTCTGGTACGCGTTATCTCCAAAATCGCAGAGATACTACACCCCATTTGCTGGCGCCGCCCCTTGATGCCATCAGCGTCTGGGTACCCATATTTGAAGCCCTGCGTCCCAGCTATACTGTTATCGTGCGCCATGAACTCTGGCCGGGGTTTTTATATGTGGCGAACCAATATGGGCGCACCGTATTGATCAATGCTAGCCTGAGCGAAGCCGTGCGCCGCTCTTTTTGGCACAAACGGTGGAAACAAGCGCTATTACAACAGCTGAACTTGATCTATACCGTAGATGATACAGAGAAAACCCACTTTCGCCATACACTGGGCTTGCCTGAAGCCAAGATCAGCTCTTTGATCGGGGATACCAAATTTGACCGGGTATTTCAACGAGCGCAAGCGACGGATGCAACGGAACTAGAAAATCTGCACACCCGATATATCCCCCCCCATCGCTTGACTTGTATAGTAGGTAGCGCCTGGGAAGCGGATGTAGACGTTGCCATGGAAAGTCAAAGCCAGCTCATTCGCCGAAAAGGCCCCTCCGCCTGTTACCTGGTGGTGGTCCTTCATGAGCCAACGGAAGAGAAGCTGAGCTGGGTAGAGACGCGCGCGCAGGAAAAGGGGCTCCGTGCGGTGCGATATAGCTCATTGGAAGCGCCGGCAGAAGACTCTGAGATTTTGCTGGTGGATCAGATGGGAATCTTGGCAGAGTTATACCAAATCGGAGATTGTGCCTTGGTTGGAGGGGCATTCCATCACCAAGTACATAATGTACTGGAGCCTGGGTGCCGCGGTCTTGCCGTGGCCTTCGGACCCCGATATGAAAATAGCCATGAGGCATGCAAGTTGGTGCGCGTAGGATTGGCCACCGTTTGTCACACCCATGTGGATTTGATACGGTGGCTACAAAATCCGGATTCGCTACAGCAAAAAGGCAAGGATACCCGTACGTTTCTTCAGCTGCAGCAAGGAACTGCAGAGAAGATCGCAAAGGAAATCATGGCGCAGATTTAAACAAGGCTCGCGATGAATCAAAAGCTGGTAATTAACATTTCTCCCACCGAGAAACGCATTGCGTTGTTGGAAAACAACCAAGTCGCAGAGATTCTCATTGAACGAGAAGAACAACGTACATCGGTGGGAAATATCTACCGCGGCGTCGTCTCTCGTGTACTGCCAGGGATGAACTGCGCTTTTGTCAAGATTGGTCTTGAACGTGCCGCCTTCCTCTATGGACGCGATGTATTAGATCCAGCCATGCCACTGGACAGCGAGTTGGAAGCTGAAGCCTTTTTAGGCGAAGAGCTGCCCTTGGTTTCTCGATCCCCGCAAAAACCCATCGATGAATTGCTCCACGAAGGGCACTATATTGTGGTGCAAGTACTCAAGGAACCCTTAGGCACCAAAGGACCTCGCATCTCGATGAACCTGAGTTTACCCGGACGTTACTTGGTGCTGTTGCCCCATGTATCGCATCTGGGTATTTCCCGCCGTATTGAATCAGAGTCGGAACGCAAGCGATTGCGGGAAACTGTACAACCGCTCTTGCCCACCCAAATGGGGGTAATCGTACGCACCGCTGCACAGGATGTTAAGGAAGAGGACTTACGCCAAGATCTGCTGTACCTGCTCAAAGCCTGGCATACCCTCGAAGAAAAAATTTCGACTCCCCCTGACTCCACAGCGAAAAGCATTGGGTTGCTCTATGCAGAGCTACCGATTCATCTGCGCGTAGTACGAGATTGGTATTCTACTCATGTCAGCGAAATTGTGGTCGACAGTCGCAAAACCTACAAAGAACTACAACAATTTCTATTGGATACCTTACCTGGCGCTGTAGATAAACTCCGGCTGCATAAAGATCCCATCCCCGTTTTTGATCTCTACGACATTGAACTTGACCTGGCAGGGGCATTGGATCGCAAGGTGATGTTGCCCTCTGGAGGGCACCTCATTGTGGATCAAACGGAAGCGCTTACTAGCTTTGATGTGAACACGGGTAAATTTGTGGGCACCAGCAATGCCCGCGAAACCATTTTCAAAACGAATTTAGAAGCGGCAAAAAAAGTAGCGGAACAACTGCGACTGCGAAATATCGGCGGCATCATCATCATCGATTTTATCGATTGCGAAACCGATGAAGATCGAGAAACCCTTTTTGCCCAATTTCAGCAGGAGTTGAAGCGAGACCGCGCTCGTACCCATGTCTTGCGTATCAGTGAGCTTGGATTGGTACAAATGACGCGTAAACGTACAGCAGATTCTCTTGGGCGCCAGCTCTTACAGGAGTGCCCCTATTGCATGGGAAACGGACAAGTGAGACGCTTAGAGACAGAAGGTACGGATTTATTGCGAGAGATTCGACGAATCAGCCTCCAAACGGGGGAAAAGAATGTCACCATTCATGCACGCGAGGACCTCATCCACTGGGTCGAAACCCATGAACGAGATGCCTTGCTGACCTTGCAAGAAAAGCAAGGGTTGCACATTCGGTTTGTGCCTTCGGCTTTTAAGTTAGAGATGGTGCGAGACTCACAGTATGAGGTGATTGTCTCTTGATGTGTGTGGTGTGGGGGTTTTTGTAGCGAAAACTCCGCAGGTGGTTCCGCTACAAAAAGGATAATTTGTGAAAAAACGACTAAAACCCTTTGCTAAAAAAGTCTACATTCTACTGAACACCTGGTTCGGTGGGCATCGAATCATGGCCTTACGAAATGTAGGCAAAACCCGCATCCAAGATCTCGATGCCTTTGTGCGTCATAGCGATGACCTTGGAGGTCCTGAGGCTACTGCATGTCAAGCCTATTGGAACACCCTATATTATCTACCGACAACGTCAGTAAACCAAAAACTCGATCCAGAATCGACTGCGTATAGTGCGCAGATGGTGCAAGTGTATGAAGAAATTTCGAACAAAACCCTGCATCAAAAAAATCATGAGCTTACCACATTTCCTCTAGACGTTCACATTCACGCAGCCAATCCATGCAACCATCCAACGCCTTCGGCATTTGCCAAACAGATACAAGTATTGGCCAAGGTTTGTGAAATTTCAGCACTCCCAAAAGGAGCCTTGGTATTGGATATGGGATGTGGATGGGGATTCTCTTCTGAGCTACTTGCCTACTGTGGATTTGAAGTCGTTTCGGTGGACATTAGTCCAACCTTCATCCAGTTGGTTTCGACCCGAGCAAAAAATCGCTCTCATCAGATTACCCCAATCGAATCCAGCTTTGATGATTTTTGGGATGAACGAAAATTTCGTCTCATCGTATTTTACGAATGCTTTCACCACGCCACTCATCCTTGGATCCTATTGCAAAAAATGGCCCGCATGCTCGAGCCAGGGGGAAAGATCATCCTTGCAGGCGAACCGATACAAAACCAATGGTGGGAGCAATGGGGGCTCCGCTTGGATCCATTATCTGTATATTGCATGCGAAAATTTGGGTGGTTTGAAAGTGGATGTTCAGAATCATTTTTGCGCAGAATGATGGAAGAAGCCGGGTTAAAATTTTCTCGTATTTATAACCCCAGTGAACCCATGGTTCCCATTTATATGGGGGAGCAATCGTAAGAGAGGCACCCCTGACCCTCTCTCATTTGGGTTTTTTCCCTGTGAGCGTCTTGAGAAAGGCCACAATATCTTGCACTTCCACATCTTTCAGGTCTTTTGCCAACTGGGTTTTGGCCATCACTCGAACCGCTTCTTCTAGCGTTTCTACTTTCCCATTGTGAAAGTATGGTGCTGTTAGTTCCACATTTCGCCAAGAAGGCACTCGCCACATATTTTTATCCGCTTCATTTTGAGTCGAAACAAAACGTCCCAAGTCTTTTGCCAGCTCATACTTCTTCTCATATTCGCTACCGGGTATCGTAGGGAATTTCATATAAAAGCCTCCGGGTACAACGGGTCCATTAAAGTGAGGCCCACTGTGACAAGACGTACAACCGGTTTCTTTTACCAAGGTCATCCCTCTCAATGCTGTAGCATTCAATGCAGCTTTATCCCCTTTCAAGTATCGATCAAATGCACTATCCGGTGTAAGTAGCGTCCGTTCGTAAGATGCTATGGCTTTTGCTACGCGATCAATGGTGATCGCCGTATCTCCAAAAGCTTTCTTGAAACTCTCGCCATAGGTTTTGAGATCCACCAACCGTTTTACCGCTGCATCATGGTTTTCCATCCCCATTTCTACGGGGTTAATCAAAGGGCCTTTGGCTTGGTCCTCTAGGCTCGCAGCACGTCCATCCCAAAACTGCGCAGTCCAAAAAGCCGCATTCCATACAGTGGGAGAATTTCGTCCCCCCCGCTGCCCGTGGATACCCATGGAAACTGGTTTGTTATCTGTTCCGCTGGTATGAACAGTATGACAACTGTTGCAAGAAATTTCACCGGTTTTGGACAGCTGGGTTTCAAAGAATAGTCTTTTCCCCAATTCAGTTTTGGCTTCTGTTAGAGGATTATCTAGAGGGGTAGGCGCTTGCGCCGGCAATGGCTCCCATGCCAGTGCCAAACGAGTGCATAGGAGCAAAAGGAGGCTGATCACTTTGACACATGACATGCGTGACTCTCTTTCTAGAATGGTGATTTTGCCCCATTCTAGAAAAAGAAGCATCTGCATGCCAAGCGCGAAATCCCGAAATCATCACAGGCGGGATGTAACTTTTCCTACTTCCCCTCCCGCATTTTCCCTACTTGTTGCCAAGTGGGAAATGTTGGATGCCCTTTCTGAAAGGTCTCATAATAGGAAACGATTTTGTCATATGGGATTTGATTCTGGATAATAAGAGGACTACCTCGCTTGCTTGGAAGAATCCAATCTTTTCGTTTCGATACTCGATGGAGTTTTTCACAAAGGTCTCGGGAGCAAAAGAAAGCAAAATAGTCGTGGTATATCCTGCTTCCTGGAGATTTTGGAGAAACTCTGGAACAGCTGCGCCAGTAAAGGTTGTGCCGTGGGCAATATCAGAGTACCCACGATACGCTTCCTTAAGTAGGGTATTGGTAATATAGTTGGATGCATCGCGCCAATAAGTATAGGCCTCCTGGCGCAGGACCTCCAGATTATAAAGCCGAATCATAGTGTTGAGAGCTTATGCAAAATAATCGCCAATGCATGGGTGAGTTTCTTTACCATAGGAATCGGCAAGAATTCGTTGGGACCATGGGCATTGGTACGAGGTCCCAAGACACCGGTAATCAAGAATTGCGCCTTAGGAAACCGTTCTCCCAACATACCCATAAATGGAATGCTGGCACCCTCGCCCACAAATTGTGCAGGCTGGTCAAATGCAATTTGAGAGGCCTGCTCGATAATCTCAGAAAAAGCCGCACTCATAGGCGGAGCAACCCAACCGCTGGCACCCTCCAACCCACGTAGTTTTACTTCCACACCAAAAGGTGGGTCAACCTCCAATACTTCTTTCAATACACGACCTGCTGTTTCAGCAGAAAGAGTAGGGGGTGTGCGCATTGAGAATTTTACGGTGACCTGAGGTAGATTTACATTGCCCCCTTTTGCACAGCTCGGCACACCATCAATCCCCACGATGGTCAAAGCCGGTTCCCATGTACGCGCCAAAATCGCAGATTCTACAGACTCACCCAATGTACGAGCTCCGGGTACAAGTGGATACATATCGTAGAAACTATCCCCGAGCACAGAGGCTGTGTTGGCAATCTGGGATCGGATTGAATCGGGAATTTCTACATGCAAATGCGGAACCCGCACTCGCCCACTGCGAGGGTCTACGACACGAGACCAAAGCTGAGACACCACATCAAACCAAGACGGTACAACGCCACCACTGATACCGGAGTGAAGTCCTTCCTTTAAAATGCGTACATCGATTTCAAACCCAACCACACCGCGAAGAGATACGGTGCCCCACACAGCATTGAAATCTCCCGCGCCAGAGTCCAGACAAATCACCTGATTGGGCGTACCGATCTTCATTTGAATTTGTTCTAGGTATGCCGGTAAATCGTTGCTACCACTTTCTTCTGAAGCTTCGATCAAAACAAAACAAGTCGGATGGGATTTGCCGGCTTGTTGCAGAGCCAAAATGGCGCTCAATGCGGCAAACATGGCGTATCCATCATCCGCCCCCCCTCGTCCGTACAGCTTGTCATCCTGGAGTACAGCTTTCCATGGACCTTTGTCTGCATCCCACCCTTGCATCTCCGGTTGCTTGTCCAAGTGACCATACAACAGCACCCGTTGATCCCCAGTGCCGGGAATTTCAAAAAGCAATACGGGGGTACGGCCTGGCAGATGCATTTCCTCTACGGTAAGCCCACGAATGCCTTGTGCTTCCGCCCATGTACGGAAAAGGTTCACTGCCTCTTGCATGTACCCATTGGCTTCCCAATTTGGATCATAAAGAGGGGATTGATTGGGAATTTCGATATAGCGCTTCAACATCGGAATGATATCGAATTCCCATTTCTTTTCAATATCTTCCCTCAATCCCTCTGACTCCAAGTGTTTCATATCCATTCCCTCATTTAACTATATCTTTGTATCAGGAAAGATATACTGCACTCGGGAAAAAAAGAACCTTATTTTATCGCATATGCGATACCAAAAAAGTTGGAGTCTCCCGTATGAAGCTGCAGCCGCCCTTCCCCACTGGTTCCATTCAGTATTTCTCCTATGAAAGTGCTTGCTTACAGCACAATCCCTTGGGAGATCCCCATATTCGTACCCATACCCTCTATCTACCGGCTGCTACGGAAGCCCCCCTTCCTCTGCTAGTGAACCTTGCAGGATTTTTCGGCAGCGGATTTTCGAGTCTCAATTGGCGTCCTTTTCAAGAGTCGCTCCCCCAACGCCTGGATCGATTGATCGCCCATGGTCACATGCCCCCGGTGGCGATTCTATTTCCCGATTGCTTCACTCGATTGGGGGGCAATCAATTCATTAACAGTCCTGGCATCGGACGATACGCCGATTTTTTGTGCGAGGAATTGGTGCCCTTCGTTGAAACGACGTATGGCTGTGGCGGCAGTGGCAAACGCGGTGTATTCGGAAAATCCTCAGGGGGATACGGGGCGCTTATGCATGGCATGTCTGCCGCCGGCACCTCCCACATAACCAACGGATTCTGGTCAGCGGTTGCCTGTCACTCTGGTGATATGGGCTTTGCCTGGGGATATGCCCCCGACTTCCCCAACTGCCTCCAACAGCTTGACAAGTTTGACTCCAGCATAGAGGGATTTTTGCGGCATCTAGAGCACAAGAAAAAGCCCAGCAACGAGGAAATGGAAGCCCTCATGACGCTCGCTATGGCGGCCACCTACGATCCAGATCCTTCTACTTTTATGGGCATCCGGTTGCCGGTGACCCTCGACACCTGTGAGTGGATCCCAGATCGATGGCGAAATTGGCTGCGCCACGACCCACTTGAGATCGTAGAAAATCACGCAAATGCCCTTCGAAGATTGAAAGGATTGTTCATCGACTGCGGCACCAAAGACCAGTATCGCCTGCATTTTGGCGCGCGAAGACTGCATCGAAAATTGGAGGAACTGGGGATCGCCCATCGATATGAAGAGTTTCCGGATACCCATTCTGGCATCGACTATCGACTGGACGAAAGTTTGGTTTACCTCGCGCGCTGTGTAGCGTAGTGGCCAGGTAGGGTTGCAAAGACAACTCGTATCGGTATAATCCCCCTCTCAGGATCGCCTAGACCCGAGTTACGTCTGAGAGCTTGATCCGATTTGAGTATCCCCAGGTTTTAATGGAGATCCCGTGCGCCTAGATGCATCCACTTCCCAGCCGTACGAAACAGTCGTCCATACAAAAGACCTGCTGCAATCTGCTTATAAACCGATTGCGCCTTCTCTAGAAGCCTTACAGGCCTTTCTCCCCACAGCCCTGTATGCAGAAACACGTTCTGCGCAGGACATGATTGCCTATCTCTTTTCCGATTCAGGCAAACGCATCCGGCCAGCTTTATTCTTTTTAGTATCGCGTATGGTGGGATATATGGGGCCTCACCTTATCTCCATGGCTGCAGTGTGTGAATACATTCATACGGCAAGTTTGCTCCATGATGATGTCGTGGACAACAGTCCGTTGCGTCGTAACAAACCCACCGTATGCGCCCGATGGGGAGATGAAAGCGCTGTTCTGGTGGGGGATCTTATTTACTCCACTGCTAGCAGCTTGATGGCAGAAACAGGCAACCTTACCATCGTAAAAACCTTTTCTTATGCCATTCAACGCATGAGCGAAGGAGAGCTGCTTCAGTTGGAAACGCTTTTTCATTGGGATCTTTCCCAAGAAACCTACTATCGAATCTTGCAAGCCAAGACGGGCATTTTGATTGGTGCTAGCTGTCGCAGCGCCGGATTGTTGGGTGGATGCTCCCAAGCTGTCTGTGATGATTTGGCAGAGTTTGGGATGAAAATCGGAGTGGCCTACCAGCTCATTGATGATGCGCTTGACTACTTAAGTCCAGAGTCTACCTTAGGGAAAGCGGTACAAACAGATCTATCCGAGGGCCGCATGACCTTGCCCGTACTGCTATTGCGAGAGGCTGTAACAGAGGCTGAGTCACAGAAGCTGGATGCGCTCTTTCAACAAACCCCTTTTTCCCAGACAGAAGCCTTGCAAGTGGTAGAGCTGGTCCATAAGTATCGTACCGCAGAACGAGCAATCGAAGAGGCCAAGCAGGTCACGGATCAAGGGCTGGCGGCCTTGCGCCGCGCGTTTCCGGATCCTCTGCAACATGGCCCCCTTCAAGCTCTAGTAGGGGCTTTGCTTACACGAGAGTATTAATTTTTATCAAGAGATACCCATGAAATCTGTGCATACCTTTTTTCTTTCTTCCCTCCTTATTACCTCTGGGCTACTGCTCGAAGCCTCTGCAGTACAGGCAGCTGATGCTGGTCTAGGTGATGTTCTAATTGAATTAAGTAAATCGGATCTAGAGGAGATCCTCTTTGATGACACAACGTTTAAACAGATACTTGCTGAACTCGATCTCGTTTCTCCCGAAATTCCAGAAAAAGATTCTGCATCAGAAAAGTTCAGTCGGAAAGCGGAAAGCGGAAAGCGGAAAGCGGAAAAATATACTCCTCTGTCTACCCGAGATGCGAAACGAAGCAAACGCAGTGAGGTAAAACTCAAAGAAGAAATAAGAAAGGAAAGGAATCGATTGGCATCTAAAAAAAGTCGAGACAAAAAAGACCGCTATATTAAAGAACTGGAGGAACAGTTGGCAACTGTAAGAACAGACTGCGAAAAACTGCAAGCAGAAAACCAGGCTTTAAAGAAGCAGCTGGGATGGAGGGGCCGGCCCTGAAACAGCTGGATGCCAATTAGAACGTCGTAAACCAAGGGAACCAACCACTTCTTCTCCCGTGTCCACCGCCAGAATATCCACTACGGCGCCAACCACCCCATCCCCAGCCGCGTCCATGTCCACTGTGACCGTAGCCACCGCTGTGACCGTAGCCATCGCTGTGACCGTAGCCATCGCTGTGACCGTACCCACCGCTGTGACCACCACCGGGATGGACGCCCATCTCGCGATTTACTACAGACTCACGGGCTCCAGCGCGAACGCTTTCGATAGAAACGGAAGGAATTGTTGATGCCACTGGTGCTGCCCATGCCAATGGGGCAAAACTAAGTGCGGCGACCACAACGAGACGCGACGTTCTCATACGGACTCCATACAAAAAATGGAAATAATTTCTACTTCCGTTGTATGGGGGATTTTTTGTATAAGCAAATGATTTTTTTATAAGAATTAGAAACTCTACTGGAGCTCAACCCGCAGGATTTTACCCCCTAATTGAGTTTCAATCTCGCGGGTAAAAGGATGGGTACGGGCTGCTTGTTCAACATCGGCGCGAAACTGGGCCTGGGCTTTTTCCTTTTGATCCAGCAAAGATTCGCTTGGGGGTGCTGGTGCTGTATGAAGAGAGGCGGTGAAGGTACCGCTGAAACGAAACAGAGATCGAAATTGCTCTTCGATTTTCTTTTGCGTTTCTTTTTGTAGCAGCGCAGACGCGATCATGCTGGCAGGCTCCACGGCAACTGAGATCTGAGTTGGCGAATATTCAAGTACGTAGACCTCTTCTAACTTACGGGCTTGCAACGGCTGGTGTTTCTTCCACGCTTCAATCAACCCCTGCCACGTATCTGGGAAGGTAGCGGGAATATCACTAGATCGCGGGGGATCCCCGACGATCCCTTCAGTCGCTGTGGATAGCGGGGTAACTCGTGTTGAAGCGGTTGATGATGCGCCCACTGGAGATGATGGGGTAACATTTGTTGAAGCTACCAATACTCCAGTTGGAGATTCCAACAAAGACTCAATGGTAGGAAACCCTGGATCCATACACCATTCCAGGCAATAGTTTTCTACCACATATCGATCCATTTCCGATCCATCTAGCTCTTCCCGGCATTTCATGAAAGTGCGGAATAAACGATTAACCTCAAAAGGCGCTGCTTTTGCACCCCAACTTTGTAAGTACTGCAACTCTTGCTCATTGCACATCAGTTGCCGCAAAAGCTCAGAGGAAGACACACCAGTAAGGTGTTGTAACAAAGAAGCATTGCGAATTTGTCGCAACAACTCTTCGATCACATCCCCATACTCATCGGTATTGGCATCGACTTTTTGCAAAATTTCGATACAAGTGCGGCCGTTCTTTTCTTGGAGCGCTTGCAAGAGAGAGAAGTAAAATTGCAAAGATACATGGGGCAACAGTTCGGCTACAGCTGTAGGGGTAATGCAACCATCTCCCAACGCAATGGTTTGATCCAGGAGTGTGAGTGCATCTCGCAATGAGCCTCGTCCTCCACGGGCAATGTCGAATACACTATCCACATCAAAGGGAATATTTTCTTGTCGCAAAATCGATTGCAACCGGTCGCTTACCGTTGCGGTATCAATTTTTTTCAAATGAAAAATTTGGCAGCGACCCAACACGGTATCTGGGATTTTGCTTAATTCTGTAGTGGCAAAGAGGAACACCACATGGGGTGGTGGCTCCTCTAGAGATTTGAGTAATGCATTGAAAGCACTGATCGAGAGCATGTGTACTTCATCGAGAATATAGATCTTGAAACGAGACCGTTGCGGTACATAATGCAAGGTTTCTTGCAAGCGACGTACTTCATCGACTCCATTATTTGAGGCTCCATCGATCTCGACGACATCTTCATGGGAACCACGTGCGATGAGTTTGCAACTTTCACAAGTAGAACAAGGGACCGGAGTCGGACCGTTTTCACAATTAAGGGCCTTGGCATATAAACGGGCAAAGGTAGTTTTGCCCACGCCACGGATACCGGATAGAATCAAGGCGTGGGGCTCACGTTTGAGTTGAATCGCACGCGTCAGTATCTCAGTGGTGGTCTCTTGACCGACTAGTTCTGCAAATGTTTGCGGGCGGTATTTGCGGGCCAATGGTTGGTACATACAGATTTCCTAAAAAACGCGGTGTGCTTTTTTTACTGAGGAACCAGCTGCCTGTGTCTCCTTCTAGGAGTCTTCCCTAAACTTTCGTTTCTCTCCCAGCTCTTGCAAGGAGGTGGGGAAACTGCGCAGCTGGTTCCATAAAAAGAACATAGCGTAAAAAACAAAAGCGCATGGTGATAGACAGAGTACCCAAATACCTGATGCATCCACTACCGTTGCTGCCTTCCGACCCTGGCGGAATTCGCGGGGCATCATCACCTGGGCTCTGCCTACCACCATACGCTTCTGCGCATGACCTCCCCACCGTATAGCGTAAAATGCCCCACGAGAAAAGCATAAACATAGAGAAGCCCGGAAGGTTTTGCCCAGCCTGGGTCTACCGCCCCTTTTTCTCATAACCGCCGACCCCGCTCCCCCATGGGTTTGTACTTCTGCTTGGCTAGGCACTTTTTACAAGGCAAAAATGAGAGGTTCTGGCAGATTGTTCCGCTGGGATAGAGCGTGGGAATATAGAAGAAGCAATGCTAACGTTTCGATTTTGCTGCGCACAGGGTGAAAATTCGTTTTTGGAAAAGGCGTACTATGAAAGTGGAAGTTCGCGTCCCCGCTGTGGGGGAGTCGGTACAAGAGGGCATGATTGAGTCCTGGCACAAGTCAGAGGGCGCCTCTATAGCGGCGGATGAGGTTCTACTTGCGCTGGAAACAGACAAGGCGACCATGGATATTGCGTCCCCAGCTACAGGGGTACTCCATATCCTCGTTCCAGCCGGTACTGTGGTGAAAGTCGGGCAAGTACTCGCCACGATTGACACAGCAGCTCATGAACAGGCGAGCCCAATGCCCGTTGCTTCAGCCATAGCCTCCCCAGCCACAGCCCCTGTGTCTGCAGCTTATGGATTGGAACCTGGCCCCGCTGTGCGCAGAGTAGCCGCCGAACACCAACTCGACCTTACAAAAATCCCCGGCTCAGGAAAAAACGGTCGCGTCACCAAAGCCGACGCCCTTTCCGCCGTAGCAGCGCCTACTTCCGCCTCGTCTCCTGCCGTAGCACTTCCTACTCCGCCGACACCTGCCTCTGCAGCGATTCTTGGCGGAGGGCGCGAGCGTAGAGAAGAACGCAAGCCCATGTCGATGTTGCGTCGCCGTATTGCAGAGCGATTGATTGAAGCACAGCAGACCGCCGCGATTTTGACGACCTTCAATGAAGTCGATATGACCCAAATTTTGGCCTTGCGCAAAAACTACCAAGATTTGTTCCAAAAAGCCTACGGACTGAAACTTGGGTTTATGGGGTTCTTTGTAAAGGCAAGTGTTACTGCACTCAAAGCTTTTCCTGCCGTGAACGCTTATATTTCGGGTACTGATGTGTGTTACCACAACTACTGCGATATCGGGGTTGCGGTATCCACGGAGAAAGGGCTCATGGTACCGGTGCTACGCGATGTAGACCTTAAATCCATTGCCCAAATTGAACAAGATATCGCCGCATTCTCTGTGAAAGCACGGGAAAATAAAATTTCTCTCGACGACTTAAATGGGGGAACCTTTACCGTTTCCAACGGAGGAGTCTTCGGCTCTTTACTTTCTACCCCCATCTTAAATCCGCCTCAAAGTGCAATTTTGGGTATGCATAAAACCCAACTACGCCCCATGGTGATGCCGGATGGTACCATCGAAGCCCGCCCCATGATGTACCTGGCCATGTCCTATGACCATCGCATCATCGATGGAAAAGAAGCAGTCGGATTTCTTGTAAAGATCAAAGAAGTGTTGGAAGACCCAGCTCGTCTGGTGTTGGAGGTATAGCGTGAGTACAGTTTCCTACGATCTTCTCGTAATTGGTGGGGGGCCGGGTGGGTACGTCGCCGCTATTCGCGCTGCACAACTGGGTCTTAAAACTGCGTGCATCGAGTTGGCCCCTACATTGGGTGGCACCTGCCTCAATGTGGGCTGCATTCCATCCAAGGCGCTGCTCGAATCCAGTCACCACTTTTGGCGCGCTCAATATGAGTTTGCCGAGCATGGCATTACATGTGGTAAAATTCAGCTCGACCTAGAAAGGATGCTCCACCGCAAAGACGAAGTAGTAAAAGGCATCACAGCCGGTATTGCGTTTCTCTTTCAAAAAAACAAGGTGGACTGGATTCGCGGCACAGGATCCTTGGTCGAAGCCGGTGTGGTAGAAGTGCAGCCCCCGTCTGGCGCGCCTATGCGATATCATGCACGTCAGATTTTACTTGCTACCGGCAGTCGTCCCATTGAGATTCCCATTGCAAAATTTGACCACACCCACATCGTAAACTCCACTGATGCCTTGCAGTTTACCCAAGTACCGAAGCATCTCATCGTAATCGGAGGCGGTGTGATTGGCTTGGAACTCGGCAGCGTTTGGGGCCGGCTCGGTGCCAAGGTTACGGTGGTAGAAGCCTTGGATGGCATTCTGGGGGTAACCGACACCCAAACTGCAAGCTTTCTCCAAAAACAGTTACTCAAGCAGGGGATGACCTTTCACCTCGCTACCAAATTGGAACAAGCGACGGTAAAAGGTAACACTGTGATCGCACGATGCAAAAAAGGTACAGAGTCGATTGAGATAGAGGGCGATAAGCTACTGGTCGCTGTAGGGCGCCGTGCCTATACCCATGGATTGGGATTGGACAAACTGGGCATCGCCCTTGATCCAGCTGGACGCATCCCTGTAGATGCTCATTTTGCCACTGCAGTTCCTGGTGTCTTTGCAATCGGGGATGTGATCGCCGGTCCGATGTTGGCACATAAGGCGGAAGAAGAAGGCGTTGCGGTTGCCGAATTCTTGGCTGGTAAAAATGGCCATGTGAACTACGAAGCTTTGCCCAGCATCATCTATACCTGGCCTGAAGTCGCAACTGTGGGCAAGAGCGAAGAACAGCTGAAGAAGGAAGGGATTCCCTATCGAGTGGGGAAATTTTACTTCAAAGCCAATGGGCGCGCCAAAGCCATGGGAGATGCCGAAGGCGTGGCCAAGCTTCTGGCCCATCGAGATACCGACCGTTTGCTAGGTGCTCATCTTGTGGGGCCATGGGCCTCAGAGATGATTGCAGAAATTGCCATGGCCTTTGAGTTTGGGGCGAGTGCAGAAGATGTAGCGCGTGCCGTGCATGCCCATCCGACACTTGCGGAGATTTGGAAGGAAGCAGCATTGGCTGTGGATCAGCGAAGCCTGCATAGTTAAGGAAGTCTACCATGACAGACCGTTTTAGTTTTGCCCACGGCTCCAATACGACGTATGTGGAGGCCTTGTATCAAGTGTTTTTACAAGATCCTACTGAGGTGGATCCTTCTTGGCAGGCCTTTTTCGCAGGCTATCAATTAGCACTTCAACCCGGCGCCGGAGGTGCGAGTATATCGGAAGATAACTCCACGGGATTGCTGCATGCCAAGGTAGAAGCCTTTATCAATGCATACCGCAGATTGGGTCATCTCTATGCGTGGCTGAATCCATTGGAAACCGCAAAACCCGTTCCTGTAGACTTGCAACCAGCTGCCCATGGACTGGCAGATGTAGCGCCAACCGCACAATTTCATACTTCCAACTTCTTCTCTCAATCGCCCATGTCTTTTCAGGATATTTTCGACAAACTACAAGCTACCTATTGCGGTTCGATCGGCGCTGATTTTCGCGATATAAACAATATTGAAGCCATCACTTGGCTCCAATCTGAAATGGAATCCTGCACCAATCGACCCTCGGTACCTGTAGCACTGCAAAAGCGTATTGCAGAAAAACTGGCCCAAGCTGAGGGCCTTGAACGTTTTTTGCAAACCCGATTCTTGGGACAAAAACGATTTTCGGTCGAAGGGCTTGATACTCTTTTACCTCTACTGGATATCTTGATTGATCAAGCGGCTCAACAAGGTGCCCAAGAAGTATGCATGGGGATGGCCCATCGAGGTCGTCTCAATGTGTTGTGCAACATCATGGAAAAGCCCTATGAACTATTGATTCAAGAGTTTGAAGGCAGTGGATTCAATCCATTCAATATCGATGGAGATGTGAAGTACCACAAGGGATTTGCCAAAGAAGTGGAAACCTTTAGTCAAAAAAGGATGCGTCTCTACCTCTCCCCAAATCCCAGTCATTTGGAGTTTGTGAATCCGGTTGTGGAAGGATTTGTGCGATGCCGACAAGAGCTCCAAGGAAATGCCGCTGCGATTGTACCGGTATTGCTTCATGGAGATGCGGCATTTATCGGACAAGGTGTTGTACCAGAAACCTTGAATTTATCCCAACTAGACGGATATGCAACCCAGGGTACGATCCACATCATCACCAACAATCAAATCGGATTTACTACCAATCCAACGGATTCCCGCTCCTGTCCGTACAGCTCTGATATCGCAAAAACAGTCCATGCTCCTGTATTTCATGTGAATGCAAATGATGCGGAAGCGGTAGCGTGGGTTGCCATTTTGGCCGTGAAGTTTCGACAAAAATTTCAACGAGATGTGGTGATCGATCTGATCGGATATCGACGATATGGCCACAATGAAACCGATGAACCAGCGTTCACCCAACCGGTGATGTACCAACAAATCAAATCCATGCCCACGGTCTTTTCTCTCTACACCACTGCGCTCTTGGAAAAGGGCGTGCTGACAAAAACCGAGGTTAGCCAGCTTGAGAGTCAGGTGCGAGAAACCTTGCAAGCGGCGCATCAAAAAGTAAAAGAGGGAAAGGTAGAAGCTGCAGCTTATCCCTCGAGTTTCGACAACATCTTTACCAAGCACACTATTTCTCGCGCAGAAATACTAGCGGAGATAAAAACTGCGCTTCCCAAGGCACGCCTCCAATCCCTGGCAACTCAATTGGTACGTCCTCCCACAGGTTTTATGCTGCATCCCAAAATTGAAAAGTTGCTACAATCTCGCGCTGACATGGCACAAGGAACCGGCGCCCTCGACTGGGGGTTTGCTGAACTAGTCGCCTTTGGTTCCTTGGCACAAGATGGTGTGCGCGTCCGCTTGTCTGGACAGGATTGCAAACGCGGTACCTTCAGCAGTCGACATGGAGTATGGTTTGATGCCCAGACCAACCAAGCCTTTGAACCCCTCAATCATATTGAGGCCAAAGGTACCGTGCAAATTATTAACAGTCCACTCTCCGAGCAAGGATGCTTGGGATTTGAATTTGGATATTCCCTGGCAGATCCCAATGCCTTAGTACTATGGGAAGCCCAATTTGGGGACTTCGTCAACGGAGCCCAGGTTATTATCGACCAGTTTTTAGTAGCCAGTGAAGCCAAATGGAACCAAAAAAGTGGGCTGGTGTTACTGTTGCCCCATGGCTATGAAGGCATGGGACCGGAGCACTCCAGCGCAAGGCCCGAACGCTTTTTGCAATTGTGCGGCAATCTCAACATTCAAGTATGCAATGTGACGACACCAGCTCAACTCTTTCACCTCCTACGTCGACAGATGGGTCGCACGTTTCGTAAACCTCTAATTTTGCTTACCCCAAAAAGCTTGCTGCGACATCCAAGTGTGGTCTCCAACTGGTCGGCATTTACCACCGGGACTTTTTGTGAAATCTTGGATGATACGACGATTCAAAAGAAGAAAAAAGTCGAACGACTCCTTCTTTGCACAGGGAAGATCTATTATGAACTTTGTGAAGCACGCGCACTCTCTCCAGAGTGTGTGGAGACTCTTCCGATCTTGCGCTTTGAACAGCTGTATCCATTTCCAAAAGAACGCTTTCAAGAACTCATGATCCAATATCCCAACGTAAAATCCTGGACATGGGTACAAGAAGAACCCCAAAACATGGGATTCTGGAATTTTATGGCGCCGCGATTGCGGCCCCTACTGGGGGATCGAGAGCTGGAGTATATCGGTCGAAAAGCATCTGGGTCTACAGCAGAAGGATCCGCAAAGTCCCATCAAGTGGAACAGCAACGCATTGTACAAGAGGCTTTGTCTCATGTGTGTGGCTGGCGTCCAACTCGATAGTTTTTTTTGTGGAACCAGCTACCCAGTTTCCACACCTCCTTGCCGGGCAGGGGAGAAAACCGAGAGTAGAGGGTCCAGGACCGAAGCATTGTTTGCGATTTTGATAGGTGGGGGGATCCGATCGTCGCGCCGGCCTTGGGCATCTCTCTGCTTTCTCTTGTTACCCGTGTCTACCACCCCTAGCAAGGAGGTGCGGAAACTGCGCAGCTGGTTCCGTAAAAAACCCAAAAAAACAAAAAGTTACCCACCCATTTGATTCGACTGGGGCATCCTCTCAATTTTTTTTGCCAGCTCCCATAGATGGGGATACTTCTCACTTGCTGCACCAGCAAAAACTTCATTTTCTGTTCTTTGCTTCCGCACCGTCTGCTCGTACATCAAACTCGGTATATTCGCTCGTTTGGAGATGAGGCTGATCAGCCCTTCGTAGAGCTTGTCTTCTGACTGAGCCCACTCTTGCCACCACTCTTGCCCCAATTGATAGCCTTCTGCAAATACCTGCGCCAACACATCCATTCGGTCCAGTAACTCACCACATGTCTTCAGTTGTTGAGCCGCCGTAAGGGAACCAATAATCAATTCATAGAGCCACCGCACCCGTTGCTCACGCACCATCTGTGGTACCCAGTGGAAAAAATGAGGGTCTACATGTTCCCACTCTACTTCAACGACAGTCTTTTCCTCCTGCGAGAAAAATGGCCCCCATATCAAACGAAATTGTGAGGTGGTGCTACGGAAAAATCCTGGAGTGGGTTCTTGTAAATCATGTTCGCAGGTGGCGATTCTCCATGCAAACTTTGGATGTTGAGAGAAAAACTGTGCCAGTTTTTTCTCCATTCCACCATGTGTCAAGCATAGAATGGGAATACCAGCTGGTAGGTAGTGAATATGTCTAGCTAAAATACCAATTATATCGAAAGATTGCACCGTCACCACCGCAGCGCTAACATGGAAAATTTCTATCTGGGGTAAGGCTTTTACTTCGAGGGACTCAGATCGGCCCCATGCCTCTAAGCGCGTAAAAGGATTCTGATCTCGCTTTCTGCCAAGTAAAAGAGTCCTAATGCCTCGCTCTTTCCAATAGCTAGCTAACAGCGCCCCTTCAGGGGTATTACCGAGGATAAGGATGGTGGTAGAAGACACCATGAACCCCCCAGTTTTATTAGGTTTTAATTTGGTTTTCGTCCCACGTATAGTATCGCGGCAAACTCTTGGCTTTTCGAATCAACAAAGATTGTTGATTTTTTAAATATTGCACCACATTTCGATTTTTTGGATCGGTTTTTAGCTGCTCCATTTCTTGTTGAATATCATTGATTTTTTCTACGTCATTTTCCTTGGCATAGATTTCATCTAATACGGTATTGAATTTCGTTTTTTCTTGCTCGCTCAACCCGGTGGTATTGCCATATCGATGGTACTTATTAACCGTCATGGGCTCCGTATCGACCACCACCGTACCATCTTCCTTTTTTTGCACCACTACACCAGGCTCTGTATAAATACCTGACTTTGGAACCAAATCTCCAATCTGTGCCACGATAGATCTCCTTATGGGTTAGCCTCGTTGCTTACTTCTGAGCAACGGAGGGATCTTGTGCGGAAAGTACATATGACGTTGGGGTAATGTTATGGGTATCCATAATATGAAACAATTCCGACCTCAAATAGTGCACAACATGTTGCTTTTGTGCACTTGGGTTTTGCTCCAGTTCTCCGATCTGTGTTTGCAAAGCATGCACTTGAGCCTTGGGATCCTCCAACCGTTGAACCCCATCCATAATTTGGTTGAAAGACGCTCGGTCCTCGGGAGAAATACCCTTGAGATAGCCATGTCGATGGGCTTGCTGTACAGCACTGAGATCTGTTTCGATCTCTACTCGACCCGGTTGTGTCGTGGAGGGTTGGATCACACCAGGACGACCAGTACGGGTAAAAGCTGGATCCCCGATTCCAATGGACATACGCAGCCTCCCTCTTGGATGATGGGCTATCTTTATGCTACCAAGGGGAAGAGCAAGGGGGCAATGAGGGAAGAGGGGCAGAAGCTACCTAGGGGGGTTTTACTGGGGAACCAGTAAAAAAATTAGGTTTTAATTTGAACTTTATCTTGCTGTTGTACCGCACCAACAGGAGACAAGACCCCATCTGGTCGAGGATTTTCGATGATATCCTTCCACGCACTATACAAGGTAGCGAGCAATCCTTCTACTTGACGTAAGCATTCAACCCGATTGTCAATATTGCCCTCGATCAACTTGTCGATCATAAAGATATACAAATTTTCCAAATCCGCGGCAAGCTCACCTCCGACTTTAAAATTCAGGGTGGCCATCAGTTCCGAGATAATCGCAGTGGCTCGACTGATGGTACGCCCTTTCTCTGCAATTCGCTTTTCCTCCATGGCGACAATGGCTTGCTTTACAAAGCGAATGGCACCTTCATATAAAAGGAGCAAAATTTGCTCGCGACTGGCAGTGGTGACGGCAGTTCTTTGGTACTGATGATACGGATTGCTCATTGCGGCCTCTCGCTAGGGAGTTACGCGCCGCCTCCATTGCCTCCGGAGAATCTGGCCTTCAGATAGTCACTTTGGCCTTGCAGTCCCGATAGGGTCGACTCCAGAGCAGAAAATTTTCTGCGGATGGACATCTCTTTCTCTTGCAGCAGACGCTCTCGTCGTTCTATCTCCTGGTCCTGGTTCTTGATGACTTGCTCCAAGCCCCGTTGCCGGTTTTTGAGCGCCCCTGAACCCGCATCCTCCAGTTCTCGAACCTTCTGACTCAGAATCTCTGCAAGCCCTACGGTATTGCGATCTCGAATGAACAAGTTGGCGACACCCTCATAGTTCTCGGACAATGCCGCCTTCACTTTAGCTTCATCCATAACGAGTTCACCGGTTTTCGGATTGCTGGTGATCCCGATTTCCGCAATGGTACTGTACTTATTTCCACTTTTTGCCATTGTAGTAAGCGAAGACTGTAACTGCCGCATCACCATTTTAAGGGAGTAGTCTCCAGCCAAATTTCCAAATTTTCCCGTGTCAGGATCTTTTGTATATTGCTGCTGCACAAATCCCATAATTTTGTTGTAGTTGGTAACAAAAGCTTTGATGCCTTCCAGGGTGGCTTCAGCATCGTGCACAATGTTGACCTGCACCCGAGTACCAGGTTCAGACCGCCTCACGTTGAAGGTGACATTGTCCACCAACCCATCTAGGTTATTGGTCGAATTGGTTACAGGTACATCTTCAAATAGCACATCCAAGTTACGACCCACGACTTGCTCTTTAAACTCCAAATCTGTGGTATCTGGATCGATGGTGATTTTGGATTCTTTCCCTGATTCTTCACTTACCACCAGCAACCGAAACGCATCCGGTTGGTAGCGGGTATTCACCACCATGGCGCGTACCCCAATGTCAGCATCATTGATCTGGCTTGCCACCTGCTCCAAGGTGGAGTTGGGTTCAATCGTCACTTCTTTAGACCCGTGCTTTTCCGTGTCCACCAACATGTACCCAAATCCCACCGGGGTTTTATCCCGATCCGGGAACCCATAGGCCAATTGCTTATCGGACCTAGCCAAGGAACGTACTTCAAACTCATAGGACCCGAGTAAAGCACCAGGGGCTACGGTACCATCAAGGATATCTGGATGTGAGGAGTCAAGTTTCAGTTTATAAAAAGCCTGTCGGGTTTTGAGTCCGCTCAAACTACCCTCTAATTCATGAAGTAGACTGGAAAATTTGTCGATTCCAGCCTTCTCCTGTACGATCATTTCTTTTCGTTTTTTGGCAGTATTGAGAGGGATTTTTTGCGCGTCAACGAGCTTCTCCACCATATTGGGGTCGACCCCTGCAGCTTTTAATCCTGGTGAAAACTTGATTCCCACGAGTGGCTCTCTTTATGCTGAGAGGAGGGGGGGTGTCATCCCCCAATCCCTTTTACTTGTGAGTGACTATGCTACAGATCCTGCCAGTAACCCCAGAACTACAACTCTCCCGCAATGCGCTCTTGCAACGTGCCTTGCGAAGCGAATCTCCACAAACGTACTCCATCGAAGCGGAGTATCCCCTGGTTCTACCCTTGGACAAATCAGAGTATAGCTTTTGCGGGATCTTGCCCGACTCTCCTCGACAGGTACTGGTCCATGCCAATTTTTTACCTCGTACGTTGGATACCCAAATCGGGCCCATCCAAGTGGGGTTCATTGGAAATGTTGCCACTGATGAAACCGTGCGAGGCCAGGGATGGATGCGCCACCTCTTTTCGTTCTTGGCAAACCATGCTCGCAATCATGATATGGCTGCCCTCATTTTGTGGAGTGACCTACCCTTATTCTATCACAAACTGGGTTATACCCCCTTTGGGTCTGAGCGACGATTCCAGTACCGTTTGGAGGCCCCAGCACAATGGAATGGGGAAATTATAGTGGAAGAAACTCCTAACGCGGCAGTTTTTGCCCAGTTGGACACCCTTCGTCCTGCTGTTCCCCTCACCTACCAACGTACACAGGCTGAATGGGGTCAACTACTGCTAATCCCAGACTCGATTCTCCTACTTGCTATATCAGCTGGCGAGATCGAAGGTTTTTGCATACTGGGAAAAGGCTATGACATGATTGGGGTGGTGCATGAGTGGGGGGCGAGGCAACCCGCTATCTTGGAAAAGCTCTTACAGCATATTTTAGCCAAAACAGGCTGGCAAAAGTTGACTCTGTTAGTTCCACCAAAACTGGATACAAAGTGGGAACAATGGTTGGATGGACAGGAATATAGTCTACATCCAGTTGGGCTGATGCAAGCTCTTACCCCTCAAGCCAAGATCTTGGAAACCGCTTTTTTTTGGGGGATGGATGGGATTTGAGTTTATTTTTACCTGGGGAAACTGCCCAGCTGGTTCCCAAGATAAAAAAATATAACATCACGTTATACTAGCCATAGCCTCTCAAAAAAGGAGATTGTATGCGCAGTGTATTCCACACTACCTGTTTGGTGCTCAGCCTATCCGCTTGTGGTGGCAACCAAACGTCTACAACCGATACCCCGAGCCCTACAACCCCACAAAAAAGCAGCGCGACTTCTTCCTCTTCAACCTCGACTTCTACCACTACGACAACTTCAGTACCGGCATTCACCGATATTCAAAACGACATTCTAAATGTCTCCTGCGTCAACTGTCATACAGCCTTTAGTAGTTATGATGGAATTTCCATGTATGTTGTCGCAGGAGACTCTGCTTCCAGCTCACTCTACACCATGATCACCTCCGGCCGGATGCCACAAGGGGGAACAGCACTTTCCACCGACTTACAAGATAAATTGAAGGCCTGGATCGATGCAGGAGCTAAAAATGACTGAATCTAGTATCCGTCCTCCCCAGCGACCCAAGGTCGCATCGGGGATCTCCTTCAGTATATGGTTTGCAACCTTGGGATTCACAACTTCCCTGTATGCCTTTCCCGAAATGGTGCGATATGGATATGCCAATTGCAGCAGCTGCCATGTAAGCCCAAGTGGAGGGGGGGTTACCACCGAGTATGGCAAGCGCATCTCGGAAGATGTGCTCTCGACCTGGGCGCGAGAAGGGGAGTCTAACTTCTTACACAATACAGTACCCACCCCTAGCTGGCTCGCCATCGGGGGAGATGTACGAGAGCTCCGCTATCGCACGCAACAAGCCGGCGCAACACTGGATCGCACCTTTCTCATGCAAGCCGATGGAGAGTTGGCCTATGTATCTCCGACCCTTTCTGTAGATGGTACGTGGGGCATGTACGATGGAAATCACGAATTTCGACGCCACTATATCAAATACATGCCAACGCCCAATTGGAGTCTACGCGTAGGGAAATTTATGCCAGCCTACGGCATTATGACCCCAGAGCACGAGCTCTCGACCCGAAGAGGAAGTGGATTCAACCAGGGGACCGAAACCTACAATGCCGAGATCGGATTTTTGCATGAAAAAGGGGAGATCATCTATACCCAGATCACCAAGTATGACAGCCGAGACAACCTCCATGAAGCTGCCGGTAGTTTGCGGGTTGCAGCCTATGTACACAAACGCTCCCAAGTGGGATGGAGCTTTTACGCAGGGCTCACGCCAGATACCGCACGCCATCACATTCTCTCCGGACCCTTTGTGATTTGGGGGATTACGCCTCGCTTGTACTATATGCTGGATACGTCGCTACAGAAGTACTACTCCAACTGGAGAGAATTTATGTACAAGTATCCCGGGTTAGTCCTGTACAACCGTTTGGGATATGAGTTCTATAAGGGGATGCATGTCTCACTTGCAGGAGATTTTCAGTCCCAGCAACTGGGCAAGCCGAATATGGAGTCTGCGACCTTTGGGCCTGCGTTCCATTTTTATCCACGACCTCACTTTGAAATTAGTGCCACCTGGATGAAGCAGCAAATTCGCGCCATATCCACCAGCTGGCAGGACATGGGCAATTTGATGCTGCACTATTACTTTTAAGGCGACAGCTCTATTGCGCCTGGAGGTATGCCCCAAGATCAGCTACGAGCGCAAAAGAAGCCTTGCGTGCAGAGAGGAAGTCGTTGGTTAATCTAGCGAGCTCCGCTAGGAAAGTCTGATCTGGGGAAGCGGCAAGGGGGATGTGTGCGCTAGCAAGTCTAGCTATAATGGCCTCTTCGGAAGAGATGCCAACCCTCGGTGTGCCTACTGCCTCCGCGGCAATACCCTGGGCGATCTTTAATATCCTTCAACTCAATAGTGCCACTGCAACTTCACCATATGGTCGTTGAAACCGCCGTCTACTGGCGAGGGCTTTTCATACAATAGCGGGACTCCTCCCTCTCTGCCGTCTCACCACGACCACCACAAGCACAGCTACACCAAGTTCCCGCCATATAGATGGCCCTCCCCATTGGGGTTTGCTTGAGCCAGAGTTTTGGGAAGAGATCCACAGTGTAACGCAAATTCCGCCACCGGCAGTGAGCATCAAATTCCGGGCTTTCTATTGGGAGAAATCATGAGGTAAGGTGCAAATAAGACTAAAATCCACAAAATAAAGAGGATGTTATGAAAAAATGCCTCCACCTGTGCGTGGGACTGTTTCTCAGCCAAAGTGTGTCTGCTGGGTACCTACTCGAGTCCCAGCATCGCCCTGCCATTCCGCGGCATGTTTATGTATGGGCAAACCCACAACAAATTCAAACCTGGATGCAGATCTATCACGAGCAAGGCCAATTCCCCCTCGATCTGCTACAAAAAGACCCCAATTTTGCCCCTCACATCGTGGGAAAAAATCCTGAACTGCGTCATGCTCACGGCATCCAAACCTGGTCCCATCCGGTAACGGGGATGATGGCAACTCCGACAGAAACCCTCTCGGGTGCGACCAGCTATATACACGACATCAATGGCACGATGATCCCCCAAGGCGACACCAGCTATGCACCAGCTCATGTATATGGAAATCGCTTACTGCGAATCACCCTCAACCTTTCTCGTGCTAAAGCAGCCTATGTGGGATCTTTTTCGACTGAGACCCACTTGCTCTTTCCCCTTCACAAAATTTTCTTTATGAAAACGCGACTGGAAAAGGAACTACGCGATGGCGCCAATGTAATTTACCATGAGTATCGTAGAGGATATGAACGACCACTATTGAAGGAGTGGGTGATTCTACAGAGCAACATCATTGAATCTGCCACAGCAGATCCTGCTGTACTGCGTCCTGTTTTGGTACCTTACTTGCAAAAAATCGACAATGCCATTCGCTCTCATTCAGTGGAACCTGTCTTTACACCCGAGGAGTCTCACTGCTACTTTAACGGGTATTATACGAATACCAGCATCATTCCTTTTGTCATCGACACCTTCCAAGATGTGCATAAAATCCAAAAATATGTATTGCCAGCTTTGAATCAATATCGGTAGCTTCATCGAGGGGGATTCCCCTCGATCGTGAGAAATACCCAACGTACTAGAATCCCAGACGTGTCATTTCGGTAGTCAATGCTCGGTAGTCTGCATCCATGCTACGGATACTGTCTACTTGGCATTGGCCTTGGCGTTGTTCTGTACGTTGGCCTTGGCGTTGTTCTGTACATTGACCTTGACGTTGTTCTGTGCGTTGGCCTTGACGTTGTTCTGTACGTTGGCCTTGGCGTTGTTCTGTACATTGACCTTGACGTTGTTCTGTGCGTTGGCCTTGACGTTGTTCTGTACATTGACCTTGACGTTGTTCTGTACGTTGGCCTTGACGTTGTTCTGTACATTGGCCTTGACGTTGTTCTGTACGTTGGCCTTGACGTTGTTCTGTACGTTGGCCTTGATCTTGGCCTCTAGAATCTCCGGTTAAAGAGGCATAGGCAGCCACAACCGCTTGATAGGCAGTTTCAATGTTGGCACGTTCTTGTTGACGTTGGCTCTTTTTTTGTGCAGCGCCGCTTTGAGACAACACTTCTCGCAAATTGCCTACAGCTTGGTTAAACTCCGTTCCTTCTTCTGTAGAGTGTGTCAAATTGCCTGAAAGCTCGATGGCACGTCGATAGGTATCGGTGGCTTGTGCAGATGTACCATTGAAACTACTGCTAGTACCCGTGCTAAAGGTGTTTCTCATGGATTGCATAAATGGTCTTGCTGACAAAACAGGCGCCATGAACAAAGAAGCACACATAACTGTACGTAGAGCGACTCGCATACTTACTCCTAACAAAAAAAATGGTGAACTTTCATGAACCGTATCTTATTTCTATCTTGATTGTAAATGGTGTTTTTTGTGTTTTCATAAAAATATGATCTGGTTACCGCCGACAAAGGAAAGAAAATCTGCTGGGCCCTTCCGAAATTTTGAGATACAATTCGTCCTTATCTGAAGGAGACCGTAGGAGTTTTTACGATGGCGAAGAAGTTATTTGTTGGTGGGCTTAGCTGGAACACAGACGACAATCTATTGCGAGAGTCGTTTGGCAAATTTGGCATTGTGGCAGACGCACGGGTAATCTTAGATCGAGATACGGGACGCTCTCGTGGATTCGGTTTTGTTACCTTTGACGACGACAATGCGGCCAAGAGCGCCATCGCTACAATGGATGGTAGCAAATTGGATGGGCGCAACATTCGAGTAAATGAAGCGCAAGAACGCCCCCCTCGTCAGGGTGGCTTCTAAAAACGCCGATAAGAAGGCCCTTTCAAGGGGCCTTTTTTTTTCTCTCCCGTAAGACCTCCTGCAAACGATCTTGCATGTGAGAAACCCACTCTGTGAAAAGAGTCAATTCAAAATCTTGTATCTCTCTTTTGATTTCAGTGGACAGACCCAATTTTTGTTTCATTTGTTCCATCTCATCCAAATGCCCAACCTCTTCTCGCAAGATACTTTGCAACGAAAAAGGCGCTCCGTAGGCGGCCAATACCTCTTCATAACAGGTGTATAACCAGGTGGCGCGTTTTTCAATGTAATAGGTCGTCAAGACATAGCATCCTTCTCGTGTGGCAACAGAAGATTCGCTAGATAAACAACGGGCAATAAAAAGCTCCAACCGATCAAGATACCGTCGACGTCGACCATCTAACCAAGGAGACGACATCGGCACGCCCAATTTGCATGCCTGCTTCTGGAAAAAATAAGCATGACGCGCTTCCTCTGCCGCATGTTGAAGAAGGGATAGATCTGTATTGGAGCGGGTCTGGTATCGCATAATCTTCTTGGCACCACAATTCTCCAACTCGCTCAAGGCAGCTAGAAATCCCGCCTGTAAACGCGAGTCTTGTACGATATGTGTGAGTACCTCTTTTAGTTCAACGTCCATCTTGCCTCCTGTCGTAGATCGAGTAGACCTTGATACACAGGCGCCAAATCTTCTGGTGTCGTGCAGTAGGGGGGCAATATAAAAAGACTATTACCCAGAGGGCGCAGCAAGATCTTACGTTCCGCAAAATATTCGCGTAGATCCTGCCCCAGAGAATTGAAGTACCCACTCGGAGTTGGAGCAGCCATCTCCATAGCCAAGATGGTGCCTTGAGAGCGCACGTTTCTCAATGGGTATGGATCACCTGGTAGAGCAGCCATAAAATCCAGATGACTGCGAGAGATGGCTTCAATCGCAGCCAGACAACTCGATGATTCCAAGAGATCCAAGCTTGCATGCGCCGCTGCACAGGCAATGGGATTTCCCATATATGTATGCCCATGAAGAAAAGCGTGAGCCGGATTGTCCGACAAAAACCCCTCATAGATTCGCTGGCTGCACACCGTCATGCTTAAAGGGAGAAGTCCACCGGTGAGCCCTTTGGACAAACAAACCAAATCCGGCTTTTCCTCCAAGTAATCGCAAGCAAAAAATTTCCCTGTACGTCCAAACCCCGTCATTACTTCATCGGCAATGCAAACAATACCATGGGATTTACAAAGAGATAGGAGCTGGTCCAATATCCCCGCATCTTGCATCTGCATACCCGCAGCCCCTTGCACCAAAGGCTCAAAGATAAAAGCTGCGATTTCCTTTCCATATACATCCAAAATGGCTTCCAACTGTCGTAGGCTTTTGTCTCCACTACCTCGCAAGGGAGGCTCTACATAGAGGGTTTCAAAGAGCAAAGGCCGAAAGTGGGAAAGAAAAGGACTGTCGCTAACAGACATTGCCCCGACTGTGTCCCCATGATACCCGTTTCGAAAAGCCAGAAATTTGGTTTTGGGTGTCCCCTGTAAATTGGCATATTGCACTGCAATTTTCAGAGCAACTTCCACCGCAGTCGAACCATTATCAGAATAAAATACCTTGGTAAAAACCGAGGGGAAATGAGACAAAACCCGTTGAGCCAAGGATACAGCGCCTTCATGGGTTAAATCTCCAAATTGGATATGATCCAAAATCCCGAGCTGCTGTGAAATTTTCTCTATCAAATACGGATGACAATGCCCATGGAGATTGCACCACCAAGAACTGGTTGCATCAAATCGACCGACGCCTTTCGCATCATACAGATAAGCGCCTTTTGCACGCACGATGGGGCTTGGATCGGGCGCTATTTTATGTTGGGTGTAGGGATGCCAAATGCACTCTCGATCCGCTTGCAACAGATCCTTCATAGCCAATTTCCTCGTAGTGATGCTGCATACTGTTGGATGAGCGCGGGAGATAAAACGGGATGTGGTGTCATACGAAATAGAATGGGAAGTCTTGTTTTGCGAGATACAAACGATTCGAGTTCTGCATCAGCAGGTCCGTTGTAGACCAATCCCTCAATCATAACGCCACTTCTCTTCAACACTTCCACAGTAAGAAACGTATGATTCAAACTACCCAAGTAATTGCGTGTCACAATGATCACGGGGAGTTGCAATTGCTGGATGAGATTCAACATAGAATCGTTCTCGTTAAGCGGCACAAGAATGCCTCCGGCGCCTTCTACGATAAGAGAATGGGAAGTTAGAGGTAAGACAAAATCCGAAAGTTGGATCCCAGTACCTTCTGCAGCTGCAGCTTGATGAGGGCTCTTGGGTAGTTTCAAGCGAAATCGTTCGGGGTGGCAACGAACCGGAAAAGAAACGCTGGCCTGTATGGTATGCGTGTCACTTGATTCAAGATCTCCACACTGTATCGGCTTCCAATACTCAGCGCACAAGGCTTCTACCAAAACAGAGGCCACAGCTGTTTTTCCAACTTCAGTCCCAATTCCGGTGATAAAAAAACGGGGCTTCATAGGAAATTTCCAAAAATCTTTTGCTGTTGTCCCACGAACCGTATCGCAGTACACTGCAGAAAAGCAAGCACATCTAAAAATCAGAAGAAGCTGCAATGAGACGCTTGATTATATCCGCATTCTTTCTCCTACTGGATTTTTTTCCTGCTACAGCTTTATCCCAGTGTGTAATACGACACTCTCAGCACAAGCCAATTTCTGCGCTGCAAGATCCATTTTTTCATCTCCTCTCGAGCATTCCTCAATGTCCACGTACTGTGATAGAGCTGCGAAAAAACCTCCAAACTGCTGGGGCTCATTTCATCACAACCATGGTCGCCAATCAGGGGTTTCATCATCCAGAACGTGGGAGTTTTAGTTTTTTTGAGGCGGTGGAAATACCTGAATCACCGAAAATTCCCTATCCGGTAGGCGCCCATGAGCTACTATTTGGGCATTTTGTTTCTCCGGGTGCATCACATTCGTTGAGATTAGATCAAGACCCCGCCTCTATGTCCTTGATGGTTGAGCTATTGGCATGGGATCCACAAAAGACCATGTTCAATTTTTACGAGTTGATCGGAACCCCACAAGGTGCACAGTGGTTTTATCGAGGCGATAGCCAAGACATTTGGGCGGATACCCAATTGCTGCATCGCAAAAGAGAGCCTCATGCCCCTATTTTTGGCACACGCCTGCGATGCTCTGGGTGTCACCTTGCAGGGGGCCCTCTGATGAAGGAACTGCAAGCCCCCCATGATTCCTGGTGGAAGAGTGAGCGTCCGTTGCCCTTCGCAGGTAGAACCCCCGATCCCCAGATGCAAGAAGTAATGGCCACTCTGCAACCACCGGCAGTTTTACAAGACCTCGTTCTAAAAGGCCTCAGGCAACTTTTTTCCGGTAAAGCCTTTATCCAAAGGCAAGAGGCCTCTCTTCAAGTTGCCCTGCGCCCCCTGTTTTGCCCGGAAGAAATCAATCTGGCTGCCAGTCTACAACCGCTCCTGGAAAGCCAAGAGGTCACGGTGCCAACGGGGTTTTTCTTGGATGACCGCCTTGGTTCAGCTTCTACATTGGTAGCAAAAAAATCCGATTATATAGATGCCCTTACTTCCCTTCACAGTTCATTTGGAGAGCCGCCCATCACACGTCTCGACGCAGATCACGGATGGAATACCCCGATCAAAGGCACAGCAGATCGCTTGGCTATTGATGCCTTGGTACAACGGGGTCGCATTTCCCACCAGTTTGTTACCGATGTTTTATCGGTAGATTGGTCTCACCCGGTATTTTCTCCCATGCGTTGTGAGTTGTTGCCGTTGGTTCCAATGACATGGTCAGAGGGCTGGCAAACTAAATTTAGGCAAACGCTGCAAGAGAGTCACTTGCCAGGAGCCAGCATTCTATTGGCGCACATGGAACGATCTCAAAAACCTGAACCAATATCGCCATTTTTAGCAAAATGTGCAGATATCTTACAAACGCCAGCTGGCGTGCAAGCCTTGGTCGAGTATCTCGGTCAGGTTCGAAAAGAAGTTTCACACTCAGAAATTTCCCAAAATTCACGGGGACAAATTTTGGAACCCGGGTTTCGAATGATTTTTCCTCTCTTTACACCAGAGGCGATGCCAGGGGTGCTGACACTCGATGAGAATTGTTGGCCTAGATAACTTTTTAACCGGGGAACCAACTGCCTAGTTTCCCCAGTTAAAAAGGCCCAGAGAAAAAAATTGAGCCGCTGCTCAAAACGAACTACAATCGTCCCTACACCTACAGATTGGAGAGCCACACCGTGCGTATTTCCGCCCGCGTCAGCACGATCCCGATATACCTCAGTTTTCTCTTGCTTCCCGTTGCCTGTATCCAGCAAACGCCACCGCCACAAGAAGCGGTGCGAAGAGAGCCCATTCGTTCAGCCTCACCGCCTGTACCGCTGTGCGTACCCGAGGCGCCGACAACGCCCCGCGGAGTTTCGGATAAGTGGGCAAAGCTGCAGCATGTGGATGCAGAGCTAACAGATGAAGAAAGTCGATCTTTTCAGCATATATCGCGGAAAGGATCAGATGTCGACTTGCAGGCAGCATTACTCGTAGTGTCCACCCTCCAGCTCTGTGTCAAGCAAAACAAAACCCTCGATATTGTCGCCACAGAATGGGGTGTTTCCCTGGTCGAGCAATTTGAGCACAACCCATTCTTGCAAGGCTATGACATCCAAGTATTGCTTCTTACCTCACTGGCACGTTGTAGTACGCAAAATCCTGACTTGGGCAAACAGCTTCAAGCAGGTGTAAGCCAACGCCAAGAGAAGTGGACACATTTGTCACAACAGTTTCCTCAACTTCATACGGGGACCGCGACTGGCGCACCCTCCGCTACTCCAGCTGACACCGGGGCTGCCGCTGGACTTCCTCTAGCGCCATCCGTGCCTCTTCCAGTGCCCGCTGTGCCAACACCAGCTGCGACAGTTGCAGCCTCTATAACTTCGCCAGCACCAGCTACAGAAGCGCAATCTTCAGAGAAAAAACTGGAAGAGATCGATCATTTGGCCGACTCCACAGATCCCCTGGAGCGAAAAAAAGCTATAGAGATGTTACGGGCCATGGTGAGCGCTGCAGCAAAAGACCCTGCCACCCACGGCGCTTTGACAGAAAAGTTGGCCACAACCTGCGAACAAGCAGTTCAACAATTGCGCGCTTTGGCAGCGAAACAGTTTCAAGATGCCTTACCCCTGGCAGAGGGAGCTACGCGTACCGAATACCTACAAGCGGCACAAAAATCGTTGCAGCAAGCGCTGGCGTACAAAGAGGCACGACCCAAAACCTTGCAACGGGTAGAAGAAAACCTGCATATCATTGAGGAAAGCCTCCAAAAACCCGCCCGCTAGGCAAAGAATGCCGGCCCCAGCGACTTCTCCCTGATTCTCTCCCTCCGATAGGCTACATAGGCCTTTCACAGGGAGTTTCTATGAAGTCGATCTCATCTCATACTCTACCCCCGCATCGAACTTTGTTGCATCAACAAGGTGCGACTCATACCCAATACTTATCTGCCTTGAATGCCTATTGGAATGAAAAACCTACGCGTACCATTCGCTTGATTACAGACGGCTTGCTCGCAAGTCAAACGCCAGCTATCCAATTTCCCTTATATCGGTTGTGGATCGAACAAAGTGCACAACGGCAGGAGAAGGATTCCTTACATGATTTGCAGCAGTATTTGTTGGAGGAAAGTGTAGCAGATGGGGATATTACCTGGGTGGCTCTTCGAGGCTTGATTCATTTGGAATTAGAGGAAATGGGGGCATGTAAACTGTTGCGGCCCTTTTTATCTCAACATGCTCACAATCCTTATTGTCTCGAATTTCTCTGCAAGTACCACAATCGAATATCACCCTCTACTTCCACTTTTTCTTTAGGGAAAACCCATTTGCCAAGCTTGGATTATTTTCATTGGCTCCCCATTTTATCCCAACCGGATCTAGCAAGTGATGTACAAGATTTTATAGAATCGGCATTTCCCCACAGTCCCCTCGCTACCTTTTGCCGTCTCCAACATGCTGTGTCAACATTTCCTTCCCATGCATTGGGCGCCTATGCCCAGCAAGAGCTATATGAATTGAGCGCAAAATATCCGCATAGTATGACGCTGCGCTACTGTGCAGATACATGGAAAGCCCTGCAAACCGGGGAGCGAAAAGATGCACTTACGGTCTCCCAAGGGGATACGCGCATGGAACCAGCCTTATACAATCTCTTTCGAGGATTTGTTGCAGCTGGTGGCCTTGCCCCCTTACTCCCCCAAGAACAAAAAGACAGCTTGGAGTCTGCCAATTTACCTGCACTGCCCATGCGAGAAGCAGATCCAGAGATGCCCTCGCTGCAGCAACAAAATTGGCTCTTTTTGGTCTCGCCACATGCCTTTTATGAATGGATGTCAGCCCCTTTTGAAGGGATTCGAGATATTCCAGGCGCACCAACTATGCAGCACCGGGATACCATTTGCTGGGGCAGTATGTTTATGGAGCAAGGAAAATCTGTCTATCGGGTGGGAGGGTTGCTCGAGGTCGTAACTGCCCCCAAATTTCATCCCCTGTGGAAAAATTCCGTATCGGTTCGCCTTCTTGACAGTCAATCTGAGTCGATCCCCCTCGATTTTTTTCTCTCAGAAAGCCAATTGCAAAAAGGAAAACGGATTGAGAGTGAATCTCTTACCTTTTATCCATTAGAAGAAGGGCAATTTATCTCGATGCTGGAGCAGATGGCGCAGTATCAAGAGCAGAAGCAGATCGACTCCGTCTTTGTAGCCCCCTATGCGAAAAGTTCGTAAGGGGACCCGTACTCTATAGAAGCAAAGTGAGGGATCCCCAAGGCTTTCTACGTTCGATGGGCATGACGGATTATGCACAGGGGCTTTTTACCCTTTTACCTGTAGACGAGACACAAACTCTGGCAGAGACATCGTCTCTTGCTCTGTTTGCTCCCGCTTACGAATATTCAGCATCTGCGTGTCCATTTCCTGCTGACCTACAACGATTGCATAGGGGAAGCGTTGCATCGCAGAATCCCGGATTTTGTACCCAATCCGTTCATTGCGCACATCTACTTCGCAACGGAATCCCTCGGCTTGCAACTTGGCTTGTACCTCTTGCGCGTAGGGAATGAACTTATCGCTAATGGGCAGAATATGAACTTGCACGGGTGACAACCATAGCGGGAAGGCCCCTGCGTAGTGCTCGATCAAAATACCGATAAACCGCTCCATACTACCGTAGCAAGCTTTATGGATCATGACTGGGGTATGCTTTTGTCCATCAGCTCCGATATAGCTCAAACCAAAACGTTCTGGCATAGAAAAATCAAGTTGAATGGTACCGCATTGCCACGAGCGTTTCAGGGTATCTCGAATATGAAAGTCGATCTTGGGCCCGTAGAAAGCCCCATCTCCTGGATTGATCTCATACGGGATTTGCTGGGCATCCAAGGCTTGTTTCAACGCAGATTCTGCCTTTTCCCATACCTCATCGGTACCGATGCTATTGCTAGGCCGTGTAGAGAACTCAATGCGCACATCATCAAGACCAAAGCTTTTGTACACATCATGAAAGAACGTGATGAGTAGTTGAATTTCACCCCCAATCTGGTCGGGAGTACAAAAATGATGCCCATCATCCTGGGTGAAAGACTGCACCCGGAAAAGTCCGTGCCGCACGCCAGAAAGCTCTCGTCGATGCACAAGCCCCATCTCGGCAAAGCGCAACGGCAACTCATGATGAGAGTGCTGATGGGCACGGTATACCACGCAGTGACCTGGGCAGTTCATGGGTTTTACTGCGAGGGGACGCTCTTCCTCTTGGTTGTCTTGAATCAGATCTGGTTGTGTGGGGTTTCGCAACTTAAGCTTAGTGAAAAACATATTCTCTAAGTAGTTGTCGTAATGTCCGGAGGTGTGCCACAGCTTTTCAGAAAGAATGATCGGGGTTTTGACCTCGATATAGTTAAATCGCTTGAGCAAACAGCGCATATGATCTGCGAGCAAGTTATAGAGAATCGTGCCACGCCCGTGGAAGAAGGGAAACCCAGGGGCTTCTTCGTGGAAACTAAAAAGATCCAGTTTTTCTCCCAATACCCGGTGATCCCGCTTTTTTGCCTCCTCTAAGAAGTGAAGATAGGCTTCAAGATCTGCTTTATCGAAAAAGGCAGTACCATAAATTCGGGTCAATTGAGGCTTCGTAGAATCCCCTCGCCAATAGGCACCCGCAATTTTTGTCAGTTTTACATTTTTAAGCCAACCAGTATGAGGCACGTGAGGGCCACGGCAGAGATCGATAAAGCTGCCATGTTGGTAGAAAGTCAGCGCCTCACCACGTCCCTGGATATCGGCGACGATCTCCTGTTTGAAGGGGTTCTGACCCTTATCGAGATCTTGATACCGGCGGTAGACAGGATCGTTGAGATCCATGCAAGCTGCTGTTTCGCGTATGAAGGGGTGGCCTTCTTTCGCAATTTTTGCCATCTCCTGCTCAATGGCTGGGAAATCATGAGAGGTGATAGCACCCTCTGGCATGTAGAAGTCATAGTAGAAGCCATCTTCCACAACAGGGCCAATGGTCAGCTGGGCTTGAGGAAATAGGCGCATTGTAGCATCAGCCAGCATATGGGCTGCAGAGTGTCGCAAGACTTCGAGTGCTTCTTTGTCTGTCTTGGTAAGCAACCGAACCTGTGCGCCATCATGGAGGGGATGCTGCACGCCGACAAGAGTACCATCGAGGTGTGCTGCAACAGCAGCTTTTGCAAGACCGGGGCCAATGTTGGCAGCAAGGTCATATATAGTGGAGCCTGCCGGTAGAGAGCGACTGCTGCCATCGGGAAGGTGGATTTGTATCATGGGTATGTTCCTTTTATTCTAAAGTATATTTTTACTGGGGGGCTTTCATTTACAGGGGAACCAGCTGCGCAGTTTCCCCTGGCCCCTCCTTGAAAAAGCTTGGAGAGAGACAACGATAGAAGCAGAAATAAAACCAAGGCTGCCGCTCAGAC